>NZ_LCWM02000043.1 GCF_002077075.2 Thermoproteus sp. CP80 | reverse complement strand
GGCCGCGGACGCCGGAGGGAAAAGTTAATAAAGAGCCGCGTGAAAAGAGAATAATGGTCATTTACGTTTCGCCGCATAAGAACGAGACGAAGACAACGATGTCGACAGACCTCAAGAAAATCCTCCTCACAGAGGTTATTGGCGAGGTGATACAGGGGGTCACCATATTGGACCCGCGAGGCGTGCCGGTGATACACCATCTGCCCAACACCTTGACGGCCAAGACGCTCAGACAGGTCTCCAACTTGATCGAGCTGGTCAACATAATCAGGCAGAACCAGGACGAGAGCCTCGGCGACTTCCAGTACGTGATGGTGAAGTATATGAACTATAAAGTTGGTATATTCGAGTTGCCCAACAAGAAAGGCTGGCTGATCGTCTTCATAAATCCGCTTTGGCACATAGAGAATGTGATTCCGAAAATAAGGCAGTTTTCACACAAAATAGCTCAAGTTATTACCTAGACCGGCCCAGCGCCTGGTGGGCTCTGGCGAGCTCGTTTCTAGCCAGCGCCAGTATCAAGTTGAGCTCCCCCGCCAGGACGGCCGCGGCCACGATCTCGGCGAACTTGAGGGCGTTGGCTCCCGGCGGGTCTCCGGGGCCCGCTACGCCGAGCATCGACAGGGCCTCCCTCTGCGTCGGGAGGCCGGTCCCGCCGCCGACCGTCCCCACCTCCAGGCTGGGGAGGGTGACGGAGATGTAGAGCCCTCCGTCCCGCGGCTCCGTCCAGGTGATGCCCATGCTGGACTCCACCACCTGGGCCACGTCCTGCCCGGTCGCTATGAATATGGCGGTTATTATGTTGGCGAAATGGGCGTTGAAGCCGTAGGAGTGGGCCAGAGCCGACCCCAGGAGGTTCTTCCTGACGTTCACCTCGTGGACCGCCTCAGCCGTGACGCCCAGCCGCGAGAGGACGTCCCCTCTGATCGTGGCCTCCGCCACGACCGTCTTCCCCCTGCCCATGAGGAAGTTGACTGCGTTGGGCTTCTTGTCCACGCACATGTTGCCGCTCAAGGCCACGAGCTCGGCCCTGGGGTAGTTCTCCTCTATATATCTGGCGGCGGCCTCGGAGGCTATCGTCGCCATGTTCATCCCCATGGCGTCGCCCGTCTCGAAGACGAACCTCAGCCACACGTTGTTGCCCACTATAAAGGGCTGGACGTCCTTAAGCCTCCCGTGCCTCGTGGTGGATTCCGCCGCCCTCCTTATCTCCTCCCTGTGGGCCCCGACCCACTCGACGAAATCCACTGCGTCGGCCAGCGAAGGCAGCTTGAAGAGGGGCGCTCTGGCCATGCCGTCCCTGACGACCGCGGCCCGCGCGCCGCCGGACTCCGTGACTATCTTGGCGCCTCTATTCACCGACGCCACGAGGGCGCCCTCGGTGGTGGCCAGCGGTATGTAGAACGCGCCCCTCGCGTACCTCCCCTCGACCAGCAGAGGGCCGGCCACGCCTATGGGTATCTGGGCCGCCCCTATGGGGTTCTCTATGTTCCTGCCCACGGCCTTGTTGAAATCTATGGCGGTGGACCCGATGGCCTCGAGCCTCACGCCGAGCTTCCTCTCCAGGAACCTCCTCCTGTACTCCGCCGCCCTGTTGGAGTCGCCGAGCGCCTTGTCCAGCTCGTGGAGCTTCAGCCTTCCGCTGTCCAGGGCCTCGATCACTTCCTCCACTCAACGTTTTAATATATTGCCTTATCAAGTTTTCGATGACAGACGTGTGGATCAACGGCACGGCGATGGTGCAGACGGAAATACGGCGCCTCCAACCCCTACGCCTACATAAGGAAGCAGGCGAAGCTCGAGGACGTGCTCGACAGCGAGCTCGTCAGCGACCCGCTGAGGCTGTACGACGTGGGGCCCATGGCCGACGGAGCCGCCGCGGCGATCCTCTGCGGCAGGAAGGGCGTGGCCAAGGTGTTAGGCATGTGGAGCTCCGCCAACGCCGTGCCCTTCAACGCCAGGCAGGACTACGACGTGCTCTACTCGGCCAGGGAGGCCGCGGAGAGGGCGTACAGGATGGCCGGCATAACGCCGCGCGACGTGGCGACGGCCGAGGTCCACGACTCCTACTCCATATTGGGCGTCCTCGCGGCGGAGGCCCTGGGCCTTGCCCCCCGCGGCGGGCTCCTCGCCTCGCTTAGGGGAGGCTCCGAGGTCAGGGCCAACCTGAGCGGCGGGCTTAAGAGCAGGGGCAACGTCATGGGCGCCACCGGCGTCTACCAGGCCGTGGAGGTCGTCTGGCAGCTGGTCGGGAGGGGGCCCTTCAAGAGGGTCGACGGCTCGATAGGCGTGATCCACTCCATGGGCGGCGTCGACGCCACTTCGACCGTTGTCGTTCTGGGGTTATAGCAAAAGATATTAATGGCTATGAGATAGGGCCTATGGAGCACGAATCGGTGCCCCTATACTGGCGCAACATACCTAGCTATTACCGTCTGGCGGCCAGGCGCTGCAGGAAATGCGGGGAGGTCTACTACCCGCCGGTGGTCAAATGCCCCAGATGCGGCTCATCCGAGCTCGAGGACTTCCAACTGCCCCACGAGGGGGAGCTGGTGGAGTTCACCGTGTTGAGGTCGGTGCCCACCGACTATATGAAGCAGAAGCCGCTGGTGATAGGCCTCGTCAAGCTGGGCCCCGTGAAGGTCCTCGGGCAGATAGTGGACGCCGCTCCCGAGAAGCTGAAGGCCGGGCAGAGGATGGAGGTCGTCTTCAGGAGGGTGGTCGTCGACGGCAAATACGGCCTCGTGATGTACGGCTATAAGTTCAGGCCGAGGCCATGAAGGCGGGCATAGTCTCCTGGGGGGCCTACATACCCAAGTACAGGATCAGGACCGAGGACATAGCGGCGACCTGGGGCGACGACCCCGCCAGGATAGTCGATATATATCTGGTGTACGAGAAGAGCGTCGAGGGCTACGACGAGGACGCAGTCACCATAGCGACCGAGGCCGCCAGGAGGGCCCTCAGAAGAGGCGCCGTCGACCCCAAGAGGATAGGGGCCGTCTACTCCGGCACGGAGTCCAAGCCCTACGCCGTGAAGCCCATATCGTCCATATTGATAGACGCCCTCGGCCTCGCCAACAACGTCTTCGCAGTGGACATGGAGTTCGCCTGCAAGGCCGCCTCCGACGGCATAGTGGCCATAGCCGGCCTGGTTGAGTCGGGGCGGGTAGAGTACGGCCTGGCGGTCGGCACCGACACGTCGCAAGGCGAGCCCGGGGAGCATCTGGACTACTCGGCCAGCAGCGGCGGCGTGGCGTACGTGATAGGGAGGGACGGCGTGGCGGCGGAGTTCGAGACGATATATACGTACAACTCCGACACGCCCGACTTCTGGCGCAGAGAGGGATCGCCGTACCCCATGCACGGCGAGGGGTTCACCGGCGAGCCGGCGTACTTCAGACACGTCGTCGGCGCCGCCAAGGGCCTGATGGAGAGGCACGGCTACAAGGTGTCGGACTTCGCATACGCCGTATTCCACCAGCCCAACGGCAGATTCCCCATGCGCGCGGCCTCGATGCTGGGCTTCCCGCCGGACAAGGTCAAGCCGGGCATCGTGGTGACCCATATAGGCAACACCTACAACGCGTCGGCGCTCATGGGCCTCGCCAGAGTCCTCGAGCAGGCGAAGCCCGGAGACAAGATACTGCTGGTCACCTTCGGCTCCGGCGCCGGCTCCAACGCCTTCGTCCTAAACGTCACAGACGCAGTCCTGGAGAGGCAGAAGGCCGACGTGCCGAAAGTCGACGAGATGATCGCCGACAAGATCTACATCGACTACGCCATGTACCTAAAGAATAGAAAGATGGTGAAGCTCTTCGAATAGAGGGATAATACCTTTTTTATAGTCCCCAAGATTAAAAACCCGTGGGACCATTGCTATATGCCCCGTCGCCAGACGGACAAGGTCCTACAGAGGAAGGACCAGATATTGGAGCTTCTGAAGAAACACGGGGAGCTCACCACCAGCGCCATAATGAGGCTCACCGGCATGAGCCACAGCCAGATCTTCTACGTCTTGAAGATGCTGGAGAAGGAGGGCTATATAAGGGAGGTGCGGCGCGGGAAGGTGGCATACTGGCGCTTCAATGTTGAGCAGGAAAGCGGACTTAAAGAACAGTGAGCTCCTGGGCGTCCTCGCCGCCTCGATACTCTGCGCCAAACAGGGCTGCGAGGCGGACGGGCCGGAGATATCCATAGGGCCCCTCACCCTAAGGCTCTACCAGGGACAGGCGAGGCAGGAGGCGAAGAGGGGGAAGAAGGGCCAGCTGAGCCTCCTGGAGCTCGCCGGGGGGAAGGGCGGACAGGAGGCCCCCAGGCAGAAGCCCGCCGAGAAGCCCAGGGAGCAGAAGCCCAGAGGCGAGGCGGCCGCCGAAAGCAAGGCCAGGCAAGCCGCGGCGCAGGAGAGTAGGGAGGAGAAAGAGAAGAGGGTGGAAAAAGCCGAGGCCAGGCAGGCGGCGGCCCCGCCCCGGCCCCCGGCCGTGCCCGCCGAGGAGACGGCCGTTGCCGAGGAGGCGGCCGAGGCCAAGGTCGACCTCTCCCGCCTGGTGGAGGCCGCGTCGGACGTCCTGGGCGTAGACGCGCGGGAGGCGAGGCGCATCCTCGAGTCGGTCCTCCTCTACCTCTCCAACTACCCCAGCGTAGGCCTCCTGAGGTTCTTCGACGACTTGAAGAGGACGGCCAAGGCCGAGCCCGACGCCTTGAAGAAGGTGCTGAACCTCCTGAGGTCCTTCGGGGTGGTGGAGCTCCACGAGCTCGGCGTGGTCAACCTCAGGAAGAGGATAGAGCTGAAAAGGGAGACGAGGCTTTAGCTGGCGGCGCGCCGCGCCAGCGCGTATGCCTCAGTCCTGTGGCCCTTGACGACGAGCACCAAGTCGCCCTTGTCCCTGAGGGCCCTCAGGGCCCTCTTGGCCACGGTCATCTTGACGCCGTATTTGCTCGCGACCTCGTACACGGTCACCACGGGCATGGACTGGACGTCCCTAGATATGGCCTCCAGCAGCTTGTCGAAGGCGGACTGGGCCGCCTTCTTGGAGCCGCCCTCCTCCTTCTTCTTGCCCTTGGCTTGTTGCTGCTGCTGTTGCTGGGTCTTCTCGGTCTTCTTGGCGAGCTGGCTTAGGGTAGGTCTTTTCTTGCCGCCCACGGGCCGCACCACGCGGAGCTATATAAGCTTTGCGCGGAGGCCGGCGTCCACCTGCGGGAGGGCGTCCAGACGTATACGCGCCTTGAGGAAAGGGGGGATGGCGGCCGGCCGCCCGCCCCGGAGTTTTTAAAGCCCATGTATTTAAATATGGTTTAAAAAGTGGATATGGCTTCTTCTAGAAGGCACGGCCCCTCCCACAAGATAGAGAACATCGTGGCCACCGTCAACCTCGGCGTCGAGCTCGACCTGGAGCAGCTGGCCGAGAAGCTGCCGGTCGCCGAGTACAACCCCGACCAGTTCCCGGGCCTGATCCTCAGGCTCACCAAGCCGAGGATCTCCGCGCTTATCTTCAGGACCGGGAAGATGGTCTGCACGGGCGCCAAGAACGAGGGCGATCTGAAAAACGCCGTACACGCCCTGGTCAAGCTCCTGAACGACCACGGGGCGAACGTCCCGCTGAACCCGGAGGTCCAGGTGCAGAACATAGTGGCCTCCGGCAGCCTCAACGCCGAGGTCGACCTAGAACAGGCGGCCCTGCTCCTCGAAAACACCATGTACGAGCCGGAGCAGTTCCCAGGCCTCATCTACAGGATGTCCGACCCCAGGGTGGTGGTCCTGATATTCGGCTCCGGGAAGATAGTCTGCACGGGCGCCAAGTCGGAGGGGGACGTCGCGGTGGCGGTCCAGCAGCTCTACGACAAGCTCAAGGAGATAGGGGTGCTGTACGTCGAGGAGGGCGGCGGCGAGGAGGCCGAGGAGCCCGAGGAGGGCGAAGAGGGGGAGGAGGAGTGATAGGCCTATACGCAGATGAGGTAATAGAGTCTAGCCTCCCCCTGCTCGTCCCCACCTGCGAGGCGGTCAAGCCCAACGTGATCCCCTACGTGGACGGCGACATCGCCTGCCTCATGAAGGCGCTCGACTCGGCCCATATCGCCGTGGCCCTGAGGACCAGGAACAAGGTCGCGCTGAAGCTAGCGGCCGAGGTGAGGCCGGACATATTGATTCTGGTCGACGGTCTGGCGGCCAGAGGGCGGCGGATCAGGCCGCTGCTGAGGCCGGGAGCCGCGGCGCGGGGGTACTACCTGGTCGAGAGCCGGGAGCAGCTGAGGCGTATAGACGGCGGCCTCGCCGAAGGCCTGTTCCTCTACGCCCGGAACTTCGACCAGGCCTGGATCGCCGAGGCGCTCGGCGGCCGCCTGAAGTGCGACGGCTGCTCCCCTCCCTGCAGGGCTGTGGATCTGCTCCTCTGCAACGCCTACAGGGAGCTGGAGGTCGTCTAGGCTTTAAGCCGCGCCCTATTTGAGCCTCAGCGACTCGCCCGGCCTCATTACGTACACCTTGCTGCTGGACACGGCCTCCACCCTCGACTTGAAGTCCTCCGGGTCCTGTTTTATCACGGGGAAGGTGTTGTAGTGCATGGGGACGACCGACTTGGCCCTCAGGAGCTGGACCGCCCAGGCGGCCTCGCGAGGCCCCATGGTGTAGAAGCCCCCTATGGGGAGCAGGGCCAGGTCGAGGTCGAACATCCTCCCTATCAGCTCCATATCGCCGAAGACGCCCGTATCCCCCGCGTGGTAGATGCTGCCCTCGGGCGTGGATATCACGAAGCCCGTCGGGGCGCCCCTATTCGCCGTGTGCAGCGCCGGCGTCATGTAGACCTCCACGCCGTCCCCCAGCTTGACGGTCCCCCCTATGTTCATCCCCACGGTCTGGGCCTCGGGGACCCCCTTCTCCGCCACCTCCAGCGACAGCTCGAAGGTGCCCACTATCGGCGCGCCCGTCCTCTTGGATATCTCGACCGACTCCCCCAGGTGGTCCAGATGGTCGTGTGTAACGAGTATATAGTTGGGCCGAAGCCCCGCCACCTCCTCCACGGTCGTCGGGGACAGCGGGTGGGTCGCCCACGGATCCACCAATATCTTGAGGGAGCCCGCCTCCACCAGGAAGAACGAGTGCCCGAACCACCTCACCTGCATGCAGACCCCCGAAACCGGTTTTATAACTATTTCCTGAGGTCCAGGCGGATGGCCCGGGCGTGCGGGGCGTAGATGGAGACCTGGTACCCCCTGGCCTCGGCCGCCGCCGCGATCTCCCTCAGCGCCGAGAAGGGCATGGGCCTCAGAAGCACGAGCTTCAGGCGGTACGTCCCGCTCCTGGGGTCGTAGAGGACCTTGGCGTACTTCAGAGGCTCCCTGGCCTTCGCCTTCGCGAGCTCCAGAAGCGCGTTGACGTCCTCCACGCCGGACCCCAAGCGGGTCCTTATATCAGTTGCTTGTTGAAGATGGAGGCGAGGAGGTGGTCGAGCTCAGGCGCCCTGTCGTACATATCGCCGTTTATCGAGATGGCGCCGGGCCCGCCAACCTCGAAGACCTTCCACGGCCCCCTGCCGAACTTGGCCAGGACGTACGCCCTGCCCCCCGCACGCGAGGCGAACTCCAGAAGCCCCTCCACCCTCTCCCCCTCGACCCTTATGGCGGCCCTCCTCGCCCTGTACTTCAGCTCCAACACCAGGACCTGGCCCCTGCAGACGGCCACAACGTCCGGGACGAAGCGCTTCCTGACGCCGCCCCCCGAGGAGCACCCCCGCAGGACGGCGCACCCCCTATCCCACAGGAGGTTGGCTACGGACCTCTCCTTGGAGGCCCCCTTGGCCTTCGGGCTCGTCACGGCCGACGCTACGCACGGATTAAAATCAGTGGCCCCGTGATACGAAAAAGGCTTTAAATAGGGAACGGGAGATGGGGCCATGTCCCAGTCTTTCGACGTGGTGGTCGTCGGAGCGGGCACGGCGGGGGCCTACGCCGCCTACAACCTGGCCAAGAGGGGCTTCAAGGTCGCCCTCATGGACTCCAAAAGCGGCGACAAGGTCGGCGTCAAGACCTGCGGAGACGCCCTGGGCAAACACCACGTGGACAGGATGTCGAGGTTCCTCACGCCGAACCCCAGGATATTGGTCAACGAGATAAAGGGCGTCGAGCTCTACAGCCCCGACCTCAGGACCAAGTACGTGATCGCCGGGGAGGGCTACATGCTGGACAGATTCAACTGGGGCAAGTGGCTGGTCAGGGAGGCGGTCGACGCAGGCGCGGCGTTCTTCGAGGGCCACACCGCGACCGCGCCGATACTCGAGAACGGCCACGTGGTCGGGGTCAAGGCCACCGACAACAGGCAGGGGACGTACAGGGAGTTCAGGGCGAAGGTCGTGGTGGACGCGTCCGGATCGGTGGGCGTCGTCAGGACGAAGCTCCCCGACACCTGGCCCATATCCGAGAGGCTGCACCCCGAGGACGTCTCGCACGCCTACAGGGAGGTCTTCTACATAGACGGCGCCGTGGAGAACCCCAACTACATAAAGATATACCTGGACCAGACCATATCCCCCGGAGGCTACTGGTGGGACTTCCCCTACTCCTCCAACTTCGTCAACGTGGGGCTCGGCATATGGGGCGTGCTGAAGATAAACCCCAACGCCAACTACAAGAAGTACCTGGAGCCCCGCTACAGGATAAGGGAGAAGGTGCACATGGGCGGCGGCTTCATACCCACCAGACGCCCCCTCAAGTCGCTGGTAGGCAACGGGATAGTGGCGGCAGGCGACGCGGCCGCCGCGGTCAACCCGCTGCACGGAGGCGGCATAGGGCAGGCTCTGCTGACCGGGGAGCTCGCGGCCAAGGCCATAGAGAAGGCCTTCGCGCAGGGCAGATACGACGCCCAGACGCTGTGGAGCTACAACCTGGACTACATGCAGGAATGGGGCCACCGGCAGGCCCAGCTCGACGTCATAAGGCTCATGCTGCAGACCCTGGACAACGACGACCTCAACTTCGGCCTCTCCAGGAAGCTCCTCACCGAGGAGGACGTCCTCGACATATCGTCCCGCGGAGTCACGCTCTCCGTCGTCGACAAGATGAGGATAGCGCTCCAGTTCGCCGCCAGGCCGGGCCTCCTGATGAAGCTGTACAACGCCATGCAGTACGCCAAGAAGATAGGGGACATGTACCTGGACTACCCCAAAAACCCCGAAGGCCTAGACAGATGGCACGAAAAAGTCATGGAGACGTACGGCGAATACAGGAGGAAGATAGGGCTCGGCCCAATGCCGGCGTAGCACGCCGAGGCGCCGAAGGGCAGTCGCCCCCAACGGCCCGCGGAGCCCCGCAGCGCAGGAACCCAGAGCCCGCGGCCGCGTGACGCGCCCCCAGCCTCGCTCCAACGAGAGCCGTTCGCGGTTCACATGGTACAGGATACAGGAAAGCCGCAATAAGGCAGTCCTCAGCAACGCTAACATTAGCGATTAGCGGAAGCCCGCCAGCCTCCTACAGAGTTGCCGATCAACGCCGCACCCTAAGCCTTGCGAGGAGCCGATTTATGGCACCATCCACATGCACAGAGACCTGTTGTTGCTGCGGCGGCAGATAGGCGACAACCGTCCACCTATTCGCCGGCTCAGGCGGCTGGCCCGAGGTATAGAGATGCATAGCGCCCACGCGGATCCCCCTCCTAAGTAGAGGGACGTGATAGCCGAGGGCATATATCTCGTCCACCTGGGTCTCCGGAATGCGCGTGTTCCTTCTGTGTAGCTTGACCTCCAGAATCATCAACATTTCGTCGCCCATCTTAAGGGCAACGTCGAGGTTAAACCTCCTGTCGAGCACCGCAACCGCAGGTTCGAGGACGACGTCGTAGCACCTCTCCAAGGCGTAGCAGGCAACTATGGCGTTTCCCAGCGGGTTCAGCGGCGCATCAGCCAACCCCCCGTACGCCTGCATCAAAGCCTTCCGCCAATCGACACATGCCTCCTGTAGCACCCTGCTGTACAGCTCATGCGGGACGCCGGTAAACACCCGTCTTATTTCAAAGCCGCCGAAAATTCAGAGACTGCAGCAACTCACCCATGCAGCTCCTTCGGCACGAGGCTGTACCCCTCGGCGTAGAGGTAGTTGACAAGCCTCACCCCCATGTAGTCCGACTTCTTCTCAGGGACGTCCAAGCCCAGCAACTGGTTCACATGCCGTTCGAGCTGCCAAGGCTTCCAGCCGCCGTACTTCGCCGCCACGTCGGAGAGCCGAGCCGCCACCGGCCGGGGCAACTGCGGCGCGGGGCCCGCATAGCGTATCTCAAGTCCCAACTCCCCCTGCACCAAGTCGAAATCCTCGGCCTCAAGGGCGTCGTACACCTCGTTGCTCATAGGCCCATACGACCAGATGTAGAAGTCGGCCCTCGCCAAGGGGCGGCCGCCGTATCTATACTCATAGACGACGTGCCTCTCCACGTCGTACTGCGCCA
>NZ_LCWM02000073.1 GCF_002077075.2 Thermoproteus sp. CP80 | reverse complement strand
GGCCTTGATGTCGTAGAACTTCAGCTTCTGCGGCATGCCCAACCAAACGGCGTTGCTTATACGTCTATCGGACAAAAACAGCCCCGTAGGCGGGACGTTGACGGCGCGATGCAGGTCGCCGTCGAGGGGGGCCGTCCAGCCTTCTCCCGCGACCCGCGGATTTCGCCGCCGGCTGGAGGCCACGGGGCCGGTTCGACCGCCTCCGTGGATCTGCCGACGGCGGATTACGGCGAGCATGGGCGCCCCGGCTCAAGAGGGGGCACGACGCCCAATGGCCAGAAAAGGTTATTAGTGGCGAGTTTACTGCGGAGCATGGGCGGAAGGCAGAGGACTAGCCTGTTCATGACGACCGAGGAGGAGGCCAAGAAGCTGGGAATAGAGGCCTCCTCCGAGGCCGAGGGCAAGAAGGAGAAGAAGTGAGGAGGCGGATCGAACCTATTTTTCAGCCTTTGTGGGCTTCCCTACGCTACATATATTTGCGTAATTGAGCAGAGCCAACACGGCGAAGATGGCCTCCTCTGTCCTGACGGTCTCGGTGCCTTGCCTCGGTATGAAGTTTAGAAACAGGCCCTTCAGCTCTATCCCCTCGATCCTCGCTATCTCGTCTACGCCGGCCTTAGGGCCGCCGAACACCACCAGGGTGCGGCCTACGGGTCTC
>NZ_LCWM02000042.1 GCF_002077075.2 Thermoproteus sp. CP80 | reverse complement strand
CCGTCTATCCACATCCTCGAGCTCGCCGAGCTCCAGCCCAAGTTCGCCGAAATATCCACGGAAGGCCGCCTCGTCGTCCGTCGCGGCCCTCCCCTCGAAATGGTGTCTACAGATCCAGCCGCCTACAGTACCCTCCGGGAGGCCTTACAGGGGGGCTAGCCCCTGTCAAGGCTTCCGGGGCATACTCCCTGTGAGGGGAGGAGGGAGGGGATCGGAGGCCGCGCGGGAGGCCGACGCGCGCAGCGGAAATGGGGGACGGCCGCGGATCGAGGGCGGGCGGCGCCGGCCGCAGACGGCGGCCAAGGAGGGCCGATGCGCGCCAGGCCGGTTCGGCAGCCAGTACGCCGTTTACGTAGACATCAAAACTTTGTAGGCTGAAGTCTATATAAAAATGACCTGTTTTGGCTTCGTGCAAGAGATCTATCATCAAATGAACAAGGGAAGGGCTGTGGCGAGAAAGCTGGTCGCCGAGCTGGTCTACATGGGGCTTGTCGGCACCCTGGCGGTGCCCCCCTTCGGCGTCTTGAGGAGCCCGCTGGCCTCGGTCGTAACGCCGGAGGTAGTCTCGGCGTTCGCCCTAAAGATTCTGCATGACGACCCCAACGCCGTCGTCAACTCGAGGCTGGGGTTGAAGCTAGGCGGAGTTCCCGCCTGCGATTTGCTGAAGTACCACGAGCTGGGCGTCCTGTGTAGGTTGGTTAGGGACCACGGCGACGAGCCCCTCTACTCCGTGGTGGACGTCCTTGCGCCGCATCTAGGCGTCGTTCTGTCGAATCTAGGCTATAGAGAGGGCGACCTGCTGATAGCCGCCCTTAGAGTTTTGGGAGGGGAGGCCAGCTCGGCGGAGCAGGCCCAATTGTTCAAGCTCTACGACAGATGGGGCCTTTACGCCCACGTCAACGTTCGACGTAGCGGGCGGACGATCTGATGCGCCTCACGCCCTCGCGGACCTCCTCGGCCAGGCGCCCCAGCGCGGAGTAGCCCTCCCAGAAGGCCCTCTTGTACTCCTCTCCCCTTTCGCCGTAGGTATCCAGCACTCTCAGCAACACGTTGACGTCGCGCGCGAACTCGAGCGCCGCCCTTCTGCCCGAGCCCTCGACGAGGTATCCAAGCCCCATGTCGATGAAGTACGGCCTAACGCCGCCTCTATAGATCACGTTGGTTAAGGCGAGATCCCCGTGGACTATCCCCGCGGCGTGGAGCCTCGCGACGATGGAGCCCACCTCGCCCAACACGTCTCTGCCGCCCTCCAGCAGATCCTTGGCGGTAGGGCCGTCGATATACTCCATGACTATAACGGCGCGCTCCACGTCGAAGAGATATACGGCCGGCACGTCGACGCCCGCCTCGCGGGCTTTAGACATCAACCTGACCTCGTTCAAGGTCCTCCTGGTCCTGATCGCTCTGTCCAGCTCCGGATCCCTGTAGCGTTTGGGCTTCCTGTGCTTCACGACGGCCCTCATGCCGAACCAGTCCACCTCGTATAGATCCGCCTCCGCGCCTCTGGCCATCAGCCTCACGAAAACGCAAAAAACCACAGCCCTAAGAATATTGTGGCCTGGACTCTCTACAGGCCCGATGCGGCTACCATATGGGAGGACGCGGCGGTGAGGAAGAGGCTGGGGTGGTACTACGCCGTCATGAAGAACAAGGCGCCGGCCAAGTTCCACATAGCGGCGCGCGTGGAGGCGCCGGCAGACTACGCCTCGATGGACGGCGCAGAGCTGTGGAAAGTCCACGAGGAGCTCGGCCGCGCCTTCGACGAGGAATGGCTCCGCCAGAAGGAGCGGCCCGACGCCTCGGTAGTGGAGAGGAGGCTCCCCAGGGCCTCGCTGCTCGACGTTAAGATAGAGCTGGCCCGCAGACAGCTGAGGCGTTGCAACCTATGCGAGAGGCGTTGTGGAGCGGATAGGTCGCGGGGCAAAGGCGCTTGCCTCTTGAGGGACAGGCCGACGGTCGCCAGCTTTTTCCTCCACATGGGCGAGGAGGCGCCGCTGGTGCCCTCCGGCACGGTGTTTTTCACAGGCTGCAACTTCAGATGCGCCTTCTGCCAGAACTGGGACATATCGCAGAGGCCTGAGAACGGGGCGGAGGTCACGCCGCGCCAGCTGGCCCTGATACAAATCAAGCTGAGGTCCGAGGGGGCGCGGAACATAAACTGGGTCGGCGGAGAGCCCACGCCGGACATACCCTTCATACTCGAGTCTCTGAGGGAGCTCGCGGCAAGGAGATTCAACGCGCCGCAGCTGTGGAACTCCAACATGTACCTAACCCAAGAAGGCCTTTCCCTCATACTCCATGTAATGGACATCTGGCTCCCGGACTTCAAGTACGGCAACGACGCATGCGCCCTCCGATACTCCGTGGCGCCTAGATATGTCGGCGTAGTGTCGAGGAACCTCTCGGCGATATGTAGGCGAGGCGAGGACGTGATAATCAGACATCTGGTGCTGCCAGGCCACGTGGATTGTTGCACCAGGCCCGTGTTGAGATGGATAGCGGAGAACTGCCCAAAGGCGCTGGTGAACATAATGGACCAGTACCATCCAGACTACCTCGTCTCCACCATGGCCAAATACGCAGATATAAACCGTCCCGTCTCCGAGAAGGAGATGAGGGAGGCGTACAGCTACGCCGACGAGCTAGGCCTCATCTGGCGTCCAGTCAGCTAGCCGGAAAGCTTTAAAAAGTGGGGAGATGTACGTCAAGGGGCCCGTAGCTCAGCATGGATAGAGCGGCGGTGGACCCGGCGGTCCGTCGTGCCTCCTAAGCCGTAGGCGGCGACGCCGGCGGACGTCGTGGGTTCGAAGGGGGATGGCCCCGAGAGTCCCACCGGGCCCGCCATGGACTCCACGGTTTATACTGACTTCTGTCAAGCCCGCCAGCCGTCTCTAGACCGTCTTGCATCCAGCATGTTTCGTAGTGCGTGTTGCTTCGGCCTATCTGTCGCCTCCCAACGCTTCACCGATATATGTAAATTGGGGGGTTCTAGACCTCTCATGGATATACCGGAGGTGAGCGAGGTGGAGCTCGAGAATCCCTCGTTCTCGGTGGCGGGGCCTGCCGAGTACACCATATCCTTCGGCAGCCCTTGCAAGGTCTCAGCGAACGTCAGGATGGACGTCCTGATGTTCAGCTGGCCTCGCGTCTTCTCCAAGGCGCTCGTGGCGATTTATAGATGTAGCGAGTTCTGGCCTCATTTCGACGTAAAGGTCAGAGCGCTGTCCTTCGGCAAATCTATATATCTGCTTGTGGACTCTGTGGCGCGTCATAACGAAAGCGATGCGGAGGTCGTGCCTCTGGAGCGCGGCCCCCTCTGGCTCTACGTGGCCAAACTGGGCGCCGCCGCCCTCTGCAAGACGGTGAGGGAGGTCCTTAACGTGCAGGGTAGATGCAGAACCTACACCTCAGCCGGTACGTGAACACGTCACCGATCGGCCTCGGAGGCTCTCATCCCGGCGCATAGTACCTCGTGGCTATTAAAGATGCTGGCCGGCGACGCCCTCCGCGGCGGGCCGAGGAGACGCGGCACGATATATCGCGCGGCCCGTTCGGCCGCCGATTTGCAGCGGCGGAAAAAGGCATGTGGGCGCCACGCCCCCGTCCCGTGCTACAGAGGGCGGCCTAGGGCCTCCAGACCTGAGGATGGCGAGGAGCTTAGCTGGGGCGCGTCGGCAACATCTCGGCGTGCGGCCAAGCGCTTCGTTTAATAAGGTATGGGTAGGAGCTCGATATGTTGTGCATAAGCCTAGATGCGTGCCTCTCCGAACACCGCCCCGACTCTGTGGACGTGGCGACCCGTATGTTGGGGGGACTGGGGCTTAGGGAGCTGGCGTCGAGGGTCAAGTCGCTCAGAGTAATCACGCAGGGGCCTATCCTGGGCAAGCTGAGGGTTCTCGAGACCGTGGATAACAACGACGTGGAGGTCCGCTACGTGCCGAAGCTCTTCTCGTCGTTCTACGTCCTGCGTAAGGGGGATAGGGCCTGCGCCGCGTTCGGCGGCGATTTGTTCCTAGACGCCGTGGAGGGCTCGGCGTCGGGCCTCCTGCTGGCCAACTGCGGCGACGACGCCGTAGGCGCCGCGGAGCTCTTCGAGAAACTGTGGTCGAGGTCGAGGAACATACTCGACGTGGATCCATATCTGTTGGGCCGCACTAAGGACTGGGGGGCCTATAGGGTTATAGCCGAGCTCAGGCGGGTCGAGGTGAGGGGCGAGGACGAGGAGGATCTGGTGGACAAAATAGTGAGGGGATACGCCAGGAGGATATTCGGCATAGACGACTCCGACGAGGTGGCTAGGAGGTTCTGGTCGGCGATATTCGCGACGCGCGATATGTCGGTCAAGGTCTTGGGCGATCCGTCGACAGGTCTGCCCGTCACAGCGCCGCTTATATACTACTCGGTGAAGGTCTTGAGGAGCCCTCCCGATAGGTGCCAGGACGGCCCCTGCCTCAGGACCACCGCCAAGCTCCTGGAGCGCGCCCTGCGGCATGCGCCTCAGTCCAAGTTGCACAGTGCGTGGAGGGAGGCCCTAAGGAACGGCGCCAAGAGGAGAGAGATAGAGCGGTCTCCCTATCTACCGGCCCTGTTGTTGCTGACGGGAAAGGTCGAGATAGGGTACGATAAATCCATAGACGCGAGGATCTACAGGCTTAGACGCTAGCTCGACGTGCCGGCCTGGAACCTCTAGACGGCGTCTTCGGACGCGAGCCTTTTGAACCGCATTGCATCGTCAAACATATGTATATTATTAAACATAATATATGGATTTTTTAAATTTTTTATAGAGTGTTTTAATCTTATTAAATCACTATCAGTATATTTATATTTATAATTCACCTCGCCTTTACCTAGACCGTGCAGCCTGAAGTAATGTACAGGAGATCTAGGCACTCCCCTCTTGAGGGGATCGACGACCAGGGAGACGCCTACGTCGGCCAGCGCCGCGTCGAGATCCCTCACGGTCGCTACCTCCCCCCGTGGCTCCCAGACGAAGGCCCCCTCGCCTCCGATAGACCTAAAGAACTCCAACGCCTCTCTCAGAAGATCGGCGCGCATGCTCGGCGGCGTCTGGAATACATATATCCGGGGCCTAAGCGGCGCCACCAGCCTCCTGAACAAGTCCCATAGCTCCAGGTTTTCCCTCGTGGGCCGCAGGAGGCCGTGCCCCTCGCCCGGCTTAAATCCCCTCGTTCTTCTATACGTGGGGCTGCCGGCCGGGTGGGTTATGCCTTGGAAGACCTTTACGGTGAAGACAAACCCCTCCGGCGCCTCTCTTGCCAGGTTCTCCATCCTCTGCTCGTTCGGGAGGTTGTAGAAGGTCTCCTGCAGCTCCACCGCATCTAGCGATCTGTAGACCTCCCGCCTGCTCCTAGGGAAGCCGCATGTGCCGACTATCACGTTGGCTGTTGTGTATATAATTTTAAGATGCCCGGATGGCGCTCCGTTTCGTGCCCCTGTAAGGGGACGCCGCAGATATCCGAAGAAGGGAGGAAAAGGAAAGGGGGAAGGGAGGAGGGAAAAACGGTTATTTCGTCTCAAGCCACCTCCTTATGTCCTCTGCGAGCTCTGCATAGAGGGCGAAGCCATCCAGGTGCTCCTCATAGCATATAATCTCTATGGTGCCGTCGTTCCTGCGGCGTACCCTCGGCCTTTTTCCCGTCAGAGCTTCCACCAGCGCGGAGAACCTCTCGGCGTCTGCCTCCCTGCCTCCCGGCGCGTCGGCCCTAGCTGTGGCGAAGCCCATGGCCTTGTTGTTTCTGCCATATCTGCCGAAGGTGATTGTGTACTCACGCACCACGCGGTCCACAATCGTGTGCTCGCCCTCCACGCGGCCCACCTCCGCCGTTATGGCGATCCTCAGTAGGGTCCTGCCGCTCCTGCCCTCCTCGGATTGGGCCCCTCCGCCGAGGACGTCCACGACGTACCTCTTGCCCCCGACGTCGACCTCAATCCCCCTAACATCCGCAAGCCTCAGGGAGCCCACCGCCCTGCCCCTCGCCACGACCTCCTCGGCCTTCTCGTAGACGGCGCCGCCCTCCTCTCTGGCCCTCTGGAGTATGTACTCTACGAACTCGGCCGCGAGCCTCTGCCGCCCCCCCTCGCCGCGGGCTGAAAGCCAGGCGGCGTACGCCAAGCCCTCCCTGAGGATCGAGACGTAGCCCTCCCCTCCGCCCTCCGGCATCTTGACGGTAAAGTGTCTGCCCTCCTCAAGGCCCATGTCCCTAAGCCGCCGGGCCTCGCGCTCTATGTTGTTGGGGCTGGTGGAGCGGTATTTGACCTCAAGCGCGCCGCCGCCGGTCAGCCCCACCTTGTACCTGGGCCAGCCCTCCCTCAGCGTGATGCCGCTTCTCAGCTTGTCGAGCCAGCGGTCGGCCGTCTCCTTGTCCACCCAGCCGCTCTCGACGGCCTTCCTGACGATCTCGGCGAGGGCGTCCCTAAGCTCCTTACGGCCGGCCGCAAGCCTATCGGTGGTGGCCCAGACCTGCCACTCGCCCTCGCCGCCCTTCTCCTTCATCTCCGCGCTGACGCCTGCAAGCTTGAGGAGGCGAGCCGCAAGCTCGGCGCGGCCGCGGTCCGTCGAGATGAATTGGAGCAGGATGTGGTCCCCACGCAGATAGACGTTGTACTTGACGTCGACGCCGCCCTCCGATATGGTCAGATCGGCGGCGACGCCGCGCTTGGTTCGCCTTATGCTCCCCTCGTCGAGGCGCACCTCCACCCGGGCCTCCCCCACGAAACCCTCGAACTTGGGGCTCAAATACCCTCCGCCGGCGGAGGGCGCGGAGACGGCAAGAATGCGCATGAGTCTGGCGGCATCTTCGCCGTAGGCAGTTATAACGTAGTTCTTGCCCCCCACCATGTACATATGCATGTCGAACTTCAGCTCATCGGGCAGAAGATCGTTGAACAAGCGAAGGGCCGCCAGCCGCAGGAGCGCGGCGCCGCCTCCAAGCTCTCCCCCGACGGTCAGCACGACCCTACCGCGCTCCACGGAGCCGTCCCCCGCAATAGCGGTGGCGTACATCTCGCCGAAGCGCAGCAACGCCTCCTTCCCGTCGAATTCGCCCCTCGCCGCCTTTTCCAACATAATTAACTCAAGGGCCGGGGCGACGAACTTCCTGGCCACCGCGTCCCTAGCGCAGTCCCTAGCGAGGCAGTGCATATCTTTTAGGGCGAAGTCCACGATGCCCCAGACCTCTCCCCTAACCCTCCCCGCGTCCTCCTTGAAGACGCCGCGGCGCTTTGGCTCGCCGCCTGCAGGGAGTACGGGATGCCCATCCGCCTGGCGAATGCGGCCGGCGCGACCGTCGAGGGCGTCAAGAGCGCCGCGAGGAGGATGAGAGCATGAGCTCGGGCGACGGCGTGGACGCGGGCGCGGTGAGGCCGCCTCCCGAGCCGGCCGACCCAGTCGAACGGCTCCTGAGGGAGTATCCGGAGCTGGAGGCGTTCGGCGTCGATTGGCTTAGGAGGTGGGCGCCCCGCGCGGGGAGGCAGATCGTGGGGATAGCCAAGGTTCTGCGGAGATACCCATGGATGGCGGAGCTGGTCGGGCAGGGGCCGGTGGGTCTCGTGAACCCGTACTCCGTGGAGGCGTACGTCGCCAGGGACGGCTCTGAGGCCTGCATATCGTTATTCGGCGGCTGGGCCTACTGCTCCGCGGATGGGAGTAACGTTAGAAGGCTGGAGCTGGAGTTCAGCCGCCTGGAGCCCCATGAAGGCGGGGTGAGGGAGGTCTACAGGCCTAAGAGGCGGTCGATATTCGCGAGGACGAAGGAGTACATACGGATACTGTGAGGCGCAACCGCAAGGAGGACGTCGAGAGGGCAAGGCGGACGAAGTTCTGCCGGGATTAAGACCCATTTTCCCTTCCCCCTTTCCCCTGCCAGCCTCTGCTAAACTTTTCTGTCAAGACTAAAAGGCGGCGACTTAAACCGCGTTTCCCTCAGGGTATTTACATAACCATTTATTTCAAAATTCGCCGCCTTAAACCGCATTCTCTCGGCGTGCTTAGTAAGTATATCTAGTCGCTTATCATTGGCGTAGCTGTTGTATATATATTTAAAACCGGACGTCGGTCCGTGGGGGATTCAACGTCTATATATTCGGGTATCAGGAGTTGCTACGCGAGAATGGAAGGCATATACGTCGAGACGGGTCCTATGGACGCGGCCAAGGCCGCCGCCCACCTCTACCTCCACCTTAGGGACCTCGAGAGGGGCTTCACCTACGACCACGAATGTAGGCGTGTGCCTATGACATGGCAGCTCTTCGAGGCGCGATCAAGGTACTTGGTCGAGATATGTGGGAAGCAGGGCGGGAGGGAATGCGGCGAGATTGAGGAGCTCGTTGAGGAGGCTCTGCTGCATAGGGCTCTGCCCAAGTGGGCCGAGGAGCTCGCCCTGAGGAAGATAATACGGATCAGCCAGTTGATATGATTTATAAATAGCACCCCACTCGCGCCAATGGGAGAGGAAGAAGGACGTCGAAGGTCGAGGAGCGTGGACGTCGAGGGCGAGCTCTCCAAGCTGCCTGTCGACGTGTCGAGAGAGGACGACGAGCTTGTGGTCAAGGTGGGGAAGGGCCGCAGACTGCCTGAGGACGAGTTCAGGAACACCATATCAAAGCTCAAGAGGATGGGCTTTAAGTTCGACCCGGACACCAAGACTTGGCGCAAGAGGACCTAGGGCCAAATTCCGCTTTTACGGCCAGATATCTCCTCGGCGGAGGGCAACCCGCTTGACTTGTTTATCCGCGCCCCACGCCCTAGCCATGGCGGCCGTGTTGAACGCCGCCGCCACTCTGCCCTTCCTATCTAGGCCGAGAAGGCCTATGGTGTCTTCTCCGAACCTCTCGGTGACTAGATCCACGGCCCTCCTCAACGCGGCGTCCACGTCTAGGCCGGCCCTCATGAGCTCGGCAGCCCTTAGAGACGCCATGGTGATCGTTATGACCTCGCCGACGCCTGTAGCCGACAGAGCCCCCACGGAGTTGTCGGCCCAGAACCCGGCGCCCGGGATAGGCGAATCGCCGACCCTCCCGTCCAGCTTCAGCCAGACGCCTCCGGTCGACGTGGCCGCGGCCAAATTGCCGTCTCTATCGAGCGCCACGGCGCCCACGGTATCGCCCACCCCGAGCCTCCTCGCCACCTCCAGCACCTTTTTATAGTGCCAGCGGCCTGCCAATGTCTCCTGCCTCATCCGTTTGAACATCTCGTTCTTTCGGTCGCTGTAAAATGCGGTCTTGGCCGTCAGAAGGCCGGCTGCGCGGGCCAGCTCCCTGGCGCCCTCGCCGACCACCAGCACGTGGTCTGTGGCGTCCAGCACATATCGGGCGAGCCTCACCGGGTTTTTCACGTCCTCGACGGCCGCGACAGCGCCCGCCCTGCCCGACGCGCCGTCCATCACGCCGGCGTCCATCTGCACGCGGCCAGACACTGTGTATACGGAGCCCACCCCCGCGTTGAACACGCCCGAGTCCTCCATATACGCGACGGCCTCCACGACCGCATCGACGGCATTGCCGCGCGCGACCGCGGCGAGCCCGGCATCGACGGCGCCCTCTAGAGCTCGCCGCACATGCGCCTCCTCCTCAGGGGAGACGCTCCATCTGCCGGCCCCCCCGTGGACCGCAACTACTGGCCCCATCTATTCGGCCTGCTGAACCCCCGCCGCGGCGGAGCTACCGGGCGCGTACGAGACCTTGTCCTCTAGATCCCGCGGGACCAAAAAGCCGGGGGACCTCACCCTCCTGCCCTCTATGGCTATATGTCCATGGGCTATCAACTGCCTGGCGTGGTAGGGCGTCTTGGCGAGGCCCCTCTTATACACTATGGTCTGGAGGCGTCTATCCAACACGGCCCTTACGTCCAGCGAGAGCACTCTGTCCAGGGGGATATTGACGTCCTCTATGAACCCCATCTTGTAGAGCCTCTCCTTGAACGGCAGCTCCAACGGGGCCCTCTCCTCAGCCCTCATGGAAAGCAGACTTCTGGCGCGCCTCACTATTTGTTTCAAGACCGATCTGGCCTTCCAGAGCTCTCGCTTGTTCCTGAGGCCGTACTCGCCCATGAGCCGCAGCTCCTCGAGCAATAGCTGCGTGTTCCACAGCCTCTTGGGCTTCCCGTCGAGATAAGTCTTTCTACTCTTCCTCGTGCCGCCCATGGCTACTGCTTAGCCCCTCCTTGAGGCGCCTCTCTCTTCTTGGCCACGCCTGCGGTGGGGCCGAATCTGCCGGTGGTCACCGTGCGCTGCCCTCTGACCTTCAGCCCGACGGCGTGCCTCATGCCCTTCCAGCTCCTCAGCTTCTTCATCAGATCTATGTCGCTCTTGGCGGCGAGTATCAACTCCGACCCTATGAGGTGGACGTCGCGGCCGCTCACCGGATCCCTACGCCTATTGAGGAACCAAGCCGGCGCTATCTCGCGCAGATTTCTCACGGCCCAGTCCAGCTTCGATATCTGCTCGTCGCTGAGAGAGCCCAGCGGAACGTAGGGATCTATGCCCAGCCTCCTGCATATGGCGAACGCGGAGGAGATGCCTATGCCCTTTATGCGGGCTAGGGCGAAGGCCGTGGCCTTGCCGCCATCTAGATCTGTATCCCCGACGCGGACTATGGCCCTTACCTCAGACACAAGGGTGCGAGAACCAAGTGTTTAAAAGTTTAGTAGGCGGTCGGGCTGGACGGATGTGGGGATGTATTTAGCCACGCCGCCGCGGGTCAGCACCATATGGCTCCTCGTGCGCATAAGCTCGAAGAGGACGTTGCCCACGTGGTTCAAAACCATGATAACCTCCCGACCTCGGTCCAGCTGGGCCAAGCGCCTCTCGGTCCAGCGGACCCAAGCCCGCGCCGCATTTATATAGGCGCAAACCTCGTCGAGACATACGACCCAACCCAGCGGCGCGTCGGAGGCCAACGCATACGACAGCTTGACGGCCCTCCGAAGGGACCCAAGGGCTTTCTCCAAATAGGCGCTGTCCCCGGTGGATAGATAGAAGCCTGTATATTGGAGCGCCCATAAGACCAGCCAGAGGATCCGCCTCGTGCGGCCCTCGGCCTTCACCGCCGCGAGGTTCACGTGGACAATAGCGGCCTCCAACGCGCCGAAGAGCTTCACCACCGCAGACGCCTTAGACACGCACTTAACCTCGCCGAACCAGAGGACCTCCGTCTCGCCGAGATCCCCAGGACAGGAGCCCGCCAGGATGCAGGGCTTGGCGAGCTTTGCCATAAGAAATACTACACCACTATAAAAATACTTAGTTGAGAACTACAAGATTTATTGG
>NZ_LCWM02000005.1:45530-65841 GCF_002077075.2 Thermoproteus sp. CP80 | reverse complement strand
CATCAAGGCCGATCTCGCAGCCCTGTCCACGTCGCCGGCCTGGACGCCCGGCCTAGCCGCCGCTATCGCCGCCGCCTGGGCCTCCGAGACGGCCGTGTATATCTCCCTAAAGCCCGGCGGCTCGCCTCTAAACGCGAACGTCCGCGTTATGTCGGCGTAGTATCCCTCGTAGGCCGCCGTCACGTCGATCACGACCACGTCGCCCTCCCTCAGCCTCCTCCCGGTGGGGCCCTGGTGGGGAAGCGCCGTGTTTTCGCCGAACTGGACCAATATGGGGCCGGGCCTCAGCCCCCTCTCGACGAGCCTCAGATAGATGTCGGCAGCCGCCTTCCTCTCAGGGACTCCGGGGGAGAGCCCGGCGTAGGCCTCGGCGATGGCCTCCCTTATCGCCTGGGCGGCTTTGGCTATCCTCTCGACCTCGTCCGACCGCTTCACGGCCCTGAGCCCGTCTATGTACTCGTCGGCTATCTTGTACGTGGAGATCCCGCCTAAGGCCCGCCTCACGACCTCCCAAGCCCTTAAGGTGGTGCGTCCGTCCACCTCGACCTCGCCGCCTCCGCACTCCTGCGCGGCCCTCCTCAGGGCCTCGGCGGGGTCCTCGCCGTCGGAGTATACATACGCGGGTCCGGGCACCCTCCCCTCCTCCAGCTTGGGCACCACGAACACCCTCCTGGATCCGCATATCAGCAGGGCGGCGAACCTCTCGTACGTCTCCAGCTCCACGTCCGAGAAGTACCTTATGTTCACCGGCGAGGTCAGTATCAGCACGAGGTAATTCTAGGAGATGTATATATCGACTTCCCGCAGAACGCCGCGCTCTAGGCGCCAGGCCCTGAGCTCCATGGTGCGGACATCGCCTATGATCCACACCACGGGCCACATGGCCATATGCCTCAAGTCGAGGGGGCTGGGCACCGGCGCGCCGGGATGCGTGTGGAATATTGCGACCAGCTCCAGGCCGAGCCGCTCCGCGTCGGCGATGGCCCTATAGACGCGCTCCGGGTCGAGGCGAAACTCGACGGGGCTCCTCGCCGCGTTTTCCATCCAAGCCCATCTCCTCGCCGCGTCGCCGACGCCGAACAGCAAGGCGGCGCACTCCTCGTCGGGGTTGCACCTGCCCCTGGCCTCCTCGACGAACGCCCTAGGCACGCGCATAGAGCCTCCTCCTGGCCTCGACGATCACGTCGACTATCCTAATCGAGGCGGGGCACACCAACTCGCACGCCCTGCACCTCAGGCACGTGGCCAGGCTCTCGACGACGTATCTCGACGGAGCCCCTCCGTCGAACGCTATGCGCGCCATCTGGAGCCTCCCCCGCGGGCCCATGTGCCTCATCCTCACGGCGTTGTACGTCGGACATACGGCCTCGCAGAAGCCGCACCGAGCGCATCTATCTATCTCGGCTATCACGATACGACCTCGGCTAGGTCTAATACCTTGAGGGTCGGCGCCGCCCGGGATAGGTTGACGCGGCAGATGGGGCAGACGGTGACCACCACGTCGGAAAGCCTGGAGAGCTGCCTGGACCTGATCTTGGCGACCTCGCCGGCCACGTCGGGCCTGACGGACTCTATGGGCCCTCCGCAGCATCCCGAATACGCCTTGCCCGTCACGTAGGGATCCTCGACGCGGGCCACTCCCGCGGAGTCGAGCAACCGCCTATATACGTCGTATCTATCCAGATATCGGGCGTAGAGGCAGGAGTCGTGCACGACCGCCTTGGCGACCGAGGCCCTGGACGGCCTCACGAGATCCATGTAGCTCACCACCTTGAGGTCGAAGCCGTCCACGTACTTGGGGTAGGCCCTCTCCAAGACGTAGTGGGTGTGGGGATCCACGGTTATCACCTCCTCGACCCCCCGCTCCTTGAAGTATCTATATACCTCCCTTGCGTAGGACGCGAAGTCCTCCTCGAACCCCAGCTCGTAGAGCAGGGCGCCCGAATACGGCTCGTCCCTCAATACGCCGAATTGGACCCCCGCCCTGCCCAACATGGCGGCGATGTTCCGCAGGATGCCGTCGGCCCGCCCCGCCTCCTCGTCCGAAGGCCTCAGGAGAAGCCCGCCGAAGAGCCTAGCGCCGGCGGCCGCCATCTTGGCCCTCACGCCGCCGGAGCCCGCGCCGACTCTCTCCAATACGTCGACGGCCCTGGCGATCAGAGGAGCCAATTGGTACATACAGGAGGTGTACAACACGCGCCGCCCCCCTTCGGGCAGGCCCGAGGCCCACCGGCTGCAGATGGATCTATCCGCCGGCAGGGGGAACCTGCTGCGCCTCAGGTTGTCCACGAGGAGGTCCCGCAGGGCGTGTATCCAGCCCTCCATTTATTCCAGCGGCGTGAACAACGTCCTGGCGGCCCTCTCGGAGAGGCCCATCAAAAACTCGCCGATCCGCCTCCCGTCGCCGTGGACGACGAACACCGAGAGGCATCTATCGCCTATATGCATGTGCGAATAGTTCGCTATGAGGTCCTTATATTCCTCCATCATTCTGCTCGCCGCCTCCACGCCCTCCGTCAGCGAGATGACGGCGCCGAGGCACCTATGGCCGTCCCTCAGATGTTGGGAATAGGTGTGGACGAAGCTCGACACGGCCTGCGCGACCACCGCGCTGCGGGTCACGCCTAGCTCCTGAGAGATCTTGTCGACCTCCTGCGCGAGCTCGTCCGGCAGAGAGACGCCGAATCTCCTCATGGACCTCTATGGGGATTTGAAATATAAGGCTACTCTCGGGCCTAGAGACTTAAGTTCAGAAGGGCGACGTGGTGCCTATCTTGGCGACATGGCGGCTAGCCCCCGAGTCGCTACCTGGGGCCCTACCGGCGGCCCATCTCCTCAGGCCCCTTTCTATGACGTTTGCGAGCTCCACACAGCATGAAGCCGTCTAGGTGCTCCTGCCGCATACGATCCCTATCTTGCCGTCCATGCGGCACAACCTTCGCTTCCCCGTTAGGGCCTTTATGAGGATAGCGAGCCTCTCCGCGTCTGCCTTCCTGCCCCCGACGCATCCGTCCTGGCGACGACGAAGCCCACGGCTTCGTTTCCCCACTGCCGAACGCCACCTCGTAGTCGCGCCATATGCCGTCAACCCCCGCCGTTGTGGCGATCTTTAGGGGTTTCCTGCTTCTTTCCTCCTCGAGCCAAGCCCCACCGCCTATGACCTTCACGAGACGCCCCTCGACCTTGCTCTCGAAACCCTCCAGCTTTAGGGAGCCCCTCGCTCCCCTCCACGACTTCCAGGGCCTTTCATAGACGGCGCTGCCCTCCCCCTAGCTCTCTGAAGTATGTAGGCTACGAACTCCGCCGCAAATCTCTGTCGTCTCCTCCAACGGCCGCTCGGCCCTCCTCAGCCCCTACGGAGCTGTCGTTATCGCGGTGGCCAGCATCTCGCCGAAGCGGAGGAGGGCCTCCTCCCTATCGAGCTCGTCTCTCAGCGCCCTGTCCAGCATGATAAGCTCCAGGGCTGGGGCGACGAGCTTCCCAGCCACCCTATCGTCGACCCCCTGCATATCGGCGAGGCGGACGAAGCGGTCAAGGTCGCCCAACATCCTCTCCCGCTAGCTCCCTCTTCTCGACGTCTTTTGTCCTCCCGGGGCCCGCGCAAGCTAGATCGAGTCGAAAGTTCCCTACTTCTCAAGAACCCAGCGCCAGTTGACTGCGCAGGTTATGCAGAGCTATCATGGCCGGCTCGTGTGAATACAATATTTCAACCGTCTTGTATGAGATGTCTATGCCCAAAATCATCGAAAATATCCAAGAATATGTGCATTCCCTGTTAGAGTTGCCAACAAGTTGCTTCATGAAGAGGCTTTACCTTCTGTTCTAGAGCGACGGCCTACCAGGCCGGAATTGTAAAAATATGTATTGCCGACACGGTTCATGTATTAAAAGCTCTATCGACTTTATAGGTCCCCTTGTCCTCTTTGCATTTGTCTGTTGTTCATAGGCCCTACAGCACCTCATCTTTTCAGGGCGGATTTGCATACTTATATAATTTATTAACTAATAAATAGAATATATATTATATAATCGATTAAACACTAATCTATGATAATATATTTGTTGATATAAATTCATATTTTTATAGAAATTTTGCCTATAACATGCAGGAGTTGGTATAAATTAATATTTTTAAATAATTTCGTCTTATGGCTGGCAAAAATAGAAAGAATTAAATACATAAAAGTTAAATAGAGCTGGAAAGAATTAAATACATAAAAGTTAAATAGAGCTGGAAAGAATTAAATACATAAAAGTTAAATAGAGGCAAATCGCGAGGTTTAATGGCAAGCGAAAGGATAGAGGATCCCGGCCAGAGGGCCGTAAACGGCCCGATGCGCGGGGTCCTGAAAGTCGTATTGTTGGTAATATGGGCCGCCGCATTTATTATAGGCGCCATAGCGGTGTACGAACAACTGACCTCACCGGTGGATTCGGGCAACACGACGAGTTACGTGGTGTGGGGGCTGTACGTCCCGACGTACATGTATTTCATAGGTGCCTCCGCCGGCGCTTTCTTGCTCTCCGTGATCGTGAACGTACTCAGTGTGAAAAAGCTGGAGCCCATAGTTAAGCTGTCCCTTTACACAGCCCTCGTGCTGTTGATCATAGCCATCGGCACGATAGCGCTCGACCTCGGACACCCCGAACGCGCGATCGAGACGCTCTATAGGCCCCAGTTCCACTCGGTGTTGGTCGACGTGGTGTGGTTGTACGTTATATACTTCACGCTCCTCCTCGTGGAGCTCCTGCTATTGTTCCGCCTCGACGTGATAGAGGGCCGCCTCGGCTCGCTCGGCGGAAGCGCCCGTATAAATAATTTGATATCCAAATTGTTACGCCCGAGAGCCAGCTCTCCGGAGAGACTGAAGAGGAGCGCGGAGTCGATTCGCAAGTCCTTCCTATATTTGGGGGCGTTTGGCCTAGTCCTCGCACTGGGGTTCCACGGCGGAGTCGGATCTATACTGGCCACCATATACTTCTCCTATCCCTGGTGGACTACGCTACTTCCGATAATGTTTATAGCCGGAGCGTTGTTCTCCGGGGCGGCACTCCTTACGGCAATCCTAGTGGTTCTATGGCCGAGGAAGGATGATGAGTTCAGGGAGATGATCGCGTATCTGGGGAGGATCGTCTACTGGCTCCTCATCGGGAACGCCGTGCTCATAGCCTTCGACCTCGTAATTCCCGTCTGGTACGGAACCGGGGACCCCGTCAGCATAACCATTACGAACGAGGTCCTGTTCGGGCAGTACTGGTACGTCTTCTGGATCTTCGAGGTCCTGCTGGGGTTCATCGTCCCCGGGATCCTCCTCAGCAACCGGTTCAGGAATAGGCCCATAATCGTCGGCATCGGCAGCGCGTTCGCAGGCATCTTCTTCTTCGCGGTCCGCCTTGTTGAGGTCATCCCGGCCTTCGCTGTGCCGAAGATTCCGGGCCTGCAGTACGCCTACGTAGATCCCAAGCTCGTTTACACGTACTTCCCGAGCATCCACGAATGGGAGGTGGTCATGTTCATGGCGGCGTTCGGCATTGGGTTGCTGTATCTCGGCTACCGCCTCCTGCCGCTCGTGCCGCGGGCGGCGGATTCCACGATGCCTGGGCGGGGGCGCGGGGGATCGACGGGCCCCATCAGCGGCGGCGTGGGCGGGCCTAAGCTGATGGAGAGGAGGGGGTTCCTGAGGTCCGCCAGCTTGGCGACGGCCGGATTCTTAGCGGCTGTTTCCATCAACTGGAGTGCCCTGACCAGGGTGGCGTCATCTGCGCTGGCATACGGCGGACAAGCGGCGAGGGCCCTCATAGCCAGGGAACGCGAGAGGCTGGCGGCGATCAGCACTAAGATAATTGAAAGCCTGACTCGCAGGGAGGGAGCCGAGAGGCCCAACCTCGTGGAGGAGAATAAACTGGTGAAGGCCGCCGGCGAGGGGGTTGTCGCGGTTTCCCCGCTAGTTGCACAGGCCGCGCAGGTGGCCGTCGCGAAGACGGATTTCGACGACGAGAGCTGGTCGCAGCCGTACACATGGCTGCCGGGCCAGCCGACGATACAGGTTCCGGCCGGGTACGAGCAGAGCCCAATTTATAGGATGATGGAGGATCTGAAGCGCGCCCTCGCCAAGCCCGCGAACCAGCGTAAGTGGGTGATGGTCATCGATGCGCGTAAATGCGTGGGTTGCTCTGCATGTACAGTGGCGTGCAAAGTCGAGAATAAGGAGCCCCCCGGAGTCGTCTACAGGCCGGTTGTGGTGAGCGTTCACGGCAGCTATCCTAACGTGTCGGCCACCTTCCTTCCGAGGCCCTGCATGCAGTGCGACGACCCGCCATGCGTCAGAGTCTGCCCTGTGGCCGCCACCTTCAAGAGGCCCGATGGCATAGTCGCAATCGATTACAATGCATGCATGGGCTGCAGATACTGCATCAGCGCCTGCCCCTACCAGGCCAGGACCTTCGACTGGGGCCTCAACTACACGGATGGGACGCCCAAGATCGAGTACTACGATACTTGGACGTCGTTTGAGTACGGTGTTGACATATGGGATCGTCCGGTGGACAGCAGGAAGTCGCCTAAGTTCAACGCGCATAAGTGCCACTTCTGCATCCACAGGCTCGAGTCCGGGATGTTGCCTGCGTGCGTCACGACCTGCGTTGGCAGGGCGACCTACTTCGGCGATCTCAACGACCCGGACAGCCTCGTCTCGAAGCTGATCCGCGAGCAGGGCGCGTCCAGGCTCAAGGAGGAGCTCGGCACCGAGCCGAACGTTTACTACATAGGTCTCACAGAGCCCATGATGGAGGAGGGGGTGCCGCTTGTGGGATGACCATGAGCGGGAACGAGACTGCCAGGAAGGGAAGGGCGATGGACGAGGGGAGGAGGATATTCCTGAAGTCGGCCGCGTTGCTCGGCGGCGCGGCGGCGTTCTCGGCGTTGCTCTCCGCGGCTCAATCCCCCCCGGTCCCGACCAACGGCTCGGCCGGCGGATCCAGTTCCAACGGCTCTATCGAAGGATCCAAGGTCTTCTACAACGATTATAATGTATATCAGCTCGCGCACCCGGAGAACATAATCTACTCCGCCTGCTTCATGTGCCACAACAACTGCGGTATAAAGGTGAAGATACAATATGATAAGAACGGGAACGGCTATCCGGTCAAGATCGACGGGAATCCCTACATACCGACGAACATGTTGCCTTGGCTCCCGTACGATATGTCCCCTAAGCAGGCGGCGATCATAGACGGCAAGCTCTGCCCCAAGGGCCAGGCCGGCATTCAGGACTACGCCGACCCCTATAGGGTTGTGAAGGTTCTGAAGCGCGCAGGTCCCAGGGGCTCCAATAAGTGGATCTCCATCCCGTTCGAGCAGGCAATAGAGGAGATTGTGAACGGCGGCTATCTATTCAAGGATGTGCCGGGCGAGGAGAACAGGTACATCGAAGGGCTCAAGGACGTGATAAAGCTGAGGGACCCCCAGCTCGCAGCCTCGATGGCGGCGGACGTGCAGAAGATAATGATGGGGCAGATGACCGTGGACGAGTTCAAGGCCAAGTACAAGGATCACCTCGACGTCCTCATCGATCCCGACCATCCGGACCTGGGCCCCAAGAACAACCAGTTCATATTCTTCGCCAGCCGCATCGAGGGCAGCAGGTACGACCTCGCAATTAGGTTCACCAAGTACTCCCTGGGCTCCGTCAACGTCCTGGATCACTTATCGTTCTGCGAGATAGCGCACCACGTGTCCGTCAAGCTGGTTACAGCCCAGTACGTCGGGTGGGACAAGACCGGCATCGGCCCCGGGCAGCCCGTCCACGGATGGCTCCCAGGGCCGGCCACCGCTAAGCCCGACTACGCCAACGCCGAGTTCGTCATAGCCTGGGGCACCAGCCCGTTCGAGGCGAGCTACGGTCCTGTCACCGTCACGGAGCAGATAACCGACGGCCTGGTCAGCGGGCGCCTAAAGCTGGCGGTGATCGATCCGAGGTACAGCACGACTGCCGCGAAGGCCTGGAAGTGGATCCCGGTGAAGCCTGGAGGGGATCTGCCCCTCGCGATGGCGATGATAAGGTGGATAATTGAGAACAAGCGCTACGACGCAACGTTTCTCAGCGCGGCCAACAAGGCCGCGGCCCAGCAGAACGGCTACTTGCACTGGACCAACGCTACGTGGCTCGTGAAGATAGAGCCCGACGGGAGGGCCAGCAGATTCGTGCGCGCCGCGGATCTGGGGCTTCAAGTGCCGAGCGGGGCCAATCCATATGACTACTTCGTGGCCATGGTCAACGGGCAACCTGTGGCGTTCAACCCCTACGACGACAAGAACCCCGTTGTAGGCGATTTGTTCGTGGACACTACCATAAACGGAATCAGGGTCAAGTCTGCCTTCCAGCTACTTTGGGAGGAGGCATCTTCCAAGAGCTTCGATGAGTGGTGCCAGCTGGCCGGTGCGAATCCCTCCGATGTGGAGGACGTGGCGAGAGAGTTCACGAGCCACGGCCATAAGGCTGCCGTGGACGTCTACAGAGGACCGATAGCCCACTACAACGGAACCTACGCGGGCATGGCCATACAGCTCCTCAACGTGTTGATAGGCAACCCCGACTTCAAGGGCGGGCTGACCGTAGGGGCCGCGGGCTGGCCGACGGCATCTGGCCGCGCGTTCAACGTCATGGGGGTCCCGAATGGGCTGACGCCCTTCGGGGTCAGCATCATGAGGGCCGGCTACCTATATGAGATGACGACCCTATACAAGGAGCAAGGCTACCCGGCCAAGCGTTCGTGGTTCCCGTTCGGTTGGGTCAGCCCCGCGGGTGTAGGCGGCTTCCAGGACATTCTGCCCTCCGCCAAGGCCAAATATCCCTATCCCATCAAGATCGCCATCTTGTATGCCAACAATGTGGCCAACCTATCGCCTGCGAACCAGGAGCAAATAAATGCGCTCCTCGACCTCGACACGATCCCGCTCATAATAGCGATAGACACGGACATAGGGGATACGTCGATATACGCAGACTACATCTTCCCTGATGTGACATACCTAGAGCAGTGGATGGTGGAGTCTCCATCGCCTCAGGGCATGAGCTCGGTAAGCAAGTTCGCCGTCGTGAGGCAGCCGGCCGCCCCTCCCATGACCGAGACGGTCACGGTCTACGGCGAGCAGATGCCGATAAGCATGGAGGCCGTGCTGTTGGCCATCGCGGAGAAGATGAACCTGCCCGGGTTCGGGCCTGATGGATTCGGCCCCGGCGTTCCCTTCACGAGGCCGGAGCACTTCCACCTCAAGGAAGTGGCCAACGTGGCCGCCGGGAGCGCGCCCGGCGATGAGGTGCCCGATGCGGACGACGAGGAGATGGAGCTGTTCCTAAAAGCGCGCAGGCATCTGCCGCCGAGCGTGTTCGACCCACAGAAGTGGCAGGCGGCCGTGGGTCCCTGGTGGCGCAAGGTAGTGTACGTGCTCAACAGGGGCGGACGCGCAGCGCCGCCAAGCAATTTATATGAGGGAGAATACATAAAGGTAAATAGATTCCCAGGCCTGTTTAACATATTCAGCGAGGCCCTCGCCATGACCAAGGACAGCGTGACCGGCCAATACTACTCCGGAATTCCGAAGTACTACCCGCCGACATACTCGGACGGCACGCCTATCGATCAGACGGGCTACAAGTTCTATCTACATACCTTCAAGCCGGTATTCATCGCCAAGCGCACCATAGTGGAGTACTGGTCCCAGTTGTCGATTCTGCCGTATCCGCACGTGCTCATGAACCCGGAGGACGCCAAGAGCCTCGGCCTTAAGAACGGCGACTTCGTTAGATTGGAAAGTCCATCATTCAACTCGGGCGAGCTCGACTTGGGGCCACTCGGGAAGATGTACATCGAGGGGCCTGTGCTGATAACGCCGGCCATACGTCCTGGGGCGGTGAGCGTGGTACTGGACTACATGCACTGGGGATGGGGGGCCACGGATGCTGTGATAGACGGCGTGACGATAAAGGCCGACCCGAGGCGTAGGAGAGGCCTCAACGTAAATCCTCTGATGTTGCCGGACAAGTACAACGTCGGCGCGCCGTTAGTGGATCCGATCAGCTACCAAGCATCGTATTTCGATACGATGGTCAACATAGTTAAGATAGAGAAGCCTAAGGCAGTAGCAAACGGCCAGTATCCGACGTCTTTGGCGAATCTGTGGAGTTGGTGATCATAAGTCAATTTTTATTTATTTAAAATATTATATTTTAAAGATCAGTTTTTATCAATAATTAAATTATTATACTTGGTATTTATAGCCAAAACAATCTATCCAGAAGGAACCCTGATACTCCCCCCGGACTCCTTGTATGTTCATGAAGAACGAAACGGAGGACATGGGGCTTGTAAGCCTGCTTTCGCCCCGCGCCGCGTGGCCGATGCAACGGAGGTGCTACTCAGAAGGCACCTAGGCGATCTGGAGGCCGTTCGGCCGGGGCTACCGCCGCGGCGGTCCTCTGGCTACATAGTCAGGATGCTGAACCGCCTCGCTGAGGCCGCCGTCGCGCCCATCGAGGGCGTCAAAAATGCCGCCGGGGAGGATGGAGACATGAGGTCGGCGAGACGCATCACGACGGCCCTTGTCTTCCAACCGCCGCAGAACTTGGTGGCTAGATATATATTTAGCTTGTGGTCGGCCCATGGACTGCATAGGCGTGGTGGACACCACGTTCGCCAGAGTCGACATGGCGTCTGAGGCCATCGACGAGATCAAGAGCCTTGCCCCCGACGTCGAGGTGAGGCGGATCACGGTGCCCGGCATCAAGAACACCATATGGGGGGCGAAGAAGCTCGCTCGGGAGGGCTGCACGGCGTTGCTCGTGCTGGGCTGGGTCGGGCCGTCCCTCACGGACAAGCTCAGCTATTTGGCCATGTCCATCGGTCTGATAGAGCTCCAGATGCACCTGGACGTATTGATCCTCGACGTGACGGTGCACGAGGACGAGGCCGCCGACGAGCGGGAGCTGAAATCCATCGCGGTCGATAGGTCGCGGAAACACGCGAGAAACCTGGTGGCCCTGCTGCGGGGAGATCTCTCGCGGCTCGCCGGGATGGGCTTGAGGCAGGGGAGGCCCGACGTAGGCCCAATAATTTAGAAAAAGAGAAATAAAATTATTATTATTACCGTGTCGTTTATGTTCAAATAGATACGGCGAGGTTCCTATTAAAAAATAAAAACAAAATTTTTTGATATATATCATGTTTCTATTTTGCTGATATCAATAGAAAGCCATATATAGGCATATGGAGTTGGCATCAACGGGCGGTCGATGGAAACCCCGGCGTACCCCCCAAGTATGCCGCCGCCCGTATTTCTCTATCTGAACAACAGGCCCAGCGTAGCCGCCATGATCCCGGTTAGGTATACGCCGTCCCAGACGCCGGCCCCGCCGATAGATGCCAGCGGGGGCATCTGCGCGAGGATCCTCTTGATGTTGTAGACGTCGGCCCCCAGCAGGGTGCCGTAGACGCCCACTATATAGGCCACCGCCGGAGTCAGACGGCCGGCCCACAGCGCGAACAGAAACGCCACTATGGGAGGCAGGAAGCCGGGGGTGACCACCCCCACGCCCGGGACGACCCTGCTCATGAAGTAGACGGCGACGGAGGCGGCGAGAGCCGCCAGGGCGGTCCCCAGTGCGTACTGCGGAGGCAACTTCGCGAAGATATAGGTAGATAGGGCAAGCGGTATCAACGCGCCGCCTATATTCACGGCGAGCCTGGCCGTCTGCTCCTGGACCGCTATCTGGGGGACCGGGATAGGGATTCCGAAAACGTACATAACGCCCACCGAGGGGTAGTAGACCCTCCTCCTAGCAGTATATATCACTATATGGAAGGGGCTCAGCAGAAGGCTGAGGAAGGTCGAGGCCGCGGCCGCCGCCGTCGACTCCAGAAGGCCGACCCCTATCGTGTGCAGCACGGTCGCCAGGCCGGCTGAATACGACGGCATCAACAACAACGCGAGCACGGCGTATATGGCCCCCATCACGCCTGTGAAGGGCGGCGAGAAGACTATGCGTCCGGCGCCCCCTATGTTCTTTGCCGCACGAATTTCGAGTAGGCGGCCTCCGCTATGTCCGCCGCTAGGGCCGTTATCAGCATCGCCTCGTGCATTATCGGCGCCACGCCTTCGCACGAGGAGAGCGCCAATAGCCGTTTAAAAACTGACTCCCTCTCCAGTATTACCTTCAAGGCGCCTTCGTGCCGGTTCTCCAGGAAGGACCTCGCGGCCTCCTCGGCGTATCTCTGCAGGTTCTCGAACTCGCCGACCAGCTCCTCGTGGCAGCCCACCTTGTTCTGTTTGAGGTAGTTTGTCGATCTGTCGAGGGCGTCGCCCATGTGCTCCAGGTTCTTGACCACTATTGCGTAGTCCACAAAGCCCTGCGGGTTCTGGTAGATGTTCTTCTTTATGGTCCTTAGGGACAGGAAGTAGAGGCGGTCCAGCTGGTCGTCCATGCGAAGCAGCTCTCTGGCGTCCTCCTCGTCATGTCCCCTGATGAAGTCTAGAAATAGGTGGAACATGGCCATGACGGTTGTATACATGCTTCTAACCACCTCGTCGATGTCGACGTCCTCCTTGGTCACTATCCTCAGCTTCAGCTTGCCCCCCGACTCGAGCGCCACGACGCCGGGCAGCCGGCCCTCGACCTTCCCGACCAAGGCCGATATGTTGCCGGACTCTATGCTTATCTCGTCTACGCCCTCGATATAATATGCTATCACATCGCGCAGAGCCTTCTCCACATCTTCCTCCTTCAACGATACGGCGACGGCTACGCCTTCGGCGGTGGCGGGAAGTATCAAGATTTTATTCGCCTCGGTGAGTATTTTTATGGGGGAGCCCACCTTCAGCTGGTTAGACTCAACCCATTCTCGCGGAAGAGTGACTCCGAACGACCTCTCACCTATCCTTATCAACTTTCTAATTTCCATAAGTGCTGTATAACTATCGATTAATAAGCATCACCTAGGTCTACGCGTTGTACTTGTTCAACGCGCTGTGGATTATCCAGATATGATTATTCGCAATGCTTTTCCATTTATTGCGGGAGCCCATATAGGGCCGATGTTCCACGTCCAGAGGAGCATACCCTTTCCGCCTATCCGGCTGGACAGGCTCGTGAGGTATCTACAGGCGGTGGTCCAGAGGGGGTCGGCCTCCCTTGAGGAGTTGAAAGAAGATGGCCTCGACTTCGGGAAGGGTAAGGGCGACATAACGCGGTTTCTCGAAAGGCTCGGGCTGGTGGCGGTGTCCGACAAAAACGTCGCGCCGACCAAGCTGGCCTACGAGCTGCTCTCCATATATCGGTCGATAGGCCCCGCGGTCTTCCACCCCCTCCTTAGCTCGGCCCTCGTCCAATATAGGCTATTGGCCGAGCTCGTCGAGGCCATGGGCGCGGCCACGCTTGAGGAGCTCCACGACGCCTTGAACAAAAGGCTGGCGGAGATCACGCCGTCCGGCTGGATAAACAACGTGGCTTTTAAGTCGCTTCTGGCCATCGCCGTCGACGTGGGCCTCGTCAGGAAGGAGGGCAGACGTGTGGAGTATCTGGGGGATCCCGTCGCGAGGGCCTTCGCCGGCAACGGCTCCGTCATAGGCGGCGTTGCCTATATGGAGGACGTGCCTGAGTGGCTGAGGGCCTGCTCCAAGCCGCAGAGACCTCTGGGCATCGTCCAGCTGGATCCCGAATGCGCGTCGCGCGCGCTGGAGAGGCGCTTCTCTGTTGAAATAAATATGGGTGATTTATCTCATGGCTAGGCGGCGGCAGCAGGGCGAGAGGAAGGGGGGCGGCCTGCTCGACTATCTGGGCGTCGGCGAATCCGCCGAGGGGCGCGAGGCGCCGGCCCGGCCGGAGGATATAGGCGACTCCGTGTATGGCTATATAGCCGACAGAGGGGCTGTGTCCAAGGAGGATCTGTTCGAATGGGGGAAGTCGAAGGGGTATAAGGCCGCCGACATCATGAGGGCCGTGGACCTTCTGGCCAAGTCGGGAAAGATAAGACGCCGTCTGGACGACGAGGGGAGGCTCATCTACTCCGCCAGATAGAAAACTATATATTTAGATATTGAGGGCTTGTCCGTGGAGGTCTGCGAGATCTTGGGGAGATACCTTGCTAAGCTCGTGGAGGGCGCCAGGGGCAACGTAGTTAGCTTCACCGTGGGCGACGTCTCGCGGTGGTCCGAGGAGAAGTTCAGAACCACGCGGTCGGTCACCCTGAGGGTAGCCGCCGTATGCGAGGCGTTGCTGGCCCAAGGGCTCCTTGAGAAGATAGGCAAGAAGTACATCTTGAGGCGCGGCTCGCAGCTGTGGGAGGCCGCCGCGAGGAGCGACATGGAGGCCGTCTGCGATATAGTCAGGCGGACCGTCATTATAGCCGAAAGAACTTAATTAATCCCTCTTTTAGCGACATGTGAAACAGTACATAGGCTTATTGCTCACCGCGGTCGCCGTGCTGACGCTCTTGGCGTCGCACGTGTTGATATCCAACGTGATAGCCGTGGCGATATACATCATCGGGGCCGTGCTCATACTGTTGCCCCAGGGGAGGCGGCCCGTAGAGGAGAAGCCCGCGGCGGCGCCTCGGCCCATGCCCACGCCCGAGGAGCTCAAGAGACGGCCGGCGCAACCCCCCGAGCTGGAATGAAGACGTTGGCGTTTATATCGGGCCTTAAGGGCGGCACCGGCAAGACCACTCTGGCGGTCAACACAGCCGTCGTGCTGGCATACGCGTTGCGGGGCAAGGCCAAATATCCCGTGGTGTTGATAGACACGACGCCGGGAATCGGCACAGCGGCCATGTTGCTGGCCGGCTCCTACGGCCTGCAGAACATGGCGAGCCTATCGGAGTATTTCGAGGGCCGGATATCGAACCCCCTCCAGGCGCTTTACTTGAGGAGATGGCAGGTCCAGCAGGGCGAGTTCAACGTGGTCTTTTCCTTCATGAACAAGCCGGTCGCCGTCTCCAGGAGGCTTCTGGAGGCGTTGATAAGGCAGATCGGCGATATGCTGGGCCCGCTGGTCGCCATATTGGACTCGCCGCCGGCGGGCTACGACTGGGGCGCCGCCGGCCTTCTCGACTTCACCGTGCCCGTGGTGACTCCAGATATGTCCTCAATAATGTCGACGGCCGGCGTCGCGAAGATCGTGGGCGGCAGAGTGTTGAGGCCGATTATAAATATGTACGTAAAGGACCACGACGTGGCCGGCGTGTACGGACGGAACTGGCCGGACATGGTGAGGGATATGTTCGGCGAGGAGCCCCACATAATACCGGCGGATCCCCTCTTCGAGGCCTCGAGACAGGCGCTGGAGATCGAGTCCCTTAAGCTGAGGCCCGAGGAGTCCCAGGGACTTGCGGCTTTGCTCTCCTACATCCGCTATCTGGCCTCGCAGCTCTCCATCTGATGGGTTATGACGCCGAGCATCTTGAGGTCGCGGATTATGTACGCGCGGCACGGCACCGCCTCGTGGTACTCCTTCTTTATATATAGCCCTCCCCTATCCACCAGCACCGACCCGTAGTCGGCCATCAACGCGCCCATAAAGTCCTCATAGAAGTCGTCGCCGACGTGTAGATATACGTCGGGCATCATGTCGCCCACCAACACGGTGAGCGCCATCTCGAATATACGCGGGCTCGGCTTCACGGACCCCACGTCGTCGGCGTATATTTGGGCGTCCAGCAGCCCGGCTACGTCCAGCTTGGAGAGGAGCTCCCTGGTGGCTCCAGACCTCCAGAGAAGTATGTTGGACACGACGCCCACCTTATATCCGTCGTCCTTGACGGCCTTCAGGGCGTCCAGGGCGTCTTGGAAAGGCCTCACGTCGAGGCTGCCGATGGCCTTATCTATCTCGTTCTGCGCCTCATAGACGTCGAAATCGGCCGCTATCCCCCGCTCCTTAAGCTTCCGCTTGATTCTGTAGAGGTTGTAGGTAGGAGGGACGAACTCCTGCCGCTCCCTACGGGCCAGCTTCAGGGAGCGCCTCTCCTCATGGACGAAGGAGTAGACGGAGCTCCACGGGACTCTGCCGCCGAGCGCTCTCGTCAACACGTCGGCGACAACCTTTATAGCGGGCTCCACAGGCAAGATCGTGCCCCAGACGTCGAAAGTAATGGCCTTGACGCTCATATCAACAATCCTTCTACTCGGTATTAATATTTACGCAGATTTTCCGCCGTCTTTCTTCGCGGAGCCGCAGCCCAGCTATACCATATCGCCGAAGGTGGTCAATAAAGCAACCTACACCAACCTCACGATAGTTTTTAAAAATAATATAAATATAAATAATACAGATATTAATATAATAAATGCAACTATAGTATTTAAGAAAATATATAATAATATAGTAAATATAGGACTCTATCCGACCGGAGATGAGATAATTGTGCTGATAAATAATACGGAAAATATATTAAATGTAGCTAATATATGTACTATAAAATATACCAATTCTTATAATTTTACCACATCCATATTTATCAATGTCTCATCGACCTGTAGTAATTTACGCGAATATCTAAACGGCATATATGTCCCAATGGGCAGCGTCTATACTCCTTCCTACTCCGGCCTATATAATATCTTGTTGACAAATGAATCATACTACATAAATTTAACCTATGTAGTATCTCCAGCGATTTCCACCAATATAGTATATTATGGTCAGGCGCTTAATATTTCTTTAAATCCGCCGCTCTACAGTCCCGGCACTGCGTCTATAGGCGGAGTCAGCCTTCCGGTGACGTCCAGCATATCCCTGCCGCCGTACGCCCTGGCGGCCGGCAACTACACGTTGATGATAAGTCAAGATGGAGTTCAGCTACTTAGCGCGTCAGTTGAGGTGCTTCCGGCGGCTCCCAACATAACTATAGATTTAAACAATTCAATCACGTATGGAACCAATAATAAATATACAATAAATACATACTTGTTCAATAATTATTATAAATCTAATATCGGCATATTTATAAACGGCTCCCTTATAGCGACCGGCACAACCCCTCTCTCGCTGTACCTGCCTCTGCTGGACGTCGGGACGTACAACTTCACGGTTGTCGCCTACGCCACGGCCAACACGACCCAGTCGAGCGCGGCCAGGCTTATCAAGGTGTTGCCGGCGCCTGTGAGCCTTAAGGTGTATGTGAACGGATCGCCGCTGGGCCAGATCGTGTTGGCCTCGTACGGCCAGATCCTCGTCTTCAACGCGTCGGCCAGGTCCACGTTGAGGCCTACTGGCAAGATCGTCGTGTCGGTCGACGGGAGGAGCTTCGGCGACGTCGTGGATACGCTGACGCTGGGAGCCGGACTGCACAACGCCACTGTCACGTTTATCCCTTCGAGTAGGAACTTCATGGAGGCTAGCGTAAACGCCGCTATAGTGGTGGCCAAGTCGGTCCCAGAGCTGTCGGTCCCTAGGTACGTGGCAGCCGTCTACGGCGAGATTCCGAACGTGACCCTGGGCCTCTACGTCTACGGGAGGCCCGTCTCGGGCGTCCTAGATATAGCCGTGGGCAACTACACAGGCGCCGTGCAGATCTTCGGCAGTACCTCAGTCCGGCTTCCTGCGCTGCCCGCGGGCTCCTACGTCGTGTACGTCTCGTTTCCGGGCAACGGCGATCTGTACCCCGCGAGCGCTACATTCCAGCTGGTCGTCAGGAGCGCCGGCGTCGTGCTGTCGGTGGCGGCGCCTCAGAGGGCCGTCTACGGAGCGTCGGTGCCCATATCCGCCTCGATAAGCCCCCAAGTCCCCGGCCGCATCTCTATCTACGTGAACAACACGCTTATATACAGCGGCCAAGGGCCCCAGATCAAGACCACGTGGCGCCCGCCCAGAAGCGGCGTTTTCAACATAACGGCGTATTTCCAGAGCTTCTCCGGGAACTACTCAAATGCGGTATCTACAACAATAATATATATAGAAAAGGCTAGATGCACTATAAATATATCTCTAAATTCATCGGCTATATACGTTTTAAGGAAATATGAGATATTGATAAATTCATCGGTAGTGCCGGCGATATATCTTGACGGGAGGTATCTCGGCGAATCCCTCGCGCTCCCTCTATCCTTCAACTACACCGGCCTCCATACCATATTCGCCGTATTTAGAGGCGACGCGAGGTATTACCAATGCAACTCGTCCACGGCGGTCTACGTACTGAAGAACCCCTCCCAGGTGGCGATCGAGATACCGCGGAAGCTCGCCGTCCCCAATTCCCCCATAGATATATATTTGACGATATTAACTGAGTCTAATATTGTTAACGGCACTATTTATATATATGTAATTAATTTAAATAATGGTAATAATTATACCTTTACTAAATATATAAATAGCGGCAGAGAGACCGTCGAGATATCTCTGCCGAATCCAGGCTCCTACGAGATCAAGGCGTACTACGGAGGAAATCCGTATGTGGCCGGGAACTATTCCAACGCGATCGCCGTGTCGGTCGTCGAGAGCCTCTTCGGGATTCCCGTAATGATAGTCCTGGGGTACGGCGTAGCGGCGGCGTCGGCCTACGCGGCGGTAGTGGCGATAAAGTTAAAGAGGCGTAGATACGGTGCTTCATGATATCGGCTCCTCCGGCCGTGTTGATTCTGCCGCTTCCAAGCCGCGACCAGGTGGCGTCCACGGTCTCCGCGGTCTTGTCGAGGCTGAAGAAGATGGGGGTCCCCATGGAGTTGAGGAAGGTCGACGGGCCTGTGTTCATAGAGTGTAGGGTATCCGCCGACGGCTTGCTCCAACGGCTGGATATATACCTGGCGGCCAGCGGCGACGACTTCGCCACGGTGACGCCGGTGCAGGAGCGGATGGTGGGCAACTTCGTCGAGAGGACTGCATATGCCCACGTGGCTCAAGGCATCGCGGTGCAGATGAACTACGAGGTCAAGGAGGGCGTGGCTCTGAGGAACGTGGTGATATACGCCGTAGGCCCCGCATATAGGGATTTCAAAATCTGAAGTGCATAACGTTTATATATATTTTGCAACCCCCCTTCGTGAGCCTTATCGGCATCGACGACTTCAAGAAGGTGGAGCTGAAGGTGGGCAAGGTCCTAGAGGCGCAGAGGATCGAAGGCTCTCGGAAGCTCATACGACTTGTGGTGGATTTAGGGTCGGAGAAGAGGCAGATCGTGGCCGGCTTGGCCGAGCGCTACGCGCCCGAGACGTTGGTGGGGAAATACGTCGTCGTGGTGGCCAACCTGCAGCCGAGGATGCTGATGGGCTATGAGAGCCAAGGCATGCTGCTGGCCACATGCGACAAGCCGACCTTACTCACCCTGTTGGAGCCGTCGGACGAGCACATAGGGGAGCATGTCTGCTGAGCTGCCTAGACACATAGCGGTGATACCTGACGGCAATAGGAGATACGCGAGGAAGTACGGGCTTTCGCTCATCGAGGCCTATAGGCACGGCGTGGAGAAGGTCCGCAAGTTCGCCACCTGGGTCCTCGAATACAGAGATATACGGCATATGACGTTCTTCGCCCTCTCGACGGAAAATCTGCAGAGGAGCAAGATGGAGCTGGAGGTTTTGTTCAAGATCTTTAAGAACGAGATAAGGAGGACTCAGGAGGATCCCATAATACACGAGAATAGGATTAAGGTCAGATTTATCGGCGATCGCTCCCTGTTGCCCAGAGACCTCGTCGAGGAGATGGAAAGGCTTGAGGACATCACGTCGTCCTATGGCGACTACGACTTGACTCTGGCGTTGGGATACGGCGGAAGGGCCGAGATCGTGAGATGCATCAAGAGGATAATGGGCGGCGAGGTGCGGCTGGAGACGATCGACGAGGGCTCCCTCTTCAAGTGCCTAGACACCTCGTACTTAAAATACCCCGAGCCCGACGTGTTGATAAGAACCGGCGGCGAGAAGCGCGTGAGCAACTTCCTGCTGTACCAGACGGCATACAGCGAGCTGTTCTTCCTCGACAAATACTGGCCCGAAATAGAGAGGGAGGACCTCAGGCTTGTCCTGGAGGAATACGCGGCGAGACAGAGGAGGTTCGGCCGGTAGCCTGCCCTTCTGCGCGTCTTGATAAAAGCCTTAAAAGAGCGGAGATAGCAGAGCCATGGCCAAATACGTGATAGGCAGCGCTTGGCCCTACGTGCAGTCTGTGCCTCATCTCGGCAACATGATAGGCTCGGTGCTGTCGGCCGACGTATATGCGCGCTACCTCAGGCTGAGGGGGCATGAGGTCGTCTTCGTGTCGGGCTCGGACGTGCACGGCACGCCGATAGAGGTCGAGGCGATACAGCTTGGGGTGGATCCGCAGAC
>NZ_LCWM02000005.1:24467-45090 GCF_002077075.2 Thermoproteus sp. CP80 | reverse complement strand
GCCATATGCGGCGCCAGGCCCGAGTGGCGCAGAACCAAGCATTGGTATCTCGACTTGAGGCGGCTGGAGGACGCCGTGAGGAAATACGTCGAGGGGAACTTCGAGTTGCCCCAGAACGCGAGGGAGATGGCTCTGGGCATACTCCGCGAGGGCTTAAGGCCCAGGGCAATAACTAGGGACAACAAATGGGGGATACCGGCCCCGTTCCCCGGCGCCGAGGGCAAGACCATCTACGTCTGGTTCGAGGCGGTTCTGGGCTACATCTCAGCCGTGAAGGAGCACTTCGAGAGGAAGGGCGAGCCCGATAGGTGGAGGGAGTTCTGGCTGGATCCCTCCACCAAGGCCGTGTTCTTCGTGGGGAAGGACAATATACCCTTCCACGTCATAATACTGCCGGCGCTCATCATGGCGAACGGCGGAGGCTACACCACGAGGCTCACCACCTCCTCGACGGAGTATCTGAACTACGAGGGCGATAAGTTCTCCAAGAGCAGGAGGTGGGGCGTCTGGATAGACGAGGCGCTTAAGCTGATGCCGGTGGATTACTGGCGCTTTGTCTTGGTCTACATGAGGCCTGAGAATAGAGATGTGGACTTCACGTGGCAGACCGCCGTGGACGTGGTGAACAAGGTCCTGAACGACGACGTGGGCAACTTCGCCCATAGAGTCCTCTCGTTCATAAAGGCCAGATTCGGCGGAGTTCTGCCCGGACCCGGCCCCTCGGCTCCCCCCGACGCCGAGTTCGCCGAGGCTGTAGCTAAATACGTCAAGTCGGCCGAGGCCCACTACGACAGGATCGAGCTGAAGGAGGCCTTGATGGACGCCGTGGAGATAGCCAGAGAGGGCAATAGGTACCTCAACCAACGCGCCCCGTGGCAGCTGGTCAAAGAGAGGCGCGAGGAGGCGGCGACGGTCCTCTACAATTCCTACAGAGCACTGAAGGCGCTGACGGCTCTTCTGTATCCCGTGATTCCGTCCTCTGCAGAGAGGCTCTGGTCCATGATGGGGCTAGAGCCGCCCGTGAGGTGGCCCGACGCGGACCCCGCGCCCGGCGTAAAGCTCGGCGACGTGGAGCCGCTATTTAGGAAAATCGACAGAGGCGAGCTGGACGCGATGTTGGCGGAGCTGAAGAGGCTGAGAGAAGAGCGCTGGAGCAAGAAGTACCCATGGGAGCAAGCGATCCTCTAGACCCCCTTGGCCCAGAGATATACGGGCTCCGCGCGCCCCACCTCCACCTCGATGAAGGAGCCGAGGGGGCCTCCGCCGCGGCCCACCACGACCTGCCGATAGTCGGGCGCCCTGCCCACCACAAGCCCGTGGTCGACCTCGTCGACGAGAACCCTCAGCCGCCTCCCCACAAGCCTGGAGTTCCTCGCGTGGGCTATCCTAAGCGCGAGCTCCGAGGCGAGCTTGCTGCGTTCTTTCTTCACAGCGTCGGGTATCTGGCCGGGCATCACGGAGGCCTCGGTGAAGGGCCTTCTGCTGTAGCGCGCCACGTGCACCTTGTCGAACTGCAGCTCCTCCATCAGCCTCAAGGTGTGTCCGAAGTCCTCCTCGGTCTCGCCGGGGAAGCCGACTATTATGTCCGTGGCTATAAACACGTCGTCGTTTAGCTCTCTCTTGATCTTGGAGATAAGGCCTCGGTACTCATCCGCCGTGTATCTCCTCCCCATTCTGCGCAGCACCGCGTCGCTGCCCGACTGGACGGGCAGATGGAAATACCTGTAGATCCTCTCATCTCTCTTAACTATATCCAGAATTGCGTCGACGAACTTCCCGAACACCCACGGCTCCGACATGCCTATCCTTATCCTGTACTCGCCCTCGACGTCGGACAGAATCCTCTCCAGGAGGTCGGGGAGATTCCAGCCCCTCCGCCATCTGGCGTCGAATCCGTACGTTACCACGTCTTGTCCGGTCAGGTAGATCTCCCTGGCGCCCCTCGCGACGGCTTTCCTCACGCGCTCCACGACCAAGTCGGGCGGAGCGCTCCTCACGTAGCCGGCCCCGCCTCTGGTGTATTTAGTCACGCAGAACGTGCAGTTGCCGAGGCACCCCACCTGTAGAGGCGCCGTGTAGATCAAGCCGCCGTCGGGCTCGGGCAGGTTGTGCATGGTCCGCTCGCGGCCTCCCTCGACCTGCTCGGGATATATCAGCTCGGCCCCTCCAGCTATCCGCTTTATGGTATAGGGCCTGGCCTTCGCCAGACAGCCGGCCACGACCAGCCTCCTCGCCTCGGCCGAGAGCTGTTCCAGCCTTCTCAACTGCCTCACCTCGCCGTCCTCCCTAACGGCGCATGTGTAGACCAGGACCATATCTGCGTCGCGCGGGCTCTCGGCGACGACGCCGCCCAGCCTCTGCAGCAATATCTGGGCGTCGGCCTTGGCGAGCCAACAGCCGTAGGTCTCCACGTAGATCCTCACGGAGCTTGGAGAGAACAGGCTATTTATGTTGAGCGCAGGGGTCGTACCTGACGAACCTGTAGTATAGGGTATCGTGCTCGAAGTCCCTCACCTCGTCCAGCACCAAGAGGCAACCGCACGGCGGCCTGACGTAGATCCGCCTCACCTTGCCGCGGGCATCCTCCCTGATGACCTTGGTGGTGACCTCGCCCGCATCTATCGTGAAGACGGTGAGCGCTCCGCTGGAGGCCACGCGTCCCCACTGGGAAAGCCGCGCCACGATCTCCTCGCTTATAGGCGCCTCGAACACAAAAGTCTTGGTCTTGACAACACGTTGCATGGCATATCTACGCTATACAATTAAATTTTCTCCCTATGGAAACTATAGATAGGAGACAAGGCCCTGGGGGCCTCGACGGCCCGCCGGCCTCTCGGCGACGCCCGACATGGTTTAAAAGCCGGACTTTCCACCGGGCGTGCCCACGGCCTATTTGGGCAAGCTGCCGATCGGCTCCGGCCATCCGGTGAGGATCATGGGCGTAATAAACGCATCGCCTGAGTCCTTCTACGCCGGCTCTATCGCCGATGTGCCTGAGAGGGCTGTGGAGCTGGCGGATAGCTGGAGGGGTTTCGTCGACTTGATAGACGTGGGCGGCATGTCGACGGCCCCCTACAAGGATACGTGGGTGCCGGCCGAGGAGGAGCTGAGGCGCGTGGTGCCCGTGGTTAAGGCCTTGGCCCAACACGTCGATGTTCCCATCAGCGTCGATACGTACAGGCCCAAGGTGGCCGAGGAGGCGCTGAGGGCAGGCGCATCCATAGTGAACGACGTGACGGGCCTCAAGCTCTATCCGGAGATGTGCAAAGTCGTTAGGGACTACGGGGCGTCGCTGGTGTTGATGGCCCGGGAGAGGGAGCCGAGGCCCGGAGCCGATCCCGTGGATAGGCTGATCTCGGCGTTGCGGGAAAGCGTGGAGATCGCCTTGAGGTGCGGCGTAGATCCCGAGAGGATAGTCGTGGATCCAGGCATAGGGTTTCCGACGCTTCCCCCTGCCGACGCCCCCTATGTGATGGCCGGCGAGTATAGGCACGGCGACCCCCAGTGGCCTTGGTGGAAATGGGACCTCTACGTGATCAAGAACCTGGAGAAAATCGGGGAGCTGGGGAGGCCCGTGCTCGTCGGCGTGTCGCGCAAGTCGTTCATAAGGCGGATACTCGGCGCGAAGACGCCCGACGAGGTCCTGCCAGGCTCGCTGGCCGCGGAGGCGCTCGCTGTGGCCCACGGCGCCAACGCGATAAGAACGCACAACCCCAAGGAGTCGCGGCAGGCCGTTAAGATCGCCGAGGCGTTGAGAAAACTTATATAGCGCTATCAATATCGGATTACATGAAGATTGTGATATCGGAAACCGGCGGACGCGTCGATGGGCTTGGCGAAGGCGAGGAGCTCGCGATATACGAGATAGCGGAGGGGCGGTACAAGCTCATCGAGAGGGTCGAAAACCCCGCGCGGCAAGCGAGGATGGCGAGAGGCGCCGCGGCGTTGGCCGAGGCGCGCCGCAGGGGGGCCCAGGCCCTTGTGGTCTCCGAGATAGGGCCCAGGGGCTTCGAGATGGCGAGGAGCTGGGGCCTGAAGATATACATCTACGACGGACCTGTGGAGGAGGCCCTCGCGAAGCTCATCAAGGGGGAGCTGAGGGAGCCGGAGGGCCCCACGCACCGCGGGGGCCACCATCACGGCGGCCACTGGCGCGGCATCTCCGAGGACGAATACGCCTTGTTGCTTAAATATACTCCTAGAGGCGGAGTCGCAGCCGATCTGGGATGCGGCGTCGGCAGGCTGTGCGAGGCGCTGAAGGACATGGCCTCGAGGGTCTACTGCGTCGATGTAGATGAGGAGGCCCTTAGGGAGGTGGAGAAGATCGGCGCTCCCAACCTGTCCATACTTAGGGAGGACGTGTTGCACACGTCGATACCCGGCGGCGTCGTCGACGTGGCGGTTATGTCGAATGTGTTCCACGATCTGGCCGACAAGAGGGCGGCCGTCGCCGAGATAGCCCGCATATTGAAGCCAGGGGGGTACGCCATCTTGATAGAGCATAAGCCGGGCTCGCCGTTCGGGCCGCCGAGCTTCCTGAAGATGAGCCCCGACGAGGTTCGGAGATATTTCGGGGACTTCAAGGAGGTGGAGTACCAGGACCTCGGCCACAACTACGCCTTGGTGTTCCAGAAGGGCTAGTAGCCGGCCTCGGCGAGGAAGCTCCTCAACAGCTCCAGGAACTCCCCCGGCTTGTCGAGATAGGCGGGATGTCCGGCCCCCGGCAATACGGCCACCTGCGCAGAGGGGAGCATCTTCTTCAGCAGAGGCGCGTAGACGGAGGGGGGCGATATCTCGTCTTTCTCGCCCCATATGGCGGCGATCCGCGCGCCCGACCTCGCGAGCTCGGCCTGTAGCTCCCTGTCGTCGAGGCCCACGGGCCCGACTAGCACGGCCAGGGCGGTCCTGTAGCCCAGCGCGACATACCACATGAGCACTTCGCCCGACATGGAGGGGCCGACTATGGGCGGCTCGCCGAGCGAGAGGGCGTCCAGCACCTTCCTCAAGAACTTGGCGTAGCCCCTCGCGTCGGACCTAAACTTCGAGCTCTTGGACTTGGCCCCGTAGGGCATATCGACGGCGTACACGGCGTAGCTCTCGGCCAGGCTCTGCGCAACGCCGGAGCTGAACCAATTATCGGCGTTGAAGGAATAGCCGTGGAGAAGGACGACGGGCTTCCCGCCGCCGTCCCTTATATAACGGATCCTCAGCCCCTCAAGAGATAGGGTCCCCTCCTCCATGGCCCCCCACCCTCATCCTCATGAGGGAGAAGTTGTCCCTCTCGGTTATCACCGACAAGCCGGTCCTCGTGGGGAACATCTCGACCCACAGTATCTTGTCCGGCTTCGTCAGATCGACCTTCCTGTCTATCCCCTTAGCCACGTAGTCTATGACGGCGAGCCTGTCGTACTTCACGCCCCTCTTCTTCAGCTCTATCTTGAACGTCTCGCCTGGCCCTATATATTTAGCCGCCAGCTCCGAGGCGGCCCTAGCCACGTCGTCCAGATCGCTCTTGACGACTACCATTATCGGCGTTGCCCTCAAGACGAATCTAGGCACGTAGTAGCCCGACGACACCAAGTCGGCGAGGGCCCTGGTGAACTCGGCCGGATCGCCCTCGACCTCAGCCGTGAGGAGCCCGTCGAAGCCGGTGAACCACACCTCCATCACCCGCCGCGCCAGTATATCGCCGATCTTGTAGAGCTCCTCCATGCACATCCTCTCCTGCCTCCAGCCGGTCGCCACAACCAAATTGAAAGACATCGAGCAACTATACCACGGATAAATAAAGCTGTCCCCCGCCCGTCGGCGTTACGCCGAGTTGCCGGGCAGAACCAAATCGTCGGGCGTCACCTCGATCAGGCCGAACAGAACGGCCCAAGCCACTATCCTCCTCCAGGCCACGTCGCCGCAGTACCCAAGCCCGCAGAGCAGCTCGGTCACCTCGCCCAACGGCGCCGGCGCCTTCCGCCTCAGCAGCGCGAGGATGTCGGCGAAGGGGGTGAGCGACGCTAGCCTCTTGGCGATTTCCTGCTTGACGTCGTCGAGATCCAGAACCGCCTTGCGGCCCAGCTCCGTCAGCTCCACGTCGCCGGCCCTCACCGCCACGAGCCCTAGGGACTCGGCGGCGCCTACCGCGAGGCTTATCTCGTCGAAGCCTATCTCGACCTCCTCGTCGATCCTATAGATATCCGTCTTGCCTCCGAGCGAGTGTATAACCCTCAGGAGCCCGAGCACCTGGTCGACGGCCGCCGGCTGGAAAGGCCTATTCATCCACGAGGAGATCCAGCGACTTCCTCTCGAGCGGGCTGAGCCGCGACATCAAGGCCCTACATCCGGCGTCATTGCGGGAGCGGCAGAGCTTGTACATGCTCAGCGCGGATGCGTCGCCCGGCCCCTCGCGGCGCGCCAACCGCCTCAAGGCCTCGACCTTCTCGGACACGCAGTCTATGTCGGCATCCTCCAGGACCTCGACAGAGCCGTCTCTATGTAGCTGTAGCTTGACGGTGCAGGTCTCCGCTACATATGACACCTCGACCTTATCGGCAAGCTTGATGGAGCTCCGCCCCTTCTCTATCTGCGACGCGAAGAACAACAGCTTCACGGCCAGCTTCGCCGCGTTCTGGGAGGGCCAGGTGAGCAACGCCAGCGCCACTCTCCTGATCTCCTCGAGATCGCTGTCGCTTAGCTCCTCAGGCTTTTTGCTCAACAGCTCCTCGACCTTGTCGAGATCCTCGGGGGTAGGGGCCCTCGGCCTGGAGAGAGATTTCAACGCTGCGACCTCCTCGGACGATATGACGCCCCGCGCGACCAACATGTCGGTTAAGCTATCGACAAGCGTATACATGTGGGTTCTCATCCAGAGGATGTTCGCGAGTATGGGGTATACCAGCGACTGTAGCGACTTCAAGCCTCTATATAGATACGCCGCGATCCAGACCTCGAGAGCCCCGAGCGCCGCGAGAACTAGGTAAATAACATCCACGGCACCACGAAATTCTGGTTATAAAAGTTCCCCGCAAAGACCTCAAGAGCCCGAAGGCGGCCTGTCCCAGCCGCTGCAGAGGCCCACATCGCCGTCGTATATCACGCGGCCCTCGGCGTAGCGGAATCTGTGGACCTCCAGATCTCCGCCCGATTTTATAAACCGGGCGAATTCGCGGGAGAACGATGGGTCTGTGGCCCAATTGGGCGCGAAACATTCGGCGTCCGGCCTCATGACCAACACGACGACCTTGGCCCTATGTCCGGCGCCCATCAGCGACCTCAGAAGCCTCAGATGTTCGGCCCCCCTCTTGGTCGGAGCGTCGGGGAACAGGGCCGCGCCGTCGACCACCAAGGTACATCCCTTGACCTCGATATAAGTATCTCCGGAGAGGAAGTCGAGCCTACGGCCGCCCACCTTTACCTCCCTCCTGGCCTCGCCGAGAAATAGAGAGGCCACGTCGCTGTGTATTCTGCTGTCGGCCACGACCCAGACGCCGTTGGGGGCCTCTATCGCCGTGATCGAGCAGTCGGTCTTCACGCCGCGCGTGGGCCTCACGACAGCTCTGGCGCCACGCCTCACCAGCTCGGGCAACCTCCCGGGGTCGTGCAGATGGCAGCTCCTGACCTGCCCGCCGTCGACGACCCTGACGAGGAACCTGTTCGGTCTGTCCAATATCTCCACGAGCCTCAGCGGGCCCTCGAATGGATACACGACGTCGCCCACGGCAGGCGCCATGGGTAGATAGAACCTTTATATACTCTTAACCTCCCGCCCCCCATGCCAAACGTCGAGGTGAAGGAGGTGGGCGAGGTGAGAGGCTTCAGCGTGCTGAAGGAGGTGCCCAATCGGTCGGCCTTGGCTCAAGACCTGAAGCCGGGCACGGTCTTGGTGTTTCACGGCAAGCAGGGGGCGAATATGTTGGTCGAGATCTTCACGCCGGATCCCAGCGGCGACAAGGTCCTCAACGGCGGCAAGATGGCCGTCTACAGATTCGCCGGCTCTTCCGACAAGGTGGACAACGCGTACGCGGCCATATTGTTCTGGGCTTTGAACAACGGCGCATCTCCGGGGTCGCCCACGCGGGAGGTCTACCTCAAGGTCGACAAAAGCCAGACCCCGCCGGAGGTCGAGGTAGAGGTCCAGGTGCCTATTTAGGCCTCAGAGAGGCCCCTATACTTTTCAGGAGAGCCACGAAGAAGTATAGCCCCCTCCGAGCATCTTCGTCAAGCATCAAGGCGTTCAAGGCATCCAGGAAGCCCGGGGCCTGCGCCTTGCGGCTTTCGGCCAGCGCCGAGTCCAGCGCATGTGCGATCCTCATCGACGCAAGCCCGTCCAGCATCTTCGGCGCTTCGTTCAACAGATAGAAAGTTCCGGCGGTCATATAGGCACGTGCGGCCTCGCCCAGAGCCTCCGGCTCCGCAAGGCCTGACGCCAAGCTCAATAGGCCGGATCTGTCGAGAGCCCCCAGTAGGGAGACCGCCTTGGCCACAGCATCGGCGTTTCTGGCCAGCGCCTCCAGGACCGCGGAGATTCTGTCGAGATTGATGAGCGCCGCGACCGTGCCGGTGCTCAGAAGGCTCTTGGCCCCTTCGCCGAGGACCTCGCCGTCCAACAGATCCCTAAGCGTGTCCAGAAGCCCCATCTCGTCTGCCTTGACCAAAATCTCGGCGAATTTGGCCAGAGCCCGCGCCGACTCGGGCCTCAACGCCCTAGAGAGGCTCTCCGCGACGGCTAGATCCGCCTCAGACATAGATCCTCGCCAGCTTGGCGGGCTCCGTCGCGTCGAAATACGCCTCGAATATCGGGTTCCAGAGCTCGGGATATCTCACCATGTCCCAGTAGGTCGCCGCGAACAGCATCTTGGCCATATGCGAGAAGCGCGACGGCGGTAGCTTCACGACGGGGTTTCTGTAGTCGCTTATGACGAAGGTCCCCAGGCCGTAGCCCAGATCGAACGGGCAGTTTGTGCGCCCGCTGTTGCGGGCGTCCTCTCCCTGTAGCCTTTTGGCCACCACCTCCGCCTGCAGGTGCGCGGTCACCCCAGTCTTGGCGACGGGAACCGCCGAGGCGTCGCCTATGACGAAGGCGTCGTCGAAGCCCTTTATGTTGTTGGTGTACTTATCCGCCTGTATGAACCTATCGGTGGTGAGCACGTCCTCGGGCGAGATCTTCACGTCGGTGCCCACGTGCGGAGGTATGACGACCAACGCGTCGTACTTGAGCTCCTCCCCCTCCATGGACACAGCGACCTTTCTATCGTCCTCTATTCTGTCCAGCGTGAAGAACGTGATGTACTCAACGCCCCGCTCCTTTAGAAGCGGCTCGACGACCTCGTTCATGGGCTCTGCCGGATACGGGCGCGGGTACGGCACAGCGAACACGACCCTCACCCTATCCCTAAGGCCCCGCGACCTGAAGAACTCCTCCGCCAGGAAGACTCCCTCGAGCGGCGAAGGCGGACACCTGTAGGGATCTCCGCCGACCACTACGGCGAACGTGCCCTGTTTGAGCGAGTTGATGGACTTCCAGACCCTCTCGGCGTTTTCGACGGTCGAGTGGTAATCGCCGTACTTCTCCACGGCCTTCTCGTGGCCGCCGATCTGTTCGTACGTGGGCCGCGAGCCCGTGGCTATCACCAAGTAGTCGTAGTCCAGCGTCTTCCCGCCCTCGAGGACCACCTTCCTGTTGTTTAGATCCACCGATTGGGCGCCTGACTGTATGAAGTTGATGCCGGGCTTGAGGAGCGATTCTATCTCGCGCCTCATGGGCCTTCTGGACCCCCTAAACGCCACATAGAGCAGCCAGGGCCAGTAATAATGGTAGGGGCTTCTATCGACTACAGTAACCTCGAAATCCTCAAGAGGGAGGTTGTTGGCCAGTATGGCGCCGCCGGCCCCTCCGCCTATGACGACTACCCGCTTCTTCATTTCTTGGCGGTGACCTTTATCACGGCGACGTAGGTCCCGCCCTCCTCTCTGAGCTCCAGTAGCTGGTTGCCGGTCCGTTTGATCCAAGCCTCAACGTCGGGCTTGAAGCCCGGGTCCGTAGCCATGACCTCTATGATGTCGCCGTTTTTGGCGTTTCTATACGCCTTGACGAGCTCCGTGATGGGCCCCGGGCACGCGATCCCTCTGGCGTCCACCTTCAATCTATTCTCGGGCATGGTTGCCCCTTGACATCAGTCCTTATATCAATTATTACATGGAATCGTGTAATAGTACATATATAGAGCTAAGACTACGGCAGCATGGCCGAGAAAGTGTCGATGATAGTGTTTTCGGGAACCGACGACAAGCTGATACCGGTCGGCGTAATATCGCAAGCCGCGGCCGCGCTGGGGTATGAGGTCCACGTGTTCTTCACCGGCTGGGCTATGTTCAAGCTACTGAAGGAGCCGGCGCCGGAGATATGGCCTAAGGAGTTCGAGCCCATGGTCCCGAGGCTCAAGGAGGGCATGGCGAGGATGAAGGCGCCGAGCTGGAAAGACATGCTCAAACAAGCGAAGCAGATGGGGGCCAAGGTGTATGTATGCTCCATGATGGCGGAGGCCGCCGGCTTGAAGAAGGAGCATTTTGACCCCACGCTGGTGGACGACGTCGTCGGCGTCACTACATTCCTAGAGAATGCCAAGGGAGGACAGGTATTGTTCATATAGTAGCAAAGAACTATAAAATATAAAATTTTAAATTTATTATTTTTTACTAAGGACCGCCGACTATGCCAGCAACTTTGGGGTAGGGACGGGCCTCCCAGACCGCCCTCAACCCGCATAGATATCTAGTCAGCCTCTCTACGCCTATGCCGAATCCGGCGGTCTGTAGCGGATAGAGCTCCTTGGCCATCTGCAGAAACCATTGATACTTGGCGGGGTCCTCGCCCGATTCTCTAATCCTCGCGACCAGCCTCTCGGGCTCGTACTCACGCTCAGCGCCGCTCACAGCCTCCCCGAAGCCCTCGGGATACAGCATATCGAAGTCCCTCAAGACGCCGCGCCTCTCGGGGTCCTCCCTGTCGTAGAAGCCCCTCGCCCCTCTCGGATAGTCGTACACGAAGAACGGCGAGTCGTGGTGGGCCGACATCACCTTTTCGCACTCCCACATGAGCTCCTCCTTGGGCGGGTTCCTGCAGCCGAGCTTGTTCACGAACTCTATCGCCTCCCTATGTTGATACCGCTTGAACGGCCTCTGGAACTCCCGTAGTTGCCTACCCATCGATTCCAACTCCCTTCCATGGACGTCCCTTATGTACTTGACCACATGTGTGATGAGATCCTCGGCCACATCCATCGCGTCCATATACGAGGCCTTGTACATCTCTATGTCGACCTGGTAGAACTCGACCAAATGCCTCCCCGTATATACGCTGTCGTTGGGCTCCAGCCTTATGTTGGGGCTGACGAAGTATATCTTGCCCAGAGACGCCGCCATGTACTGCTTGTAGAGTATCGCAGACGACATGACCTTGTACTCGGCGCCGTAGAAGTCTATCGTGGCTTGTTTAGCCCCCCTTATGCCGGGATCGGTCACGGGCCCCACTATGGGGGAAAGCACCTCGACGAAGCCCTTGGAGTCGAGGAACTCCCTTATCGCCCTCAAGGCGGAGGCCTGGACTCTGAAGACCGCCTTGTACCTATCCCTGACGGCCCATCGCCAGGAGTACCTCACCCATTCCTCCAGCTGTTTTCTATAGCTCTCTCTGTCGGCCACCATTTTCTCGAACTCCAGAACCGCAGGGTGAAGGTAGGGCATAGCCGACGATACGGCGATCCATTTAAAACATTACGAGACAACGTATTTCAATAACCCGGATACTGCGGAATATAAAACCCAATAATGCCGAGTAGAGGCGTACATATGATCTAGCTATCCGTACATGATAAGTATGTATTACTATCCATAGCCTCGTAAATATGGCTATCCATAGGCGTGATTGTGGGAGAAATTACCTGTATGCCTGGCGTAGAGCTGATTATATACATATTTTTGCCCGATATTGTCATATATTTTCCCGAGGGTCTATTAATACTGCCCAGCAAGTCGACGAGTGTTGCCGGCCAGAATTACGGCGTTGCTGAAGGGCCTTACGTTCATGCTCAGAGGATATAGGGAGTTCCTGGAGGGATACCCCGTGGGTGAAATAGCCTTTAGGGCGTTGAAGGGGAGGGACGCCGTATATCCCTTCGGCTTAATAGCGTCGTACGGCTCCGCGGTCCTGGGCTCCAGCATCTACGAGAGGGGCTGCCCCCGCTTCAAGACCCTGAACACTGTGGTCTTGATGCCGCCGGCCTTCACGCCCAGGAGGCTCGAGAAGGCGGCCGAGCTTCTGAGGGAGCCGAGCTTTATGGACGTCAAGACGGACGCCGTCGTGGGGGGCTTCCAATCCTCTCTACCGGTGGTCGTGGGCTCCATGGGGTCCACCCATATAGCCAGCAAGACCGCCCTCGAGATAGCCCGGGCGGCCGCGAGGTCGGGCGTCGTCTACGGGATAGGCGAAAACGTGGCGACCGTTAGAGGATACTCCGAACGGCTCACGAGAGGGCATCCTTCGTTCAAGGAGAGGTTGCTCGCATATTTGACTAATATAGACAAGAAGGGCGGCGTCTTCATACAGCAGAGCGTGGAGGACGCCTACGACGAGCTGTGGAATAGGGTCTACAGCGATAAGGACGTCGAGCAGTATCTGGAGGAGGGGAGGATCGGCTTCGAGATAAAGATAGGCCAGGGGGCCAAGCCGGGTCTGGGCGGCGTGATAAAGGTGCCGAGGAGCCAGGCGGAGAGGCTCAGGGCGAAGTACAAATTCGACGACGCGGAGCTGAAGGAGAAATACATAACTAGGTACTCGGTCCCGGGCACCTTCACCGCCGAGATCCTAGCCGGCACCATAAGGTTCATGAGGACGGCGTACCCCAGGGCGAGGATCTGGATAAAGCTAGGCCCGTTTAGGGACGCGCTCGACGTGATAAGGATCGCCGCGGAGGAGGGAGCCGACGCGGTGGTGATAGACGGCAAGGAGGGCGGGACGGGCATGGCGCCCACGGCGGCCATGAAGGATCTCGGATACCCCACCCTAGTGGGGCTCAAGGCGATCAGGAAGGCGCGGGAGGAGGGCCACAAGATATCGTTGCTAATAGCGGGGAGGCTTTACGACGGCGGCCACGTGGTTAAGAGCCTGGCGCTTGGGGCCTCAGGGGCATATATGGCCAGGCCCCTCCTGATAGCGGCGCTGGCCCGCGGCGAGAAGGGGGTGGAGAACTACATAGAGTCGCTTAAGGTAGAGATACAGATGTTGGTCTCGGCGTTGGGCAAATACGACGTGGCGGACGTAGGCCCCGAGGATGTGGCGGCCCTAGATAGAGACGTCGCGGTGATGTTGGACATACCCTATCTGTACAGCTGAGGAGCAGAACCGTGGCGCTCCAGCCCCCGGTCCGGCCGCGGCCGTTGTGGCCGCCAGGCGCCCTACCGGCGGCTCCGCCTCCCGAGCCCCCGCCTCGTACAGCTTGACCTCAAGCCTCCGCCAGGCTCGGCTGGATTCAGGCCTAGCCCAGCCTCTCCAGGTTGTCTATCGCCTCGGCGTAGCCGCTGCGCCTTAACTCGTCCAGGTCTCTTTTGTCGTATTTATGGACGATGTCGCCCTTCTTGGGGTCGAAATCCCAGACGGCCACTATGACGTAGTCGCCGGTCTTCAGCCAGAGCCTCTTTCTGTACCGCCCGGGTATTCTGGTCACCCTGACCTCTCCGTCCTGGCAGACGACCTTGACCCTATTGTCGCCGAGCAACTCCAGCACTTTACACAAGATCTCCCCCTCGCTGGGCACCCTAAACTCCGACATGCACTAGGCCAACCACCTTGCTTATAATTGTTGTTTCGACGCCAGACAGGCCCCGAGGGCCTTCACAATCGACATTATGTAGCCAAGCCCTCTCTGCACGTCGGGGTCCTGAAGGGCCTGGAGGAGGCCGTAGACGCCGACGGGCTTCGACGCGTCGGCGCTCGACACGGCCTTGGACATGCAGGCAATGCCCTCGGTGTTTGAGGCGACCGCGGACGCCGCCCCCGCCAGCTCCATGAGCTTGGCGGCCTTCTCGGCGAAATCCCTGCTGGCTATCAAGTCGCCCGAGAGCGTCCTAGCTGCGGCGACGCCCGCCGTCAGGAGCTCGAGCGCGCCCGAGCTCCTCAGCTCCGACAAGAAGAGCACGAAGTCCTTGACTGCCTCTATGTTCTCGAGGAGGGTCGCGAGCGCCTCCTGCCTCTGGGGGTCGGCCAAGGCCCTGAATATCCTCTCCTCGGCGCTCATGGCATGGTGGAAGGGCCACTATTTAAGCCATCACCACGTTGCCGCGAGATAGGCCGCGCTAGGAACAGCCCCCGGGCCTAGGGACCCCGGCCACTCTGCACAAGCCCTCCGCGGGGCCCGAGGGGAAGAGTCTATATAGGTCCTCGAAGGTTATCCCGAGGTCTTTGAGCAGTCTGCCCACGGGGGGACACTCTCCGCGTCTCTCCCAGTAGGCCCGAACGTACTCAACTAGGCGCCAGTGCTCCTCGGTTAGGCTCAACCCCTCGACGTTCTCGGCGATCCAGACGGCCACATCTCTACTCCAGTCCGAAGGGTTCTCGAGGTAGCAGTCTTCGTCCAGCCTTATCTCTCTGCCGGCAACTCTGTACGTCCCGGGACAACTCGCCGTCATATGTAGTCCCTCGACGCTATGTCCTGTCCGCATTTCTGCAGGCACCCCTCCCCTATTAATCCTATCAACGCCTCGAAGGCCCTCCTGAAGAACTTGTTGAGGAGGGCCCTATTCCTCGCGTTTAGCTCCCCCGCGAGATACCTGGTATATAGGACGTAGGCGGACATGACGGAGTCGTTGACGGGCGTGCCCGGCCTATAGTTGTTGAGGAATATATGGGCGAGCTCCAAGATCTCGTCGTCGGAGAAGTCCTTGAGGTTCCACCTGTCGCGGAGCTTGTCGGCCGCCATCTTGGGGCTTAACGCCTCATACGCCATCAAGATCAAGACGCCTTTGGGCAACACGTAGTACAGCTTCCTGCCGCTCCCCGGCTCGCAGAAATAGGCCACCAGCCCCTCCTGCTCGAAGCTCCACAGCTTCTTGTATACATAGGAGAAATGCATCCTGTTGTCCACGGCCACCTTATAGGCTGTGGTGGGCTCGCTCCCGATTATCCCCAGCAGAATCCTCAGCTCCCTCTCGTCGAGTCTCACGTCGAACCTCTCCAGAAGGCCGCTCATGGCTCTCCCGACAGGAACCGCTCAAGCGCCTCGTAGGACCTCCTGTATCTATCCACATCTATGTCGACTACCCAAGAGCAACAGAGGCGGATGCCGGACCACTCGGACATATACACCTTGTCGTCATATATGCCCAACACGACATATCTGCGCTCGTCCTCGTACAGCTCCACGTAGGGAGGCCTCAAGGTCTTGAACGCGCTCTGCTGGATAGTCTGGAGATACGCGAAGGTCCTCAAGACGTCGGCAAGGCCGCCCACGTCCAGACATCTATAGGCGCCTCCCTGCGCGAGAACGGCGACAGACCCGCTCAGGAACAACCCGTTTGACAGCTCGAGATCCAGGGAATCGGGCGTGCAAGCATCGCCCCTAGAGCCCACGAGGGCCCTGAGCTTGTCCAGGGCGCGTTGGATGGACACGAACACGTGTTAAATCCAAGCTCCCCTTTAAAAGAGGTCGCTTGCGGCCTTAGCTAGGCCCGGCGACGCCCCTCCCCGATCTCCGCCTTCTGAGGTACACCGCGATGCCGACTATCGCTATGAGCAAGGCGGCGGCGAGCGGCCCCACCTCCAGCAGATTTATGGAGGACCTCACCGCTATGGGTATCTGGACGGTCTCTATAACCGGAGTTACGGCGCCTGTCTCGTTCCACTCCAGCACAAGGGTTGCGTAGTAGACTCCGTCAGGCACGTTGCTGGAGACATCTATTAGGTAGGTCGTCGTTGCGCTCTGGCCCGGAGATATATCGCCGAGAAATCTGAAGTTGGACTCCAGAAGGTTGGCCGTCGGCGTCGACGAGCTCGGCGTGTGGATCTGGAAGACCTGGTTTGGAGTCCATTGGAGCGTCACCATCTTGGCCGGGACGGGCCCCATGTTTCTGATCGTCAGGGTCACCACTGCGGTCGATCCAGGCTGGGCGTTGGAAACGTTGTAGCTCACCTCTAGCTGCGCCTTGGGCAGTACGGTGAGCGGCGCCGTCGCGGAGACCTCGCCGCCGAGCCACCGCGCGGACGCGGTCACGCTCCACAGGCCTGGCCCGAGCGCGCTGGCGTTGATCAAGAACGGTATCTGTACGGGCTGTCCGGGCGGCAGAACGCCCAACGTCACCGACGCGTTGCCCACGACCGGCACGCCCGATATCGAAAGCGATACGCCGCGCGCCGGCACTACGCCGGTGTTCAGCAGGGACACTACAGCCTTGACGTAGGGCAGAAGCCCGTTGGCCACGACGGTGGGCGGCTCCACCGCTATGCTCTGGATAACGACGGAGGCCGACGACACGTGTACATAGGATACATAGTTGGCGCCGTCCACCGACACGTAGACCGGGTAGTCGCCCGGAGCGGCGCCGTCGGGCACCTTGAGGACCGCCGTGAGCGTGACCGGGCTCCCCGACGGCAACGCGGGCAGATAGTATCCGGAGCCCTCCAGTACGTCCAGCGGGCTGGATATGTTGACCGAGACGCCCCGCAGCTCCGCATCGCTGGCTATCGCCACGTTGACCGTGACCAGAGCGCCGGGATACGCCACAGGGGGATTTTCCGCTATCGAGACGCCCAAGTTGGGCTTGCGCACGTCGACGTAATAGGTGTACGTATATCCGCCTGCCGTCACCGTCAGCGGATATACGCCGGGCCCGACGTCCCTAGGGACTTCGGCCAGGGCGGTCAGCGTCAGCGGTGCGCCTGGGGCGAGCCCCGGCAGTCTGAAGGACGCGCCGCTCAGAACCACCAGCGCGTCGGAGTTGACGTAGACCGTCAGGGGGCCCACCGGCTGGTTCGAAGATATGGCTATGGTGAACTGCAGGAGCGAGCCGGGGTAGGCCCAGGGCGGGTTCTGGACCACGTTGACCGTGATGTTGGGAAACGGTACGTACAGAGTGACGTTCTTCGTCGTGCATATGCTGGTGAAGTAGCATATCTCGAACGACGCCGTGACCGTGCCGTAGTTGTTTATGATGGCCTCGGCGGGTATCTGCACGCTTGTGAGTATCGGAAGCTTTATGGGGCGCGCTATGAAGGTCACGTCGCTGGTGTTCAGCGGAATTATGGTGACGTTCGACGGCTCGACGGGGCCGCCTGCAGACGCGGAGATCAGCAGGGTTGTGGGCTGCCCGGGCACCACGGGGCCCTGCGGCGCGAGGCCTATGTTTATACTCACAGGCTCGGCGACCACTACCGTGAAGTTCTTGGAGAAGGAGATTGTGTTGTTGTCCGCCATGTCGACCAAGGTGACGTTGATGTAGGCCGTGTAGGCCCCGGGCTGGACGTTCTGCACAACGGCGGGTATGAAGCACGTCGAGTTGGAGCTTGGGGGAACATATGCGGAGCAGGTCAGAGAGCTGTTGGAGAACCTATTGAAGGGACCTCCTGAAAGCGTTGCGCTCGCCTTAACCACGTCCACTGTGGGGTTGACGAAAAGTATCGGCACGTCTACAACCTCGCCGGGGGCCAAGACGCCACTCACGAGGGGGTACGCCAGCGCGCCGTAGCTCAGCTGGACGACGCGGACGTAGTAGGTGGTGCTCTCGAACTGGAAATTGTTGACGGGGTTCACCAGGGCTACCGTTACTCCGTAGCTGCCCGGGCTGGCGCCGAGCGGTATCTTGACGACGGCGGTGAGAGTCGCAGGGGTGCCCGGGGCCAGGCCCGCCAGGTTGTACGAGCCGCCAGTCAGGACCGACAAGCTCTGCGAGGTTATCTGGACCTGCAGTGGGCCCACGGCGGCGGTCGAGGTCAGTATGACGGTCAGCTGCACCACGCCGCCGGGATAGGCCAGCGGCGGGTTCTGCAACACGGTGATGCCGATGTAGGGAGGCTGTTGAGGCATTTGCGGGGTCTGTGATTGGCCCGGGACCACCTGGGAGTAGGCCAGGCCCGCCAAGGCCAGTAGCACGGCCAGGAATAGCTTTGCCGTTTTCATGGGACGGCAGATATATCGGACTTTATAAATTTATCTATTCAGCCGCTTGGCCACCTTGTCGGAAAATTCGGCGAGCACTTGGCCGAGCTCCTCCAGCTTGCCCCTATCGGTGTTCTCGATCTCGTCGAATATCTCAGAGAGGAACCGCACCTCGTCCACAATCGACGACAAGACGTCGACCTCCTCAGCGTAGGCGGGGGCAGGTGGACGTGGTCAACGTCAACGGCCATAGGTATCTGGGCAACGGCATGGCCTCCGGCTATCTGAGGCTCTGGGGCATCGTGGGGAACGCGTCGGCCAACGTAATGTCGGGAGGCCGGCTCGACGTGTACGGCGACGTGCAGGACGACTTCGGCGACGCGATGAACGGAGGGACTGCCGTCGTCTACGGCAACGCGGGGGACGCCTTGGGCCAGGCGAAGAGGGGCGGCGAAATATACATATACGGCGACGCGGGGACCAGGGCCGCCATCCAGCACAGAGGCGGCGTGCTCGTGGTGGGGGGCTCCGCCGGCAAGTATCTGGGGGAGTATATGGGCGGCGGCACGGTCGTAGTTCTGCGCGTGACCAACGACGAGGAGGTCGGCGGCATGATAGCGAGGGGGCTGGTGGGCGGCGAGATCTACATAAGGGGCGAGGTCCCGAGGGAGTACGTGACGGGCGTGGACAGGAAATCGGCTGAGAGGTACGCCCGATCCCTCCTCCTAGACGGCATAATAGACGGCGATAGATACATGCAACTCCTCGAGGAGTCGGAGGGAGTCTCGGTGGAGCAGAGGGAGCTCTCGGAGGAGGAAGCTGCGAAGTTGGCCCCCTACATAGCTAGATTCAAGGCGTTATTCAATAAGGACATCAAGCTAAATAGAGAAATATTTACGATTATAAAACCTAGAGCTTAAACCTGACGGCGCCTCTATCTATGGCCTCGAAGATCGTCGGATGCGCGTGGGCCAGCAGTGCCAAGTCCTTCACCCTCGCGTTGACCGCTACGGCGAGCGCGACCTCGTTTATCAACAACGAGGCCGCCTCGCCAACGACCTCCCCGCCTATTATCCTCTGGGATTCTCTCTCTATTATCAACTTGACGTATCCCTCTCTGGCTCTGTATATCTGTGCATGCGCGTCGTCTTCCAGCGGATACCTAACGGTGGCGTAGGGTATCCCCCTAGCCTTGGCCGTCTCCTCGTTTAGGCCCACCATGGCCGCCTCCGGCTCGCTGAACAGCGTGATCGGTATGGCGTTAAAGTTCACCTCGTATACCGGATGCCCATGGAGAATGTTCCACGCCGCTACTGTAGATTCCTTCACGGCCGCGTGGAAGAGCATGTATTGGCCGATGACGTCGCCGGCCGCATACACGTTAGGCCTCTTGGTCCTCATGGTCGAGTCGACGGCCACCCTGCCGCGCTCCACGATGCCCAAGGCGTCCAAGCCGTCGACGAACGGCCTCCTGCCGACGGCCATCACGACCTCCTCGCCCTTGACGTATCCCTTCCCATTTTGCGACTCGAACTCGACTATTTTCTCTCCGCCGTCCTGCTTGACGGCAACTACCTTGGAGCCGGTCAGAACGTCGACGCCGAGCTTCCTCAGGCTTCTCTCGACGTGTGAGACCACCTCGTCGCTCCATCCGCTCAATATGCGCGGCAACATCTCCACTATGGTCGCCTTCACGCCCATGCGCGCCAACATAAAGGCCACCTCCACGCCTATATATCCGCCGCCTATAATCACGGCGCTCTTGGGAAGCCTCCTGTACTTAGTCTTGTATCCAAACAGCTCCATACTGCCTATGGCCAGCTCGGCGCCAGGTACGGGAAGCTTGATCGGGACGGAGCCGGTGGCTATGTGCAACCACCTGGCCTCAACCTCCTTGGTCCAGCCATCGCCGCGGATCCTCACCCTATGTTCGTCCACCACGGCGGCTATGCCCTTAACTAGCTCGAGGCCTGGATGTTCCTTAACCTCCCTTATATGTTGGATATAGCGCACATCTTGAACCCAGTCCTTGTGGTCTATCAAGTTCTCCCAAGCCAGCTTGACCTTCTCTACGTCGTTGTTGCCCACAGAGGAAAGCATCTCCTTAAGCGTGTGGAGGAGGTGTATCCCAGCCCTAACAGACTTGCTCGGTATACATCCCTCATACAGACAGGAGCCGCCGAGATTGCCCTTGTCGTCGACCATCAATACGCTCATGCCGCCTTTGCTCAGCTCAAAGGCGCCGTGGTAGCCGCCCCCGCCGGCGCCTATTATGACCACGTCGTACCTGTCCCGTTTCGGTTCCCGCAGGAAGTCGGGATCGGTGGGGGGATATACGGGGTATTTTCCCAATTCCATTATTGTCAAAATATTGACATTATTTCAAAATAATTTTCAGCAGTAGACGAGATAAGTGAAAGACATAAAGCGTATTGTGAAGCGTATAATATCGTTTATAAATATAGAAAATGTTATTAATTAATAAC
>NZ_LCWM02000005.1:0-23097 GCF_002077075.2 Thermoproteus sp. CP80 | reverse complement strand
TGCTCAAACGCGCAGACAGGCTGGACGTAGATGTCGGCGTCGATTTCTTCGGAACGAGGCTGTCGGCGCCGATATATCTCGGCGACATGTCCTTCGGGGCCCTCAGCGGCAACCCCAACATAGCCATAGCTAAGGCGGCCACCGAGGAGGGGGTGGTGGCCGGCATAGGCGAGGGCGGGCTCCATCCCGAGGTGGCCAAGTATAGGAACATCGTTGTCCAGTGGGCCTCGGCGCGGTTCGGCATGGATATGGATCTGCTGAGAGCCGGGCTGGCGGTCAACATAAAGATAGGCCAGGGCGCGAAGCCCGGCATCGGAGGCCATCTGCCCGGCCGCAAGGTGACGAAGGTAATAGCCGAGCTCAGAAAAATACCTGAGGGTAGCGACGCGATATCGCCGGCCCCCCATCACGACATATACTCCATAGAGGATCTGGCCCAGAGGGTCAAGGCCCTCAGGGACCTCACGGGCAAGCCGGTTCTGGTGAAAGTGGCCGCCGTCAACAAGATAATGTATGTGGCGGTCGGCGTCGCGAGGTCCACGGCCGAGGGCATAATAATAGATGGGGCCGGGGCGGGGACGGGCGCCACGCCCATGTCGGTGAGGAACCACCTGGGGATACCGGTGGACTACGCCGTCCCCGTCGTGGATAGATGGCTGAGGGACAACGGCGTCAGGGACGGCTTCCTGGTGGTGGCCGGCGGCATGCTCTACAGCGCGTCCGACATAGCCAAGCTGGTCGCCCTAGGCGCCGACATGGCCAACATCGGCACTGCGGCGTTGCTGTCCTTCGGCTGCATAATGTGCCACTCGTGCCACACGGGCGGCTGCCCGACGTCCCTCACGAACATGATAGGCGCCAGGCCCGATCTAGACATAGGGTGGGCCTCCGCGGCGTTGCGCAGATACATCTCAGCGCTGAGGCTCGGCCTGAAGGCCATACTGTACTCCCTCGGCATGAACAGCATAAAGGAGCTCATGGGAAGGCGGGACCTCCTCGGGCTGTTCTATGTAGACAAGCTAGTGGCCGACGCGGTAGGGGTCGACCTAGTCGCAGAGGGCGAGGTGGCTTACTACCATGACCACGTCCAACAGTTGCCGAGAGAGGTGTACGAAGAGGGCAAACCCCCCGTCACGGGCATGGGCGGCATAGTGCCCGGCTACACCTACCCAGCCAGAAGGCCCCTCGACCTCCTCAGGATAGAGGCTGCGCAGGTGACGCATCCCTCCGTAGACCCCTACAGGGAGGAGGTAGACGTGCGGGTTCCGCTGGCTGGCGTCGAGCTCGAGACGCCCGTGGTCGTGCCCGGCCTCGAGCGGGCGGCGGTCATGGCGGGATACGGCCTCGGCGCGCTCGTAGATGGCGACGGCTGTCCCGAGCCCCAGTACTGCCTCTCGCGTCTACCCCACCGCAGGGTCGCCCCGTCCAGAGAGCTGGAGCCTGGGGAGGGGATAGTGGTGATAGACGAGGCTCTGGGGGGCAGGGCGTGGCTCGAGGAGGCCGTGTCTGCGCTGGACGAGAAGGCGCGGCGCGCGGGCATAAGGGAGAGGATGGCCATCGTGGCGGCGGGCCGGCTCTTCAGCGGAGCCGACGTGTATAAGCTGGCCGCGCTGGGCGCAGACCTCGTGGAGGTGCGCGAGCCCTTCGAGCTTCTGGCCAAGAGGGCGGCGCCCGACTACGCGACCAAGAGGAGTTGGTACGAGAACTTGATAACGTCGCTCACCAAGGAGCTTAAACTGGCCATGGGGGCCGGCGGGGTTACCAGCTATTTCCACATGGTGGGAAATAGAGATTTGTTGAGATCCCTAGACGGCCGGGTCGCTACAAAACTAAACGTCCCCGTAGCGGGTAGCTAGGTCCTCCGGCCATTTCGGTTCAAAATTCATGGCAATACCGGCATAATAAATACAGCGTACTATATAGAGCCGGAAAACCATGAAGGTTTATGAGTAAAGTTTATATATCGACTGGACTCGAAGCGCATGCCGGAAGGATTAAGCGTCTGGAGAACCCTGAAGGGCGCCGGAGTTAAATACGTCAAGTTCGTGATAGTGGACATATTCGGCAGGCCGAAGCTCGAGATACTGCCCATAGACGCAGCGCGCGACGCGTTCATCGACGGCATAGCGTACGACGGCTCCTCCATACCGGCATATACCACCGTCAACAGGAGCGACTTCGTGGCCGAGGTCGACGCTGGCGCCGTCTATATAGAGACGTGGAACGAGGGCAAGACCGCCCTGGCCTTCACGAGCACGCTGGACGGCGACAAGCCGCACCCCATGGACCCGCGCAACGCCCTCAAGCAGACCGTTGGGTACCTCGCGTCGAGGGGGTACGAGGCCATGATGGGCGCCGAGGTGGAGTTCTTCCTGGTGAGAGGCAACCCGCCGTCCCTCGTCGACAGCGGGGCTTACTTCGAGGGCTATCCGCTGAAGGAGACCATACCAGTCATGGAGGAGATAATAGAGCACTTCTATCTGTCGGGCATAGGATTCACCAAGACCCACCACGAGGTTGCGCCCAGCCAGTTCGAGGTGAACATACCGGCAGGCGACCCGGTCCAAGTGGCCGACCAGATACTTGTGTACAAAATACTGGCAAAATCGATAGCCCAGAGACACGGCTTGATAGCCACCTTCATGCCGAAGCCGTTCTGGGGCGTTAACGGATCGGGGATGCACATACACGTGAGCTTCTGGCGCGACGGCGTCAACCTATTCGCGTCGTATAAGGAGCCAACGCCCGAGCTCAAGTCGGCGATAGCCGGCGTGTTGAACAACGCCGTGGCCAACAGCGCCTTCGTCGCCCCGCTCGTGAACAGCTACAAGCGTCTGGTGCCCCACTACGAGGCCCCGACCCGCGTCGTCTGGGGGATCGGCAACCGCTCCGCCATGGTGAGAGTGCCCTACTACGGCAAGAAGATAAACCGGTTCGAATACCGCCACCCAGACCCGTCGGCCAACCCCTACCTGGGCTTCTCGGCGATACTGCTGGCCGCGTTCGAGGGGCTAGACAAGAAGCTCGAGCCGCCGGCTCCCGTCGAGGACGTGGCGTACGAGCTCGCGGGCGTGAAGGAGACCCCCAAGCATCTGGGCGAGGCGGTCAAGCACGCGTCTGAGGGCGCCGCGGCCAAGAGCCTGCCGCAACAGCTGGTCAAGGCGTATCTATCGCTGAAGGAGAAGGAGTGGGGCGACTATCTGGCCAACGTCGCCGAGGGGTGGGACAAGACCTGGAACGTGATAACCAGGTGGGAGTACGACCAGTATCTCGAAGTCGCCTGATGTGCAGAATCCTGCTGTTTTTCGGAGACCCCCGGCCAGGTCTCTTCAGATCTTTCGTGGAGATCTCCAGGAGGGATAGGACGCTCGGCTTGAGCCACGGGTCCGGCTGGGGCGTCCTCTACGCCAGGGAGGGCGAATACGGACTATATAAATCGGTGAAGCCCATCTGGGAATCATATATAGATCCCCCGAGCGGATATAAACTGTATTTATTGCATTCGCGGCTGGCGTCGGTTGGGGGAATCTCGCCGGGCAACACACACCCCATAGTGTACGGCGACTTCGCCATAGCGCACAACGGAACGTTCCGCAAGGAGGAGCTGGCGCGGGAGCTGAAGGGAATGGGGCTCGACGTGAGGACCGGCGGCGCCACCGACAGCGAGCTCTTCCTGAAGGCGTTCGTGGACATGGGAGGAGACGCCGAAGCGCTGGAGGAGGTGGCCAAGATAGCGGCGCGCCATATGGACCCCGAGGAGCCCATGATGAACATAGCCATAGCGGATCTGAGGACCGCAGACGCGTACTTCCTCACCTACAGACTGGTTGAAGAACCACACTACGTCCCGGTGGCCAGGGCCGACGGCGTCACGGCCGTGGCCTCGGAGCCCCTCGACGACGGGCCCTGGTCGCTTCTCCCCAACGGGGCGCTGGCGAAGATATCGAGCGGCTCCATAAGGGTAACGAAGTTTATTACGTAGATTGGGGTGTAACTCGATGAACGAATACGTGGCCCAGGCCTTGGCTATAGACTGCGACAAGGTCGCGCGGTACCTCGTGGAGAGGTTGCGGGAATATATAGAGGAGAGCGGCGCGAGGGGCGGCGTGCTGGGCCTGAGCGGCGGCATAGACTCCTCCGTCGTCGCCGTGCTTTTAGCCAAGGCCACCGACAACTTCTTCTTCCTGCTGATGCCCTCCGCCTCGACGCCCCCGAGGGATATGGAAGACGCCATGAAGATCGTCAAGCTGACGGGGGCCGAGAGGAAACACGCCGTGGTGCCCATAGACGACTACGTGAAGGCGATGTCCAGCGCCGTCGATGTCGCCGACAAGAGGATAGTCGGCAACATAAAGGCGAGGCTCAGGATGGTCCTCCTCTACGCATACGCCCAGAAGCTCGGCTATCTGGTGGTGGGCACAGGCGACAAGAGCGAGATCATGCTGGGCTACTTCACCAAGTACGGCGACGGCGGCGTCGACATACTCCCCATCGGCGATCTCTACAAGACCCAGGTGAGGCAGCTGGGCAGATGCCTCGGCGTGCCCGAGGAGATCGTGGCGAAGCCCCCCTCCCCGGCGCTTTGGGAGGGACAGACGGCGGAGGGGGAGATCGGCGCCGACTACGAGACCGTGGACTCGGTGCTGTACCTACGCTACGAGGAGATGAGGACACGCGAGGAGACGGCCGCCATGCTGGGCATAGACGTGTCCGTCGTGGACAGAATCGACGCGCTGGTCAGAAGGAGCCAGCACAAGCGGCTGCCGCCCGAGATATTCAGGCTCAGCGGGAGGGCGGTCGGGTCCGACTGGAGGTATCCAAGGCGCTACTGGAACGTGAGGCCGTGGTGAGGATAGAGCTGGCCCAGATAAGGCCGTTTCTGGGCGACGTGGAGCGCAATTTCCTCAAGCACAGAGAGATAGTGGAGACCAGCGACGCCGACTGCGTCGTGTTCCCCGAGCTGTCGCTTACGGGGTACGTGCTCAAGGACTTGACGTTCGAGCTGTTCCGCTACAGCGAGAAGGCCGTGGAGAAGCTCGCCGAGGCGTCTGGAGGCAAGTGCGTGGTGGCCGGCACCATAAAGGAGGTGAGGCCCGGCGTCTTGAGGAACTCGGCGGCCGTGATAATAAACGGCGAGGTGGACTACGTCTACAAGTTCTACCTGCCCACCTACGGCCTTTTCGAGGAGCGGAGGTACTTCCAACGCGGCGACCCCTCCAGAGACCTCAAGACCTTTCAACACGCCGGGATTAAATTCGGCGTCATGATATGCGAAGACGCCTGGCATCCGGAGCCCGCGGAGGCGCTGGCGCTGATGGGGGCCGATCTGATACTGATCCCCGCGGCCTCGCCCATGCGGAGGCTCGGCAGGAGCTTGGCCATCCAGGACAGCTGGGAGGCCTTGCTGAAGGCGCATGCGTTGATGAACGCGGTGTGGGTTACCTTCGTCAATACGGTGGGAAGCCAGGAGGAGGAGTTCTTCTGGGGAGGATCCATGGCCGTGTCCCCCCTCGGCGAGGTGAAGCTGAGGCTCAAGCTGTTCGAGGAGGATAGGGCGGTCTACTCCATAGACCTGGAGGAGCTGAGGAGGGCCAGGTTCTTCAGCAGCTTTAGGGACCACATATCGTCGTTCCACAGAGTGCTGGCCGAGCTCTGACGCATCGATCGGCGTAGCTTCTTTTTATATAGGTTATATGGATCATGGCGCGTCTGGCCCGCTACTATCGCGAGTACGGGATCAGGCTGGTCAGGGGCCATATGCAGTACCTATGGGACGACCAAGGAAGGCGCTACCTGGACTGCAATACAAATCACGGCGTAGCCTTTCTGGGCCACTCCAACCCCTATATAGTCGAGGCCGTCAGAAGGCAGATAGAAGAGGTGTGGGCTGTGCCGCTCAACTTCGCGACGCCCGCCAGGGAGAGATTCGTCGAGTCGTTCTCGCGCCTACTGCCGGCCAAATTCGGCGTCGTGTTCCTCCAGAACACGGGCACCGAGGCCGTGGAGACCGCCATCAAGATAGCCAAGAAGATGACGAGGAGGCCCACCATAGTGGCGTTCACCAACAGCTTCCACGGAAGGACCACCGGCTCGCTCTCGATAACGTGGAACGAGGCGTACCGCAAGGCCTTCGAGCCGCTCTACCCCCACGTGAGGTTCGGGAAGTTCAACTTGGCCTCCGAGGTGGAGAAGATAGTCGGCGAGGATACCTGTTGCGTGGTGGTTGAGCCGATACAAGGCGAGGGCGGGGTCAACTCGGCGACGCCCGATTTCCTGAAGGCTCTACGCGAGGAGACCTCGCGGAAAGGCGCCTTGTTCATAATCGACGAGATCCAGACGGGGTTCGGCAGGACGGGAGCCGTATGGGCCTTCCAGAAATTCGGCGTAGAGCCCGACCTCTTCACGGCCGGTAAGGCGCTGGGGGGCGGCCTCCCCATAGGCGTTGTCGTGGCGCGGGAGGAGTACGGAGACGTCTTCGAGCCGGGGGAGCACGGCTCGACCTTCGCCGGAAACGCCGTAGTGATGGCGGCGGCCGCCGCCGCGTCGGAGCTCTTGCTCAAGGACGACGTGCCCTCCCGGGCCGAGTCGGCCGGCAGAGATCTCGCCAAGGCCCTCTCGGAGCACGGCTCGAGGATAGGGCTGAGGGTGAAGGGCATGGGCCTCATGTTGGGGCTGGAGCTCAGAGTCAAGGCCGATCAATTCATCCAGCCGCTGATGGCGCGGGGGGTGCTGGCCCTGACGGCCGGCATGAACGTGTTGAGGTTCCTCCCGCCCTATATGATAGGCAAGGAGGACGTGGAGCTCGTGAGATCGGCCGTATCGGACGTATTGAGGGGCGCGGGATAGATTTCAATGTTCCCGATGGGGCCATGAAGGTCGTGGTGGTCGGTTGCAGGGGATGGGGCCAAATACACCTAAGGGCCCTGGCCCAGCTGGGCGTAGACCTCGAGATAATGGAGAGGGACAGGGAGGCCGCGAGGACATGCGTGGAGAGGTACGGGGCGAGGAAGGTGTACGAGTCGTATTCGTCCGTGTTGTCGTCCGACGCCGACGTGGTCGACTTGGTGGTGCCCCACCACCTCCACAGGGATATGGCGGTGGAGGCCCTCAAGGCGGGCAGACACGTCTTGGTGGAAAAACCCATGGCGAGGATCGAGGCGGAGGCGCTCGACATGATAAACGCCGCCAAGTCGGTCCGCAGAAAGCTCATGGTCGCCGACCAGTTCCACTTCGACCCGGCGGTTAGGGCCGTTATGGATATGATAAGGGAGGGCCGCCTCGGCAGAGTCCACACGATAATTGTGAGGTCGCAGACGCTGGGGAGGCCCAAGGATTGGCGGACGAGGCTGGAGGAGATGGGCGGCGGCGCTCTGATAGATGGAGGCGTCCACTTCGTCAACACGCTTCTGAACTTCGGCGGGGACTACGAGGAGGTCAAGGCCTACGTCTACAGGGCCTCTGTGCCCATGGAGGGCGACGACACGGCCGTGGCCATCTTCAAGTTCAAGTCGGGGGCCCACGGCCTCCTCTACTATAGCTGGGCCTACCCCAACGCGCCGCTTCTCCCGTCCTACGAGGTTGTCGGAGACGCCGGCTCCGTGGTGGAGGACCTCGAGACCAAGCGCAGGACCTGGTCGCCGCCCAGATATAGAGTATACGGCGATCCGGTCCTCAACGGCAGGAGGGTGGAGGTCCCCGACGTGGACGTGTTCGTGGAGATGTTCAGAGGGTTCCTGAGGGCGGTCGAGGAGGACGCCGAGGTGCCCTACCCGCCCGAGCTCTCCCTGAGGGATCTAAGGGGGGTCCTCGACATCTATAGAGCCGCCCGAGCTCCCTGGCTCAAGTAGGCGTCTCAACGCCTCCCTGAACGCCCCGTCTTTATCGAAGAGGTAGGTGTAGGCCTTGTTGAGCTCCCCGCCGAGATACACGGCCCCGTCCCTCAGCTCTATCGGAATGCAGAGGACGCCGCGCGGCCCCTCGGACAGCCGAGCCAGGACCTGCTCGTAGGCGCTGGCCAGAAGCCTGGCCGAGGTCAGATCCGCGAGGTAGTCGGACGCCTCGGCTAGATATCTCCCGGAGCTGTAGAGAGGGGTCAAGGCGAAGTAGAGCCTGCCGCGTCTCCTCAATGGCACCCCCCTCGAGCATGCCCCTAGCCTCCTCGTACCCCTCGCGCAGTAGGGCCGAGACGGATTCGTACGGCAGAGGCTGGGCGCACGTCCGTCCGGGCGAGCTGGCCGCTCCCCTCCTCACGACGAGCAGTATGCGCTCGCGGCGCGTGGATATCTTGTCCATGAAATATCCGTCGACCAGTATATCGCCGAGGTCGTAGAAGGGTACTGCGCTCACTCCACGAACACCTCTTTGCCTCTTAACGCCGACAGGAGCGCCGCGGCGAAGGCGAAGGCCGCGGCGAGGTGGTAGGCGTAGTGGAATCCGTCTATCAACGCGGGCGCCACGGCGTCGGCGAAGAACTGCGGCCTCGTTATGGCCGCATATACGGCGCCGCCGAGTTGCACGTGGTTTAGGGAGGCCAATGTGGCCATGGGGTTGTAGCCGAGGAACGCAGCGAAGAAGGCCACCACGGGCGGCGTGGAGAGCAGAAGCCTCGCCGAGTCGGGCGGGACGCCGGCCCCTACCAATGCGTTGTAGATGCTGGGCCCCAACGCCGCGGCCGAGCCGGCGACTATCAACGATATGAAGACGGCGAAGCTCAGCAGAGTGCCTATGTTCTGCAACATGGCCCTGACGCCGGATGCGGCGGCCCTCGTCGACGAGGGCACGGCGCTCAGTATTGAGACCAGGTTAGGGCTCATGAAGAGGCCCGTGCCGGCGCCTATGAGCGCCACTATGGCGGCGAAGAGCGCGTAGTGGAAGGACAGAGGCAGGGCGGACAACATCTCGAACCCCATGCCCATCAACGCGGCTCCGGCCGTGGCCACGGACCTGGCCCCGAGCCTATTGACGAGCTTCCCGCCGATGGGCGCGAAGACCGCGCTCGCCACGCTGTTCGGTATCAGGTATATGCCGGCCCAGAGGGGCGTCAACTCGTAGGGCATGCCGCCCATGGGGAGGTAGACCGCCTGAAGGAAGATGGAAAGCACGAACACGTTGGCCCCTTGCGCCAGGAAGAGCAGAAATGCGCTGAAAACCCCGAAAGAGAATTGTTTGTTGGAGAAGAGGTCCAGCCGCAACATAGGCGTCCGCGCCCTGCGCTCGAGCGGTATCAACGCCGCTATCAGCGCGGCTCCGCCGGCCAGCAGAGCCCAGACGTAGGGGGCGCTCCAGCCCAAGGCGTGGCCGTCGTAGGGCACGGTCGAGAGGGCGAGCCCCATCAGCAGCAGGAAGAGCGCAGTTGCGAGGACGGCGGCACCGACCCAGTCCACGACGACCTTGCCGGTTCCCGGCGACACGCGGTACATGACCTTGTAGGACCAGAGCGCGTTGAGGACGCCGAAGGGTACGTTGGCGAGGAACGTCAGCCTCCAGTCGATCACGGCGAGCGCGCCGCCGGCGAGCAGCCCAGTGAGCGAGCCGGCCGAGAAGGAGATGCCCACGATCCCCTGGGCAATCCCCCTTTCGTGCGGCGGGAAGACGTCGGCGATAATGGCGGCGCTATTGCTGAACATCAGAGCCCCGCCGACGCCCTGCAGAGCTCTGTACGCGATCATCTGCAGAGCCGCCGCGGCCCCGGTCCCGGGAGTCAGGCCCAGCAGAAGCGATGCGGCGGTGAACACGGCCGCGCCCAGCGTGAACGCACGCCCCTTTCCGTACATGTCGGAGAGACGGCCGGCGATGGCCACCAGGACGGCCACGGTGAAGGGATAGGCCAATATGAGCCACAGCATTGACATGAACCCGAGCGGCGAGAATGGGTCTATTCCGATGCCCCTAAACACAGCAGGTAGCGCTATGACTAAGGCCGATATATTCATGCTGGCCATAAAGGAGCCCAGGACGCTGTTGAACAGGATAGCCCCCCTGTGGTCCACGGAGATGCCGAGCCGTCGAATGTATAAAAATTTTTATAGGTCGGCAACCAAGGCGGGCAGACAGCGCAATCGACATGCCCTCGTTGCATCGACATCTAACGGAACGCCTAGGAGTTGAGACTAACGGCCGATGGGCCAGGGCTAGATAGGCGGTTTAAAATTTAAGCGAGGGCCTCAGCGCCGATGTGGTGGTGTTGGTCAGATATAGCGAGGTGGCCATAAAGCGCGGGTCCGTGCGGAGGGAGATGGAGGCGTTGTTGGTTAGATCCATAAGGGAGGCCGCCGCCGGATGCGGCGAGGTCACCTGGCGCTGGTGTCGGGCGGCATAGACTCGCCGGTGGCCGCCTGGTATATGATGCGTAGGGGAGCCTATGTCGACGTCCTCTACTGTAACCTAGGCGGCGTCTTGACGGAGGCCGCGGCCTTGAGGGTCGTGGAGAAATTGCTGGAATGGGCCTACGGCTACGACGCCAGGGTGCTGGTGGCCGACTGCGCCCCCATAGCGGACGCAATACGTCGGAATGTGGACCGCCACCTCTGGTCCATAGCCTTCAAGCGGGCGCTGTATAGGCTTGCCGAGAGGGCGGCCAGGAGGGTCAAGGCCGAGGCTCTCGTCACGGGCGAGTCCCTGGGCCAGGTGTCGTCCCAGACGCTCCAAGCGCTCGCCGCCGTGGAGGCCGGGATAGACATGCCCGTATTAAGGCCCTTGATAGGTCTCGACAAGGAGGAGATAGTCCGCATGGCTCAGAGGATAGGGACCTACGACCTGTCCATATCGGTTCCTGAGTACTGCGGGATATTCTCTAGAGAGCCCAGGAGGTGGGCCTCCAGGGGGGAGATAGAGCTGATAGACCTCGCCGTGCACGACGCGGTCGAGGCCGCGTTCTCCTCAATAGAGGTGTTCAGGAAGGGCGAGCTGGGATCGGCGGCCGCCGCCCTGTCGTCCAGGTTGGCCGGCCTGGCCGTCGACAAGGTGCCCGACGGCGCCGTCGTGGTGGATCTGAGGGACCAGGAGGCCTACATCAGATGGCATCTGCCAGGCGCAGTGAGGGTAGAGCTGGACAAGGTTCTCGACTTCGTGGAGAGGACCGGCAGAGACAAGACCTATGTGTTCTACTGCTACGAGGGGGCCCTCAGCGCAGATGTGGCCGAACGCCTACGGAAATCGGGATATAGATCATATTTTATAAAAATAAAATAGATCGATTTTTAATTTAAAAAACATAAAAAATTAATTATAAAATTATATTTCACAAAAAAATGTAATAATGGTTATTAGGAAAGGCGGATCGTCTACACATGCCGCAACTGTTCATGGACCCGTTGGATTTATGGCTCGACGTGTTGGGGACCACGCTGTTGGCCACGGCCTACTGGGTCTATTTGAACTTCGCATCCAAGGCGCCTGTGAGCGTGAAGTCCACGTTCAATAAATCCTTCGGCTACTTCTACCTAGGCCTAGGCATATATGCGCTGGCCAGCGGCCTCTGGGCCACCGCCACTTGGCCTCTGCCGAGCTCCTACAACCTGGTCTTCTCCGACGCGTGGCCGCTGTTCGGCGTGGCTCTGATAATCCTGGGCCTCGTGGGCGGTAGATGGGGGGCCGAGGCCTTCGGCGATGAGGGCAGGTACTACCTCCTCGGCGGGCTGATCGGAGTAGCCGCCCTGTCGCTCGTGCCGTTCGTCTACTCCTTCGACATTTGGATGTACGGCCTCACCACCGAGCCGCCTCTCGCCGGCCTTATGTTCTTCGCCATAGGTCTCGCCGGACTTCTGAGCCCGCTTCTGGCGCACAAGGGGGCGGCCAAGCCCGTGGCGTACCTGCTCATCCTACTGCTGGCCGTCGCGGGCCTGATATCTCTGTTCATAGGCGTCGGGGCGATATTCGCCCATACGGGCATCTGGAAGAGCTGGGCTCCTTGGTACGGCGTCCACTAAAAACCTAAAATTTTTTCAAGGTGTTTTCAACATGGCTCTCTTCATAACTGAGGGGGAGGTGGACCGGCTGTTGAGCTTTAGGGAGGCTATAGAGGCTGTTGAGGAGGGGTTCCGCCTGCTCGCCGAGGGGCAGGCCGTGAATCTGCCGCGGCGGAGGGCCGTCGTGAGGGGCGCGGTCCTCCACGTGTTGCAAGGCGCCGTCTTGGGCAGATACGGCGTGGCGGGGCTGAAGACCTATCTGAGCACTAGGGAGGGGGCTAGGTTCGTCGTGCTTCTTTTCGACGTGAACGGCGGCGATCTGCTGGCGATAATAGAGGCGGACAGGCTCGGGCAGAAGAGGACGGGGGCGGCCTCCGCCGTCGCGACCAAGTACATGGCCGCTGGCGCCGAGACTCTGGGGATTGTGGGCGCCGGCAGGCAGGCCAGGTCGCAATTCGAGGCGCTGGTCGAGGTGGTCAGGCCGAGGCTGGTCAAGATATACAGCAGAAGGAGGGAACACGCGGGGGATTTCGCCGAGTTCGTCAGAAGGCGCGGCTACGACGCAGTCGTGGCCGACGACTACAGATCGGTCTCGGCCGTCGACGTGTTGGTCACCGCGACCAACGCCGCGGAGCCGTTCATCAGGGGGGAATACCTCCGGCCGGGCTCCCACATAAACGCGGTGGGCAGCAACTGGGCTAACAGGGCTGAGCTCACGCCCGACGCCGTGGCGCGCGCCGACGTCATAGCTGTGGACGACCCGGTGCAGGCCAGGGATGAGGCCGGCGATTTGATAAGGGCGGGGGCTCTCGACAGAGCGGTACCGCTGGCCGACATAGTGGCCGGCAGGGTGAGGGGCAGGCCGGATGCGTCCTCCATAACTCTGTTTAAGTCGCTCGGCATAGCGGTGGAGGATCTGGTCGCCGCCAAGGCGGTCTACGACAAGGCGGTCAAGGAAGGGGCTGGGCGGGAGATTGGCTTCTCTGGCCGTTGGGCTCCCTCATAGAGAATATGCGGTCTATCACGACCGCGTTTTGGCCCAGCAGACATATCGCCCAGAAGGCGTTGACCAAGGCGGTGTACATGGTCAGAGCGGCGCTCATGGAGCCCACCAGCGAGCCTATGCTGAGCCTGCCCTTGTTGGCTAGGTCGACTCCGACGAGCGCTATGGCTGTCGGCACGGCGTAGCCCGTCCCGAAGGAGATGGACCAGTACACCCTGTCCAGGTGTATGTTCTTGTCGATGCCCCTAAGCCACTTCTCCATGGCGACGATGAACGCATCGGGCCCAGCCCTACCCTCTATGTACTCCGACGCCGCCTGTATGCTCTCGCCGTATGCCCTCCTCTCCACGGCCCTAGCTATGTGGACGCCCCTCACGTAGTGCTCCAACACGGCTATGTATACGGGTAGCCCGACAAGCCCTATCAGCCCCAGCAGAGGGCTCATCTCGAAGAGCGTCATCTCGGCCACGAACGCCGTTAACGCGTTGGGTAACATCGAGTTTATTATACCCCCCAAGTTCCACATGACGAAATCCACGTCGTTGACGAGCCTCCCTATGCGGTCCCTCTCGCCGCCGTTGCGCGGGGCCATGCTGTTGACGAGCCCTATTTTGATCAAGCTTATGGATCTGGCGATGCCTTGGAAAAACGGCTTGAACCCCCATTCAGACGCCGCGTATATGACGCCGGAGAGCGCCAGCAACAGGAGGCCCTGGCCCAGCAGATGCGACGATCTGTTGAAGAGCCCGTTGGTGACCTCCTGTAGGGAGTAGGGTATGAACATCCCGCTGGCCGCCGCGCGTAGCGCGTAGGCCGTGGCGGCTGCGGCGAGCCCCACGTTGAAGTACCTGTTGTTCAAGAACTCCCTGTAGAACCTCCAGTGCAGCTTAGCGCTCTTGACGATGGCGTTCATGTCGCCTCTACGGCCGGGAAAATTTAAAGTCACTCGACGTCCAGCACGTCGAGCTCCACGACCTCTAGAGAGGCTCCCAACGTCTCGGCCACGCTCGGCTGGGTCCGTCCGCCGTCGCCGGTCACGAACTCCTTGACGTATAATCCGCCTTGACATCTAATGAATAGCTCCAACACTCTATCGGCCACTTGGTAGACTTCGATATTGTATACCATCCTCCGCCTCCTGGCGCGGGGATTCAGCCTTTTTATCCGCCTCGGCGTCCGTTGGACCACCACGGCGCCTTCAAGGGCCTTGAGCCTCGCCAGATCTTCAGCCGAGACGGGCCTGTCGGACAGCGCGACGGCTCTGTAGAGCTTTATGCTAGTCTTGGACTTGGCCTTCATCTCCCTCACGTCGTTTCTCGTGCCCGGCTTGAGCGGCGACAGGATGACCCAGTCCGTCGTAAGGCCCGAGAGATCCCCCCTATATCTCGCGGGCTCCTTGATCTCGACGACGGCCGGCCTCCCGTTGCCCAACATCCTCACGTCGAAGTCCTCACGGCCGGCCGCGTGTAGCACCAAGGCGGGGCCTCCGAACCTCGACCTCACTGGGTCTAGAACCTCCTCGACCGTCTTCAGGGCGCCCGGCACGGGCTTTCCCTGCGATACGACGCGGCTCAGCTTGATGTAGCGCCCCAGCAGGAGCAAGGGATTTCTGGCCACCTTGATCGTGCCGTCGACTAGGCTCACAGTGGCCACGACGTCGGGCCTCTCCTTGTTCGCAGGCCTCTTCAGGAGCTCCCCGACGGCCCTCCCTATCCTCCTATTTATCTCGTGTTTAATGGACTCGCCGGTCTCTATGCCGAACTTGGCCACGATCTCCCGCTCCCGCTCCAGCACGTCCTTCGGCACCACCGAGCCGATCTGGAACGTCCCGAACTCTATCTGCTCCAACGCCTTCGCCACGCCCTCTGCGTATTTCTCCACGTCCCTGAGGAGGCCGCCGCAGATGTAGCAACGGGCCTCCTCCATGCCTATGCCGTTCGAGGCGAGGAACCTCCTGGTGGGCGCGTGGACTCTCCCCAACGCCTTGAGGTCCTCCGTCGCGTCGATGCCGTTTCTGTAGTCGTACACCAGCCTCATGTGGAGCAACGTCTTGATCGCGCGGCCTCTCTCGGAGTTCTCGACTCCGTAGCCCATCGCGGCGAACAGCCTGCCTAGGCATGAGTCGCACAGCGGATATTGGCGTAGGACTTCCCTGGCCTTCTCTAGAGGATCCACCGCGCCATCTGTGGAGGAGGTTATAAATTCTCGCCCGGGGGCCGGTCCCGGCGCTCCGCCCGGGCTGGGACCCTAGGGCTGAGGGGAGGCCAGCCACCGGCGGTCCGCCTCTATGTTGAACACCGCGAACTGGTGGTGGGGCGGCATACGGCCCAGCCCGGCGCCGCAGTCGACCTCGACGTCTATCGGCTCCAGATAGGCGACGTACGTGAACTCCCTCGGCGGCTTGCAGACGCCCTGCCGCCCGTCTACGGCCGGCCTCCTCACGAGGTCCTCCAGGCTTACGCGCTCCAGCAGCTTGACGCCGGGATGTCTGGCGCCTCTCAGCGCCTTTCTGAGCAGTCCAGTTGAGGATTCCTCGTCCGGAAACAGCGACCTGACGGAGTTGCCTAACACCCTGACCGCCCGGCCGGCGTCTCTGAAGTAGGCCACGAACTCGGCGTCCTCCCTTATCCCGTTGGATATCAGCAGGGCGGCCACCAGCGCCTTGCCGTGCACGTAGGGGTTCTCGGCGAAGGACCTGGCGGAGGTCACCAAGACGAATCTCCTCATTGGAGGCGTACGCCCCTGGCGCCGAGCCTGTACTGGCGCCGGAGCATCTTGGACATCTTCCTCATGGATTCGTAGACTTTCAACATGTCCTTCACGTCCTTGGGGGTCACGCCGGCGCCTACGGCTATGCGCCTGATCCTAGACGCGTTGAGTATGCCCGGGTCCCTCAGCTCCTCCTCCGTCATGGAGCTCAATATGGCGCGCCACCTCCTCAAGTTCTTCTGGGAGAGCTCTATCTGCTCGTCGCTTATCTTGGAGGCCAGCGTGCCTGGAAGCAGCTCGAGGACCTTGCTCAGAGGCCCCAGCTTCAGCAACGCGTCTATCTGTTTCTTGAAGGTCAATAGGTCCAGGCGCCCGCTCTCAAGCTCCTCCAGCACTTCCTCCTCCTCGAACACGGCCTTGACGCGCTCCACCAAGGTCTCCAGGTCGCCCATGCCGAGCACCCTCGCCACGAACTTCCTGGGGCTGAACGGCTCCACCTCGTCGACGCCCTCGCCGACGCCTATGAACTTGACCCTGGCGCCCGTCTTGGCCACGGCGGCCAGGGCCCCGCCCCCCCTGGCGGTGCTGTCCATCTTGGTTATCGCGACGCTGTGTATCGGCACGTACTTCATGAAGGCCTCCGCCTGGGCCGCGGCTTGTCGGCCCACCGTGGCGTCGACGACCAGCATGACTTCGTCGGGCTTTACGGCGTCGTAGATGGCCTTGACCTCCTCGAGCAGGGACTGCTCGTTCCTATGGCGGCCCGCCGTGTCGACCAGAATCAGGTCCACGCCCTTCAGCTGCTCGACGCCGCGTTTGGCTATACCCACGGCGTCGCCCCCGTCCCTCTCGCCGTAGAAACGCGCACCTATTTTCTCAGCCAGCTGCTTCAGCTGGTCGTATGCGGCCGGCCTCACGGTGTCGGTCTCCACTACGCCGACCTTCAGGCCGCGTTTAATGTAGAAAAGCGCTATCTTGGCCGCGGTGGTCGTCTTCCCGCTGCCCTCGACGCCCAGCAACATGACGAGGTAGGGCCTTTTGGGCAGCTTCAGATCCGGCTCGGCCTCGCCGCCCAGCAGTTTGACCAGCTCCTGGTATATGACGTATATGACGAAATCCTTGACCGGTATGCCGGGCGGCGGCCTCTCCTCCTTCATACGCCTGATCGCCGCGTCGGTGAACGACTTGACCATATCTAGAGGCACGTCGGCCTTCAGCAACGACCTCTGGAGCTCCCGCGAGATCTCCTGTAGGGTCTGCTCGTCGATATACTCGACCCCCCTTATCCTCTCCACGAGCTTCGAGAAGAGCTCGGACAGCGGCTTCACGCCATATACGGCGCTCCGTATATATATCTATTGCTGTCAGGCGCGGCCCAGGACGATGGATGTGGCGTACGCCAGCAACAACGCCGATGTTATCGACGCAAGCGCCTTTATGAAATCGGCGGGCCGTATGATCCTCATCCTCCTCGACGCGGCCGAGCCGAGCAACGTGCTGTAGATCAAGAGCGTGAACGACATCGGGATCCCGAAGGCGATGCCCAAGGCCGCCAGAGCGGCGGCGGACGCGCTTGCGGAGACCGCCCCGCTGAACGAAAAGGCGTAGAGCTTCATTATCCACCTGGAGAACCTCAGCCCTAGGTAGTTGCCGAGGAAGATCGCCGCGACCACGTAGACGTCCTTGTCCACGAAGGCTATGTTGTTGGCGCCGAACATGAACGACACGGCGAATAGGACCACGTACCCCAACGCGAGGGAGGGCCTCACGAGCCTGGCCGCGAGGTAGCCTACGGTGAAGGCCAGCGCCGGCGTGCCGAACCACAGGGCCAGCGACGTCGCGGTCAGCCCCCTCAGCGAGTAGAGGAACACCGAGATCGGCAGGGAGATCCTCGCGGCGGTGAACGCGGCGTAGAACAAAAGCGCCGCTAGATATTCGGAGGGGCTGAACTTGAGGGGGGACATGGGCGACAGGAAGGTGCCGGCTATCTCGGAGGCGGTCGCCAATATCAACGCGCGGTCCGGCTGGACGCCGCCCCACGCCGACGGGCCGAGGACCACCAACGCGTTGTTGTAGACCAGGGCGAAGGCCAGCGCCAGCGTCAAGGCTTCATCGAACGGGGACACGGGGCGCCAACGTCCGAGTTATTTTAATAGATTTCCGGGATATATATGGATCCGCCCAAGACGAGGGAGGAGCTGGCCCGTCTGATCGACCACACCATACTCAGCCCCGCGGCCACCCCCCAGGACGTGGAGAGATACTGCAGGGAGGTCTTGGAGTACGGCTTCTGGGGCGTGATGGTCAACCCGTCGTACGTGGCCTACGCCAAGAGCGTGATCGGGAACAGAGCCAGGGTCATGTCAGTGGTGGGCTTCCCGTTCGGCGCCACGAAGCCCGCGTTGAAGGCCGCGGAGGCCGAGGCCGCGCTGAACGACGGGGCTGACGAGGTGGACATGGTGATGAACATCGGCGCCTTCAAGGCCGGCCTATATGAGGTGGTGGAGAGGGAGATAAGGGCAGTGGCGTCGGTGGTGCACGACTACGGCGGCGTCCTGAAGGTGATACTGGAGACCGGCTACCTGACGCCCGAGGAGATAGCGAAGGCGTCGCTGATAGCCGTTGGGGCAGGCGCCGATTTCGTCAAGACGAGCACGGGCTACGGCCCCCGCGGGGCCGCCGTCGAGGATGTGGAGATCATGAGGAGGGCGGTCGGCGACAGGGCCGGCGTCAAGGCGGCGGGCGGCATCAGGTCGGCCCAGCAGGCCCTCGCCATGATAAAAGCCGGGGCCAACAGGATAGGGTCCAGCCACGGGGTGGACATAGTTAAAACCTTTAGTTAAAGGGCTCCGCCTTGCCGCCCCTCGAGGACCGAGACGTAGGCCGGCCTGTCTTCGTACAGCACGGCGGCCTTCAGCGCGCTGGCCTCCGCCAGATTTTGCGACTTACGCCTCAACGCGTCGGCGTCCTTAACCAGCTCCTGCCCGATGGGTGTAGGCCTCCCGCCGGACATGTTGACGAAGGTGAAATAGCCGCCGGCAACCCGCCTCTCGCCCCTCAGCCCCCTGGCGACCACCTCGAAGGCCACCTCGAGGCTCGTGTGCCCCACGTAGTCGACGCCGCCCCGGACGACGATTATATCGCCCACATATATCGGCCTCTTGAAATTGATCGAGTTGAGGGACGCCGTCACGTAGATCCCCGGCCTGTAGTTAAACGCCGCTATCGCCGCTATCTGGTCCAGATAGTACAGAAGCCGGCCGCCGTACATGAGGCCTCCATATACGGCGTCCTCGGGCATCACCTGTATCTGCGTGACGGCGGGGAGATCGCCGGCCGCCGGCTCGCGCCTGAGCTCCGGCTCGACGGCCTCTCTCCACCTTGAGAAATAGCTCCAGAGCGATCTCTCCCAGCCGTTCGACGTCTGGAGCGTCTTCTCGACCGGCAGGGGCCTGCCGTCGGCCCCCACCTTCACGAATATCATCCTCGCTATGGTGGCAAGCGACAAGCCCTCCGGCTTCTTCACGTAGGCCTCCACCAGCGCCGTCATGCTCGACCTCCTGACGTGGACTATCCAGGCCCTGAACTTGACTATATCGCCGACCTTGACCGGCGCGATGAAATGCATGCGGTCGAGATACCCCAGCACCGCGTCGGATTCGGAGAAATCCATGGCGGCTATGGTCCCGGCGTCTACGAGCCACTGGAGCATATAGCCCCCGTAGAGGGTGCCTATTGGGTTGACGTTGTGGGGCGCGACGAGCCTGACGACCTCGACCTCGGTGTCCGAAATGTTCACAGGCCCACCTGGACATCGTAATTTTTAAATTCTGCGATCGACCTCGGCTTCGTATCTGGCCGTCTTTTCCCCAGAGCTGTTACGGCTGGGGACCTGGAGATCGGGCCCGGGCATTGGCGCAGAAGGGCTCGGCCGCCATCTGGGAGGCATCCAAAAGGCCTAGAGGGACGGCTGGAGCCCACGGCCGGTTGCCCGACCCGCTGAAGTCTAGACGACACCCCATGACCTGGGCCCTCTACCGCTACGCCGGAGACGAGACGCCGAAGCCCTGCCCGGGTTCCAGCACCGTCCCGGCGTCCACGCGGGCGCCTCTGCCTATCAACGCGCCCAGTTTGTACAGCTCGCGGCCCTTCACCTCCACGGGGCTCAGCCTGCCTCTGCCGCCCCTCAGCACGGACTTGGTCAACACGTTGGGCTCCAGCACGGCCCCCTCGCCCACGACGCTGTAGGAGACGAAGGAGCCTCTGCCTATCGTGGCGCGCGGCCCGACCAGGCTGTGCGTTATCTCGGCGCTGCTCCCCACGACGGCGCCCTCCTCTATGTCGGAGAAGTTCCTGATCAGGGCGTGGGCGCCCACGAACGCGCCTCTGCCTATGTACGCAGGCCCCTTCACCACGGCGTAGTGGTCTATCTCGGCCCCGCTCTCTACGGCGACAGGGCCCTCGATGACAGCCGTGGGGCTTATCTTGGCGTCCGCCGCTATATACGTCGCGTTGGGCATAACCAGCTCCAGCGCCGCGACCAGATCGACTGGCTCCTCGACCTTAAACCACCTCCCGCCCCAGACGGCCACAGCGATCTTCATCTCCCTTGCCGCCTCGGCCAGCGCCTGGGGGAACTCGGCGCCCTCGAAGAGCTTGGCCGCGCGGCCGGGGATCAGGGCGGCTCCTCCGTAGGCCAGCTGCCCCTCCCCGCCTATCCCCGCCAGAGATCCCCCGGACATGGCTATGGCCAAACCGCCCCGCGACCTCAGAGGCACGGCGAGGACGGCGCCGTCGGCCCCCGCTGACGCCGCCGCCTCGACCAAGGCCCTGAACGCGTCCCTCTCGGTCACCACGGAGCCCGACGCCACCAGCAGCTTGTCGCCCGACGCGCACAGTTGGCCCGCGGCCCTTACGGCGTCCTCCGCCGAGTTTCCATCGACCTGGAGAGGCTCGTACCTCCCCCCTTCAGCCGTCCTGGAGGCCACGTAGACTCTGCCGAACATCTCCCACAGGATATCGGCGGCGTAGCGGTACAGAGGCCTCCCGCCGAGCCTCGCCTCGGCTATATAGCCCCCGGTGAGCGGCTTGAAGAGCTCGTTGTACTCGTTGGCGGCAACGACCGGGATTATCATGTCACTCCACGGTGACGGTCTTGGCCAGATTGCGGGGCTTGTCCGGATCCCTGCCGAGCCCCACGGCCGTGTAGTAGGCCAGCAGCTGCAGCGGTATTGCGAACGAGGCGGCGTTCAGCAACGGGTCCAGATGGGGGATCTCGAAGACGTGCCTTAGCTTCCTCGCCGCGTCGTCGCCGCGCGGAACGACGCCGATTATCAGCGCGTCTCTCGCCTGCATCTCGGCCACGTTGTTGAGCAGTTTGTCCTTGAGCGACGGGTCCGAGAAGACGAACACGACGGGGAATCTGCTCTCGACTAGGGCTATGGGGCCGTGTTTGGACTCGCCGGCGGGGTATGCCTCGGCGTGTATATACGCTATCTCCTTCATCTTCAAGGCCCCCTCGAGCGCGACCGGCATGCCGAGCCCTCTGCTCAGATAATATGCGCTTTGGCTGTTCTTGAGCCTCTCGGCGAGCTCCTTGGCCGAGCCCTCGTTGAGCTCTATGGCCTTCCTCGCGACGTCGGGCAGTCTCTTCAAGCCGTCCATGCGGGGCTCCACGTCGACCCCCAGCGCCTTGCCGATCTGGGCGTGAAGCGCGGCGAGGAGGGCGACCTGCGTGGTGAAGGTCTTCGTGGCCGCGACCCCTATCTCGGGCCCCGCCCTGGTGTAAAGCACGGCGTCGCTCTCCCTGGCCAGCGTGCTCGCAACGACGTTGGTGACCGCCACGACCTTTACCCCCCTCTCCCTCATCGCCCTAGCCGCCTTGATGGTATCTATGGTCTCGCCCGACTGCGACACGGCGACGGCCACGTCGTCTGCGTCGAAAAGCCCCTCGTAGGTCGCATACTCCGAGGAGATCAAGGGCAGGGCCGCGATTCTGTACTCGGCGAGGCCCAGCTGGAAGACAAGCCCGGCGTAATACGACGTGCCGGCGCCCACGACGTACACCCTCCTGGCGTTCAGCAACATCTCGGCGACCTCCGAGAGGCGCCGCTGCTCCAGCCCGGCCACGGTCGAGGCCAGCGCCTCCGGCTGTTCGTGTATCTCCTTCAGCATGAAGTGCTGGTAGCCGCCTCTGAGGGCCTGCTCGGCGCTCCAGGGTATTAGGTGTATCCTGTCGGCAACCTCGACCCTGACGCCGTCGTGCTCCACGACGACCTCGGCCGGCGTGACGTAGCCGTATTCCCCATCCTTCAGCGGGAGGACCTTCTTGGTCTGTTCGAGCACCGTGGGTATGTCGCTGGCGACCACGTTGAAGCCCTCGCCGAGCCCCACTATCAACGGCGAGAGGTTGCGGGCGAAGAATATCTTGTCGGGCTCCTTGGAGTCCACGACGGCTAGGGCGTAGGCGCCCCGCAGCCGCGACAAGGCCTTCCTGAAGGCCTCCCAGGGGGTCAAGCCGCCCCTCTCGTACTCCTCCATCAGATGGGCGAAGACCTCGGTGTCCGTCTCGCTTCTAAACACGTGGCCCCTCGCCGCGAGCTCCGCCTTCAGCTCCTCGTAGTTCTCGATTATCCCGTTGTGGACGACGGCGATAGAGCCCGTGCAGTCCACATGCGGGTGGGCGTTTACTTGGTTGGGCTTCCCGTGGGTAGCCCACCTCGTGTGGGCCACGCCGGTGCTACCTCTTATCTGGTCGAAGCCGAGCCTGCGGGAAACCTCGGCGACCTTCCCGGCGTCCTTCTTGACCACTATGCCGCGGGGCGTCACCACCGCGATGCCCGCCGAGTCGTACCCCCTATACTCCAGCCTCTCGAGCGCTCTGCGCAACAAGGCGCCGAGGGGGGCCTCGGCGTCGGTCGTTATGCCGAAGATGCCGCACACACCACCGCCCGGCGGCGAGTATATATTAATTTGCGTCATGGAGCTGCAGTGGAGCTCCAGGAGGCCCTAGATCTGCTTGAATCCAAGGCGAACAGCCCAACGTTCATCAAAGCCGTCGGGAAGACCGTCGTCGAGGCCATAAGGACGCTGGTGGAAGCCCAGAGGTGCAACGTGGTCCTGACCGCGGAGGAGGTCCTCAAGGTTCTGAACGACTACTACGTCTTCGAGTCGCGCATGAGGAGGCTCGTGGAGCTCTACGAGGAGCTCTCGGGCGGCGCATTGACGGCCCTTGTCCGCATGACGCTGGGCGAAGACGCGGCGTTGCCCGACATGGACTACAGGCTCTTGCTGAGGGAGTTGGAGGCCTACAGATCGGAGCTCTTCAGGCTGGCCGAGAGGGTCAAGGAGGCCGAGAGGCGATGTAGGGCCTACTCCTCGACCAGCTCCAGGGCGTAGACGCCGGGCCTCGAGATGCCCAGCCTCTTGGCTATACAGGACTTCTCGGGGTCCAGGACGGCCAGCATGCCGCGCCAGTTG
>NZ_LCWM02000041.1 GCF_002077075.2 Thermoproteus sp. CP80 | reverse complement strand
AAAAATCGTCCGCAGTCATCGCCTCCCCCCAATCCCCCGCCCCAATTAAATAGTCCGGCTTCAGCCCGTCCAAGACGTCGAGCAACCACTTGACAGAGTTCATCTCCTCCACGCTGTCGAGGCTTTTGTGTAGGTCGCTTATCAGCAGCATCACGCCCTCATAGCCAAGCGCTGGTTAAAAACTTGAGGACGTCGATACGAAAGATGGGCGTTGCCTAGGCATTAAGACCCTTGCGAAACTCCTACGCGAAAAGGCTGATCGTTACGGAGCTCATGCATGCCACCGGCTTCAGCCGAGGTATTGACCAAGGAGATAGTGCGGTGGTTATGTCGATAATTAGGCTACCAATAGCGATCGAGGCGTAAAGCGCGAATAGGAGTAGCTCCCGATCACTGACTATGTTGAGAATGGTAATGAGGCACCAAGTAGGTTACCGGTTATACCAAGATACCTGAAGCTTAGCTTAGCCACGATGCCGTAGACGTAACCCATGAAACCACTCAAGACCGTGGTTACGATACTCAACCAATACGAACTCATCTAGCATTACCCACCACGTGATTTAAAGCATTGCCCAGGCATACGTAACTACATCTCAACACCTCAAGCGGTTTACGAAAACTCAATGCTCAATCGACTGACTTAGATCTTATCTATGATTCTATGATTATTAAATTCGTCAGAGTTTAGCCTTTATACAGGGTCTGGGCTTGCCTTTTCTGTAATGTTCATATAGGATTGAAATGCATTCGTTGCATTTGTACTGTATCACCCATGAAACCTAATCCACGGTACTTAATCGGTGTGGAACCTTAGAAGCTGCAGTGAAGGCACCTAGGCATTAAGACTAGCTCTCTATGGCCCTTGGTAAGTCAGGGGATGCCCCGTCTCTCTGGGGCATTGGGATTAGGGTTATTGGTGTGGCCACCTGCTAGTTGTTTTATTAGTACGAGATTTAGGTTTGCCTTGTAGATTCCTGTGGTTGCTATAATAGAGATTCTTAATACGGTATCTCCGTTCTGCGGCTTACAAGTGAATCCTTTTATCTTGAATCTTTTTAGTCCTCTCGTATTATCGATGAAAGTAATGCCTTTCGATTCATTAACTTGGTATTTAATTTCGAAATTCTTCATCAAAAGCGTAAGGACCATTAACGAGCCATCGTTTTCAATGCGACCTGGAAATTCGATTAACGCCTTTGTGATGCATTGGAGCAATCTGGCACTGAGGAGCTGAGGTACGCCTGCAACATCACCAACGTCGCAAATCTTCTCATGCACACTCACCCCACTGTTTGGGCTTTTCCTCGAGCAACTCCTCAGTATTGTCCTTAAGTTATTCACTATACTGTCTATAGTTGTTCTGTCCATGCAGAGTGGTTGAGCTCCAAGGCTTGAGAGTGCTGTTCGTAGGTTTTCGATGCATTGTGTCATAAGCTCATTAACGAGTGGGACTACACTGCTCTCTTTGCTTTCTTTAGTCTTTTCTTTAATCGCCAATTCATTACAAGGTATTAATGCTATGACCATGGGCGTATCATTATCCTTCTCATTTTCATGGGTTAATAAGCTGATGATTGGCGATGGTGTACATAAATCATTAAGCATGATTGCCGCTTTCATAGGTATTTTTGACAGTTTAAGTCCAAAGGCTCCTTTCACTATTGATGTTAGCATAGTAAACCTTGGCATAGTAACATCAAACACGTTCCTGACAAGCTCATGTTCAGCGATGCCCATAATGTCCCCGTGCACCTCAGCTTCAGGTAAAGCACTAAGGAACTCGTAAGTAAACGCTATACAGGCTACAGCCGCAGCCAAATACATGCCTTGCAGGTTCATTATTGGTAGGCCGAGCACCCGCTCAATAAATAGGAAGGCGGATACCAGGGTAAGTATATAAGGAATTGCGATAACTGCAAATACCTTAAAGACATTCCTAATACTAATTTTATTAAATGATCTTAGTTTTTCAATAACACTATTAATGTATGCCTCAATGGAGATATCTTCTTTAAGTTCTTTAATGACCTCAGGTAACATACTGACTACATCTTTCGCAACCTCATCAATCGAGACTTTATTAAATAACCACCAATTAGAAATCAAGGTAATCATCCAAAGTACTATCGTCAATGGTAATACGAGTATGTTCATATATGGTAATTTAATGTTGCTAAATGGGTATGCTATTATGTATGCTGAGGAGACTTGGAAGGCTATGGCTGAGACTTGACGTGGCTTACCCCTCAAATTCTCAAGCAATAACCTAACGAACAATTCCTCATAACTCATTTAAATAAGATGGCCATATAATTTTAAATCCTTTCCTCATTCTATATGTTTCGTTGTTCTCACTGTGAATTTTTATAGAGTTACTGTTTGTCAGTAACGGGTTATGAAATTAATGAGCAAGTTTAAGGATATATTACAAAACCTCATCACCATCCTCGGAGGTCTTGCTGTTTCGCCCCCTCTCAGGCCGAGCCCCTCCGCATATGGTCCCCACGGGACACCCCTCGACATTCTTCCCGAAGCCCTCCGGCTTCAGGAAGCCCCCGCCCGCCCCTCTCCACGGCCTCCTCGTGGGCGGCCCCCGCGGCTCGGAAGCATACGGCCTACGAACTCACACACGGGCCGGCTCATCCGGCGGCCGGCGTGCGGCGGCCGGGCCCTGCCCCTTCGCAACCCCGCCAGCCGCTCGCGGTGGTCGCAACGCCGCTGAGCGGCGCGGCTCCGGAGGCGCGGCGAAGGCCCACCGCCGGGCCGAGACCGTTACGGAGACGCGGCGTTCGGCGCTTCCGCGGGCTTCCACCCCACACATCACCTCGAAGCTACACCACCGCAACAGAACAACCTGCAACAGTCGCGCACCCCCAAATACGATGCACTACATCAACTACCCAAGGCATAAGGCCGGAGACGACGCACAACCCCTAGTGGACACACGCCAAAACCCCCACGCCGGGGAACCGCACGCCCCCAAACGGCAGACCTACAAAAACTATATTAATCGTAACCTCAAACATACGTGGATTGGATAAAGCGACTCCTTTCCCGCAAGGATCTAGAGCTCCGTATCGCCACCTACAAGGGCGATGTGCGGCGCGTGAAAGAGCTGTTGGAAAAAGGCGCCGACCCAAACGCCCAAGACGAAGACGGCAGTACGCCGCTACATGCAGCGGCGTTTGGGGGTCATGTCGACGTTGTGAGGCTTCTCTTGGAACAAGGCGCAAACCCAAACGCCAAAGATAAACACGGCTTCACGCCGCTACACGACGCGGCATATGGGGGCCATGTAGGGATAGTCAAACTTCTCCTGGAGCACGGGGCGGATCCGACGGTAAAGGACGGGGACGGGGAGACCCCTCTCGACCTAGCCAGGAAGAAGGGTTATCGTGGGGTTGCCTCCCTAATCGAGGAGTGGCTGGGGCAGAGGAGGCCGCCCCAGCAACGCCGGCAACGGCGGGAGGCGGCGGAGGCCCTGCCCCCGGGCGGGTCTCAGAAGGCCGTCCCCCTCCCCGCCCCAGCTCCCACGGCCCAGCCTACCCCAGCGCAATCCCCGCCGCCTCGCGGGGCATCTACCGCCCCGTCCCTCTGGCCTCTCGCCGACGTTGAGCTGGTGGAGCGGCTTTCGGGGGAGGCTATAAGTTACGCGCCGGTTTCTCCCTCCGGCCCCTCCTTCGACGTGCGGGAGCTCGGGCTGTCCGGCTGCGTCCGCTTCGCCTGCGGCGCCTACTTCTGCGTATACCGTTGCGTGTGGCAAGGCGCGGAGGTCGCCGTGAAGGTGCCGGCGCATTACAGGGCGGACTTCGAGGGGGGCGCCCCGCCTCACCGTGGCGCCTCCCGCAGTCCTCAAGGAGCTGGAGGCGGTCAAGGCGCTGAGCCACAGGAACGTCCTCCGCCTCGCCGACGCCTGGCCGAAATACGGCGTCCTCGCCTACGAGTGGGGCGACGGGGGGTCCCTGAGGGACCAGAGGTTGTCTCCCAGAGATGTGTTGAAGGCCCTCGTCCACGTGGCCTGGGGCCTCCGCTACCTCCACAGCCGCGGGGTGGTTCACGGCGACCTCAAGCCGGAGAACGTGATCGTGGCGGGGGGTGTCTGTAAGGTCGCGGATTTGGCGTCGGTGAGGCGCCTCCTCTCGCGGATCTCCGGCAGCAGGGCTGATAGTTACACGCCGGGCTTCCGCGCGCCTGAGCAGGTGGACGTGAGGCTTGGGGCCGAGGCCAGGGCGAAGGGCTTCGAGGATAGGGTGGACGTGTACCAGCTTGCCAACCTGGCCCTCGACCTGATTGGCGCCGAGGCCGTGGACGGCGCCGAGTGGAGCCGGGAGAGGGTGGAGGGGGCGGCGAGGGAGGCCGAGGCGATCGGCCTATCCGACCTCGTGAGGCGGGCGCTTGAGCTGGAGCCCTGGAGGAGGCCGAGCGCCGAGGAGGCCGCCAGGAGGATAGCGGCGGAGTGGAGGAGGAGGGGGTTACCTCAGTATCTTGTTTAATTCTTCCAGCGTAATTTCTCCGCGTTGATAGAGCGTGTACAGCTGGATATAAGTGATCTGGCCGGCTCTGTAAAGCGTTCTCAGCCTTTCTATTTTGGCCTCTCTGGCCGCGGCTGAGAGCATCCCTATCAGAGGAACCGCGGCTAGCCCTATCAGCCCCAGGAGCGGGGCGGCGGCCTCTGTCAGTTGGTTGGTTCCCCGTATCCGCCCCAGTGCCCGGTCTATCCTCAATAATCCCCGTCCCTGCGCCTCCTTAGGCTCCCCCAGGTCCTCGGCTGTGTTTAGAATGGCGTCTCTGGCCGCCGTAGCGCTCTTCGTGGCCTCGTAGAGCAGGGCGGCGGCGCCCGAGACGTGGGGGGCGGCGAAGCTGGTGCCCATGACGCCCGTGTAGCAGTCGTCCACGGGGGAGCCTATGGGAGGCACGCCCCTCGGCCTCGCCGATACGACAGGCCCCCCTCTGTCGCCGCCGGGGGCCACCAGGTCGGGCTTCATAAGCCCGTCCGCCGGCCCCCTGCTGCTGTAGTCCGTGACCTTCCTCTCTTTATTCACGGCGCCTACGGCCACCACCAGCTCGCCGGCGGCCGGGGCGCCCACGGTCCCCCTCCCGGGCCCCTCGTTGCCCGCCGCCGCCACGGGGAGCTTCCCCCTCGCCATCAGCATGTTGGCGGCCCTGGAGACGGGGGCGTCGGGCCCGCCGGGCCCCCCGAAGCTCATGTTGACCACCGCCACGTCTAGGTTGAGCGCCTCGTGGAGAGCTCTGAGTATGATGGGGTCTAGGGAGATCCCGTTTCTGAAGAAGACCTTCAGGCTGACCACCTTGGCGTCCTGCGCCACCCCTCCGTATCTGTCGTCTGCGCCCGCGGCGACGTACGCCACCGCTGTGCCGTGGCCGTGGAGATCCTCCGGCCCCTCGCCGGGCACGAAGCTCTTCGCGTGGACAACCTTCCCCTCCAGCCCGCAGGCCTCCGGGTCGACGCCTGAGTCGATCACGGCGATTGTGACGCCCTTCCCGGTGTAGGGGAGATCCCGGCTCCACCCCACCAGGGAGAGGTTCCAGGGGAGCCCGGCGCCTGCGCCCACGAGCCTGTACTCCCGCTCGGGCTCCGCCCTGATGCCCATGGAGAGAAGTCTCCTGTATTCCCCCTCCTCCATCTTGACCACGAGGAGGCCCATCGAGGGCTAGGCCCAGGTCGGCGTATGCGTAGGGGCCCCACGTGGCGGCCTTCGCCTGGCTCACGGGCGACTGGAATCCCCTCCACATGGACGCCGAGTACGCCGGATCCACCATATTCGGCGGTAGGATAGCCCACGGCATGCTCACGGCCTCCCTCGCGCTGGGCCTATTCGCTCCCTACCTCTACGGGACTGCCATAGCGTTGCTCGAGGTCGGCGCGCGTTTCCTCAAGCCGGTCAGGATAGGCGACACCATCTACGTCGAGACGGAGGTTCTCGACAGGAAGCCCTCGGAGAAATACAGGGGAGGCGGCGTGGTCCGCCTCCGACACAAGGTGAAGAACCAGAGGACTGGGTCGAGTCTTGATGGAGAGCAAGACATAAATGACTAGTGTTCATTGGAACAGTTTCTCGGCGCCCAATTAGCTGAAGCACCTCACATGTAGGGAGATATATTTAAATAAAAGCACTAAACAAACTATGGATTATTCAGCTATACTTACATCACCAACAGTATTGTATCAATCAAATTTATTATATATAATCAAATCAATATATGAAGTCCATGATGTAAAAATTACAGAAATTATTATAAATAATATAGACATATTAAGTTTGATTACGCTATCTCCTTTTCTCTCTTTTGAAACTGAGAGTTCTGCCCAGAGAGTTCGGATGAGGGGGTCAATCGTAGATGCAAGAAGCGTAGCGCCTAAAGACGCATGGTGGAGGTCATGCTGACCTGTGCGGACTTATGCTCATCTGCGCAGGACGAAGCGGAGAGATATAGGTGCATAGAGAGGTGTGTTTCCATCGTCAAGGGCGGGCCCGAGCTGCCGTCCCCTCCCTCGTGTATGCCTGCCGATGCAGTCTATGAGCTTAACGAGTTCATAGCGGCCTATAGGAGAATCCCTAAAGGCTTTGAGGACTGGCAGATACCGTCGCGCATAGCCATCGTTATCGCATCTGCGATCAAGAGATGTGAGATAGATGAACTTGCCCAGTATATATCTACCGCGCTAGACGCCAGCGGCATAGACAGATACGCTGTGCGTAGCGCGTACATCCATGGCTTAAGCCCAAACGTTGTCGAGGTGCTATATCACATATTCCCGAACATGGCGCCGCGCGTAGGAGCTAACGCGCCGATGATTACCCAGTTGCCAGCGGTGAAGACGCCTACCGTAGCCGCCAACACAGCGCCCCCGCCTAGCCCTCCCGCCGCTACGGCAGAGGCTAAGGAGGAGCTCCGACGGAAGGCGACCTCGAAGAGGCCGCCTGCGGCCGGGCCAGGCGAGGCCGTCCTGCGTGTGGGCAGCTTGGCCGAGCACGAGACGCAACTCGGAACAGTCAGACTTCCCCTCTCGGTAATGGAGAGGCTAGGCCTAAAGTCAGGAGACTTCGTCGAGCTGACGGGCACCAAGTCGACGTACGCCGTGGCCCAGCCCACTGATGAGGAAGACGTGGTGAAGATGGACGAAGTCACGAGGTCTAACGTCGGCGCCGAATTGGGCGATTATGTGCGCGTAAAGAAAGCGGTGTTGCCGCCAGCCGAGAAGATCGTTCTCAGGGCAAATCAACCCGTAGACGCCGAATACGTCAAGAGATACTTACTCTTCAAACCGCTTGCGAGAGGAAACATTACTGCTGTGCCCCAGCAGGACAAAACTGTAACGCTCAGAGTTGAGGATGTAGTCCCGGCTCCAGTCGCCTACGTTCAGCTATCCACCGAGATAGAAATACGGCATAACGGCATGGCGCAAGGTAAACAGCAACAGCCGGAGGGAGAGCTTATGTATAAATCATCAGCACCAGAGGCACTAAGAGTCTTTGAGGCAAAGACACAGGACTCAGGTCGTAGTATTGTAAGGATCCCTATCCGCATCATGAAGAGGCTGGGCGTGGAGCCCGGCGATTACATCGAGATCGTGGGGAGGAAGTCGGCCTACGCCCAGGTCTGGCCGGCCTACCCCGAGGATGAGGACAAGGATATAATCCGGATGGATGGGATGATCAGGCAGAACGCCGGCGTGGGCATCGGCGACACCGTCAAGGTGAGGAGGATCTCCCTGAGGCCCGCCCAGAGGGTCGTGCTGGCCCCCACGGAGCCGGTGAGGGTAGACCCCGAATACCTCAAGAAGCAGATCCTTCTGGGCAAGCCCGTCACGCGGGGCCAGGCCATCGACGTGCCGTTCTACGGAGGATCCATAAGGTTCGTCGTGGTGCAGGTACAGCCAGGCCCCGCGGCCTACGTCTCGGTGGACACGGAGGTAACCGTCAGAGAGGCAGAAGTAATTGTCAGGGAGAAGTCAAGCAGTAGAGACCTGTCCGTTTCTCAATTTGTAGGCAGAGGCTTATATATAGTTGGAACTGCAGATTTGTTTAGAGCGTTTGGCTTCTTTCTGTTGTTTGTATCGTTTATCTATATAATCACAAATCATAAATCTATATACTCTACTATGTTTACATTCACCTTGTTTGCAGGCTATTTTGCGTCTGCAGTTATCGCACCTGTCGTGCTTATTTTTGCGCGTCGGAGAACTTGGGCTTCTGCATTGATAGGCATCTTGGGTCTTATCCTGCTTTTAGTCTATATGCCGAAAGTATCAAGTCTCGATTTGGCTGGCGCGCTCTTCACCTTTGCAATACTATGGCTTATCATCTCTGCAATGATATCCATGCAAGCAGAACTAGAGAAGTGGAGTTCGGGACGGTTCTACGCAACGTTGGCCGGCGCGATCGGAGTGGGCTACATAGTACTCGCGATAGCCAAAACAATAGATGCGATAAGACACTACGCAAGGGCGGTGTAGCCGGCCATTGGATCCTATTAGTTTGCCGTTAGATTTCTACAGTGTACTCCATTATTACGCATCTTCCAATCCTCGCGTCTCCCCACGGCGACATAGGGCTCCACTTTATCCCCCTAAGGTCTTCGGCGATTATCTCGAAGGTGTAGAGACCGGGCTTGTCCAGGCTCGCTGACGCATCTATCTTTATATACCACCTACCGTCTTGCGCTCTCTCCGCGATGAATGTACCTGCGGGTTCCTGCGCGTCTTTGCATGTGGCGAGGGGGCTATCCAACACTTTGCAGAGGTAGAGGTCGCCGACGTCGTAGCTATGGCGGCTCGCCGGGTTGCTTTCATACTCGGCGTAGTAGACGGCGAAGAACTTCGGCTTCATCTCCGGCGCGGCGTAGCCCTCCGCGGTGAACCTCCCGCCTTCGTAGTGTGGTGGGGAGATCCACTCCACCCACTTGGCCACCATATACACCACGTAGTACCTAGCCCCATATGTGCCGTTCCAGAAGTAAGACGTCGCCATAGCCGCGTAGTTGTTGCAGGGATCAAGCAGAGAGTCTCTGTGACCCCACATGGAGAGGGCATCGTTGAACACCAAGCTGTATATGGCGTCGGTATAGTTGACCTCCGCGACCTCGCTGGGGAGCTGGCCGCCGCCCATTACGTATCGCGCCATCAAGTTCTCCTCCACCCCGTAGAGCCCGCCGTCAAGCTGAGTGTACCAGTAGCCTGGATGCCTCCCCCCTGCATCGTAGTGGCTGAATAAATTAGTCTGGGCGAGGTATTCCGCCCTGTACTTGGCTACGTTAAGGTTAATAAGTTGTACCGGCGGGATTCCCTCTTCGCTTCTAATATAGTTCAGATAATCCACCGCCTGTACCTTGGAGACATTATCCTCTAGCTCGAGCGTCTGCGTAACAGACGTCGCAACTATTCCGTTTGCCGAATTTGTCGGCCTAGCGAAGTCCGTGAGTGTCTGCGGAGTAATCGTCTGGATGGGGGGCAGAACTGGCCGAGGTGCCTCCGGATTGCCTATGTAGGGATAAAATAAGAGGAGAAAAAATGCGACTATCCCCAGAGCCGCCAACACCTTGACTACAGTTCTCTTCGGTTTCTTTCTTCTCCTACGTGGATAACAGACGAGGTAGCCGTTCCGTTGCTCGCACTTAAGCTTGCTCACGTTATGGAAGTTCGGTTACGCCGTCTACGTAGATCACGTTAAACGGCGTCGTTGTGCTTAGCTGGCGGTCGACCGCCTCAACCACATTATAGGTGTCGATAACGACGTAGAAATAGTAGCCAACATAGGAAGACCTTGATAACCACTTGACGTGCATCCAACCTGTATTGATCTTATTGAACATGTCGTTGAAGGTGGCGTTGGGATTTATGAGGGAGTAGAACCGCACCACGGGTACGATCGAGTCGGCACCGAATGGATCACTCCAACTAGTACCTATTGCAACAAAAGAAACGTTGAACCCCGCGTCTTTAAGTAGGGCGGCTAGCGAGAGGGCGTAGAGCGTCTGCGTGTCTAACTGCAGTTGCTGTTGTGGAGAGAAGGCCGTCGCGCTGAGCTGGCGCATAACCGCATCGGCAAGTTGCTGTCGGTTTTCGAGCCAATAGTTATATATGGCAAAAAGACGGAAGAAGTCGCGAGAAGGCGTGCCAGGAGTCCCCACGACGTAGGGCGTTACCGGATTCAGAGGAAAGCCATCGTAATAGTGCCAGGTCTCGAAGTATCGATATGTGATTTGAAACTCGTCAACGCCATACCCAAGGTCGTTATAGATAACTAATACATATGTCCCGTTGTTTGGCGGCGTAAATTTAACGTATCCGCGGCCAGACGCCAGCGGAGTCCCGCCGTACCCATTGCGCCACGCCTCGTATTGGTTAGGCGTGAAGAAGGCGATGTAAAGAGACTCAGAGGTCGAAACCTCTATGGTTTGGTAACTATACAAAGAAAAGTCAAAATGGTAGAAGTAACCGGAAGGTAAGGGGTTATATGTGTAGGTGTATGTCTGTGTGAATGTCCACACATCGTCAACCTGTGGCGCATTTAATGTGATCTCGTTGAGGAGAGCCTTTGCTTGCTGTACCAGGTCATAGCCAGCATATACTTTGTTCCTCAGCTGTTGATAAGTAGCATTAAGTTGCGCTAGCTGGTTAACCAGCTGGTTCTTCTGGATTTCAAGTAGTGTTAGCTGGGCCTCCGCTTGGCTTAACTGCGCCTGAGTATCTCGTAGCTGATTTTGTGTCTGCTCCAGCTGATTTTGGGTATCTTGTAGCTGTTTTTGAGTCTCGGCCAACCGAGCCTGAGCATCTTTTAGTTGATTTTGGGTATCTTGTAGCTGGTTCTGGGTGTCTTGTAGTTGTTTTTGGGTTTCGGCTAGTTGTTGTGCTGTTTTCTGAAGCGTTGATAAGTTGCCCTCCAGCTGATGAGTGAGATACTTCACTTGGTTCATTAGGAGGTTGTTGTCTTCGTAGGCGCCAAACCACAGTACAGCGAAGACTGCCGCCAGTAGAAGACTCACAACCAGCCCGGCGATCAATCCTAGGTTGGTTTTCATGTTCTAAGTGATGATAAAGGTTCTTAAATATTGAGTATTAAATTACTAATCTGTTCTTTAGTAGCAATACGATGTAGACAGAGAGGCCGCGGAGGCTGCCGCTAGGGCTGGCGGAGCCGTGGTGGGAGTACTGCCGCATCTACTCGACGGACCGAGCGCGCTCAGCCGCGACGCCCATCTGCTCTTCGATCTGGCGGAGGAGGCCGCCGTGGTGGCCGAGCACCTCCTGAGGGATCCCGCCGCGACGAGGCAACGCCTCGCCGCCAGGAACCGCATAATCGCCGGCATGTCCCACGCCGTGATAATCCCGGAGACCAGATACCGCCAGACGCGCTGGGGCACGAAGTACCAAGTCCAGTTCGGCATAAAGGCGCAACGC
>NZ_LCWM02000040.1 GCF_002077075.2 Thermoproteus sp. CP80 | reverse complement strand
TGAGGTTCTGCCCCAGGGACGGTACGTTGATGGTCCCCGTGAAGAAAGACGGGCAGACCGTCTTGAAATGCCCCAAGTGCGGCTATGAGGTGAGGCTCACCGAGAGGGATAAGCGTGCTTATAGCGTCAAGACCACCGTTTCTGAGGACAAGAAGCGCGGCGTTATGACTGCGGCGGAGTCCAGCGCCGAGGTGGACCAGGAGGAGCTAGAGGAGCTGAGGAAACAGCTGTTGGAGAATCTTCAAGAGGGGGAGGAGGCCGAGGATTAGCACTTGCTACCGGCGGCCCGTCTCCTTCAGCCACCTCCTTATGGCGTCCGCGAGCTCTGCGTAGCGGGCGAGGCCCTCCAGGTGCCCCTCGTAGCACACCATCATTATCTTGCCGTCGCTCCTGCGGTACATCTTCGGCTCTCTCCCCGTCAGGGCCTTTATGAGGGCTGAGAACCTCTCCGCGTCAGCCTCCCTACCGCCGGGGGCGTCCGCTCTGGCTATGGCGAAGCCCATGGCCGCGTTGTTTCTGCCATACCTGCCGAAGGTAATCGTGTACTCGCCCCTGACGCCGTCGATGTCGGCGGCTATCGTGATCCTCAGGAGGGTCTTGCCGCTCCCGCTCCTCTCGGGCTGGGCCCCTCCGCCTATGACGTCCACGACGTACCTCTTGCCCCCGACGAAGACCTCAGCCCCCCTTACGTCCGCAAGCCTCAGAGAGCCCACCTCCCTACCCCTCCTCACGACCTCCAGGGCCTTTTTGTACACGGCGCCGCCCTCCTTCTCGGCCCTCTTCAGTATGTAGCCTATAAACTCCGCCGCAAGCTCCCGTTGTCCTTCGGAGCCGTGCTCAGAGAGCCAGGCGGCGCGCTCAAGGCCCTCCCTGAGGATGTATACATAGCCCTTCCTGCCTCCCTTCGGCATCCTTACTGCGAAGTGGACACCCTCCTCAAGGCCCATGGCCTTAAGCCGCTGGACTTCGCGCTCTATGTTGTCGGGGTTGATGGAGCGGTATCTGATAACCAGCGTGCCGCTACGCGCCAGCCACACGCCGTACTTCGGCCAGCCCTCCCTCAGCGTGAGGCCCCTCTCCAGCTTGTCGAGCCAGCGGTCGGCCGTCTCCCTGTTCACCCAGCCGCTCTCGGCGGCCTTCCTGACGACCTCGGCGAGGGCGTCCCTGAGCTCTCTACGGCCGGCCGCCAGTTTGTCAGTAGTGGCTCTGACATACCACATGTTTCTACCGCCCTCCTTCTTCACCTCCGCGCTGACGCCCGCAAGCTTGAGGAGGAGGGCCGCGAGCTCGGCGCGGCCGCGGTCCGACGATTTGAATTGAAGCACTATCGCGTCTTCGCGCAGATAGACGTTGAACTTGACGTCGGCGCCGCCCTCCGATATGACCAAATCGGCGACGCGGCCGCCCTCGGTCTGCCTTATGCTCCCCTCGTCGAGCCGCACCTCCACCTTGGCCGCCTCCATGAACTCCTCGAACTTCGGGCTTAAGTACCCTCCGCCGGCGGAGGGCGCCGCCGCCGCCGCGAGGAGGCGCATCAGTCTCGCCGCGTCGTCGCCGTAGACGGCTATGCGGTAATATCTGCCCTCCTTCACGTGCGTATGTACGCCGAACCTCAGTTCGCCGGGCAGAAGATCGTTGATCAGATGCAACGTAGCAAGGCGCAGGAGCGCGGCGCCGCCTCCCAGCTCACCCCCTACGACCAGCTCGACCCTCCTCGACTCCACGGAGCCGTCCCCCGCTATCGCTGTCGCGTACATCTCGCCGAAGCGCAGCAACGCCTCCCCTCTATTAAACCAGCCCCTAAGCGCCTTTTCCAGCATGATCAGCTCAAGGGCTGGCTCCACGAACTTCCTGGCCACCTCATCCCTGGCGCAGTCCCTCGCCAAACAGCCCATATCGCTTAGGGCGAAGTCCACGACGCTCCAGACCTCCTCCCTAATCCTCCCCGCATCCTCCTTGAGGGCGCTGGCCAGCTCCTTGGCCAGGTCTTCGATGCGCTCCTCGATCTCTTTTTTACGGCTCTCGGCGTAGTAGATGATCAGCTTGGCCAGCCTCTCGGCGTACTCGCCCCCTATCCTCCCGCCGCTCAGGGCCTCCACAGCCCTCGACAGCCTCTCGGCCCTCTCCTTACGCCACTCGCCGTCGTCCAGCCCCCTCCTCGCCTCGGCGAAGTGGGCGAACAGCGCCAGCTCGCCCAGCATCCTCCTGGCGAGATCCTCCCTCTCGGCGTCCTTCGCATCCTTGCGGCCAATCCAGGGCTTCAGCTCGTCGGCCAGCTCCCCGACCCTCTCAAGGACTTGGCTCCAGCCTACGGCGTCCACCAGCTCCCGCCAGCCCTTGACCGGGCGGCCGAGGAGGGGCTCCAGCTCCTTGCTCTCCCCGGCGATGATTCGGTCGAGGACCTCCCTGGGCCAGTACGCAGTGACGTTGAGCTTGATGCCCTCCTCAGTGACGCTGGCCCCGCCCTTGCTCGACTCCGGCTCGCCGAGGAGGGCGATGTACCAGGCCAGCTGCCAAGGATGGGCGGTGCCGGCCACTATCCGCCCTCCGGAGAACGACACGTCCGTGGCAAGCCACGGCATCGTCTGCCATATCTTCCTGATCCCCGAGAGGTCTGGCGCCATCCCCTTAGCCTCCTCCACGAAGCGCCTCGACTCCTCCTCGCCGGCCTTGGAGCTGGCCGCCGTCTTCCCTATCTTCAGCGTATCTACACGCGCCTCGACTCCGCCGTAGGCCCTGAACACCTCGAATCCCTCCCCGACGCGCCTGAACCCGAGGTCCTCATCGACGGCTCTGCCCAGGAGGTAGCGGAGGAGCGCCGAGGCGGCCCTATCCTCCCAAACCGCGGCCCCCTTAGGCGAGCGGGACGGATCGACTGCCTCGCCGCGGTTGCCGGCGATGTCCTTGGCCTTGTTGTAGGCGCCTCCGGGCGTCGAGATCACTATATCCGCCAGAGCGCCCTCCACGGCGAGCAGCATGGCGACATGGCCGTATATCCCGCCCCTGGCGATGGAGAGAAGGGCGGCGTAGGCCTTGGTCCCCATGCTGGCGTCGGAGTAGTCCGAAAGTCCCTTGTAGCTGGCTTCGGCCAGCCCCTCCGCCCTCTTCAGGTCCACCTCCAGGTGGGGCCTGAGCCGCTCGTATACGTCGCGCCTCCACGAGTAGAGCGCCAGCACGCCGTTCAGCTCCCTCCTCAACTCCTCAGCCGCCTCCTCCAGCCTCCCGTGCGCCTCGCGGAGCCTCCTCACCTCCTCGGCCTTTACTGTGAACTCCTGCCTTTCGGCCAGGCCCCTCGCCCAGCGGTACAGCTCGCCCCACTCCTTATACGCCTCGGCGTTCTTCACAAGCGCCCTGTAGAGCGCGAGGGCGGCGACAACTGCGGCGTCCTTCTCCGCCTCGTCCTCCACCTTGTCGAGCGCCCTCCTCAGCTCCGCGAGGGGCCTGGGCAGACTTCCGGATTCGGCCAGCCTCAGAAGCGCCCTATACGGCCTCTCGCCCCTTTGAGGGGCCTTTAGGATCCCGTCGACGGCCTCCTCGCCGATCCTCCACCTCATGTACCTCTCGGCCAGGGCCCTGAACCTCTCCGCCGCCCTCCCGCCCGTCTCCGCAAGCCCAACGAAGAGCGGCAGGCCGGCCGCCGCGTGGGCCAGCCTGCCCAGCTCGATGAGGCCCCACAGGTTCATGGCGGCTGACAGCGCGATAAGCCCAACCGCCACCGCGGCGGCCAGGAAGAGGTACGCCTTGTGTTCATCTATCCAAGCCAGGACGCGCGTAACAGCTTCGACGAAGAGCTCGGCAAGCCTCTCCGCCGCCACCCTGGCCCTCTCGAAGACGTCCCTGGCGGCCTCATACAGCGCCTTGGCCGCCCTCCGGACGTACTCGGCGGCCTCCCTGAACTGACCGGCGTCCGCCAGCGCTATGGCCGAGGCCACCGAGGAGACCACGGCGTCCGAGTACAGCCCGTGGTAGGCCGAGTAGGCGGCCGCGGCCGAAAGGCCGGCGAAGGCGGTGGCCCTAAGCGCCCTCTCCACCGTCGAGATGCCCTTCAGCGCGTCCCTCCTGTACCTCTCGCCCGCCCTCGCAAGGACGTCTAGGATCTCCAGGACGAACTGCTTCACGCGGTACTCCGCATCCGGTACCCCCGCCTCCTCGGCCCTCCTCACCGCCTCCCTTATGGCGGGCTCTATGCGCGCGTAGAGCCTCTCGCCGTCCCTCGTCGCATACCCCTCGAAGAGGTAGAACAACGCATCGTGGGCGTGCCTGGCCGCGTCCGGCGACGCCATGAGCCTCCCGAGGGACCGCAGCACGTCCTCGGCCACCTCGCCCAGTATGTGGGCGAACTCGGGCTCCCTCCTCGCAACCCTCTCGATCCTCGCCTTCACCTTAGCGATGACGAAGCCCTCGGCCTTGAAGGCCGCCTCTTTGTCCAGAACAGCGCCGAACCTCTCCACCAAATACTCCACAGCCTCAAAAGCCCTCTCCGGGATGACGTCCGCCGCAGGCGCCCTCGGCCTCTCGCCGAGCTCAACCAGCCTCAAACCACGTACCTCACCGGCCGCCTCCAGCCTCGCGGCCGGCTCAACGGCCTCCGGCTTTGCTGCGGGTCTCTCAACAGCCTCCCGTCTTAAACCGCGCTCCTCAACAGCCGGCTTCTGCACCTCCGCGGCAGGCCTCTCGGCCGGCTCGGCCTCGGCCGGCCTCAACACCTCAGCCGGATTAACCGCTTCAGCCGGCTTAAGAGCCTCAAGCCTCTTGGCCTCGGCCGGCTTAGCCGCCTCAAGCCTCTGGGCCTCAGGCCTCACGGCCTCCGGCTTCGGCGGAGGCGGCGGGAAGAGCTCCTCGTACGTGAACTTGGCGCCCATGAAGGCGTTGAAGAGCTCCAGCGCCCTCCTCGCCGCGGCGGGCTTCTTGGGCTGGTACGGCTCGGCCATCCCCTCGAACCACATGTTGAGGGCGGTTATCCAGACGGCCCTGAACTCGCCCCACCCCTCCTCGTCCCCCACGAGGCGGTGCATAAACGCGGGGGTCAGCTCCTGGAGGAGCCACGGCATGAAGATTACGCCGGCTGCCTCCTCCTTGGTCCTGAGCTCCCTCCCCGCCCCGCTCCTCAAATAATCGGCGTACTCGTCGGCGAGCCGAAACGCCAGCCACGTCAGATACAGCTCGTCGTGCCTCTCCCACAGGCGCTCCTCAGGCTCTCCGTACCTCCTCCTGAGGTACTCAAGGGCGTCCCTTGCCCTGGGCCGGTCGAACTCATACACTATCTGCCACACGGTCCTGTTGAGGCGGGCGTCGTAGAGCTCGCCCACGGCCTTCCTCGCCCCGTCGTGGTCCCTGGCCCTAAGGGCCTCGCCGAATCTAGACAGGGGCTCCTCGATCGAGAGCCTGTCTATGGAGTAGGCCGCGATCTGGTCGCCGTCCCTGGCCGGCTGTCTGTCCTTAAGGACGAACCAGATGAAGGGCTCCGGCGCTGGCCACTCCGCCGGCCTAATGTAGGCGAGGCCCTCGCGGGCATCGTCCACCAGCTCCGTCACGGCCCTCTCAACCGCCGAGAGGTCGAGGCCGCGGGGGGCGACGACGTATGCCGTCCTCCACTCCTTGGGCACCCCCTCCTCGAAGGAGGCGGGCCTCTTTATCTGGCGGACCTCCCACCCCGCCTCGCCGGCCCTTCTGGCCAGCCCCTCGTCCTCCGTCCAATACGCGACGTACGGCTCGATCCTCCCCCTCCAGCCGCCCCGCATATAGGCCTCCACGTGCTCTTGGGGAACGGCGGAGAGCCCGAGGAGGAGGGCCCTCTCGGCGGCTTCGCGGCCTATCCTGAGGCCGGAGTTGCGCGCATAGCGCCTCATGGCCTCGTGCATCTCCCCCACCGCGTCCTCGAGCCTGTCGCTCTCCACGAAGCGCTCCGCCGCCCTGGCCCCATACGCCGCTAGGAGAGCGTCCACCGCCCTTGCCAGCTCGTCCGTAGACGCCTCCCCCCTCTGAACCCTCCTAGCAACCTCGACGGCTTGTCTGACGCGCTCCCCGAGGTCTCCCCACTCCCCATTCGCCGTGAATACCTTGGCGAGGGCGTCCTCAAGGGCCGCCAGGTCCGCGGCGGCGTCCCTCTTCACGATAATGCCGGCGCTCCTCAGGGCCCTGCGCAGGACCTCCCCCGCCGCCTCGTCCTCCCTCCTGGCGATGATCTCCCTGACTGGCTGGGGCAGGGAGTCCCATCTCTCTTCGAGGGGCCTCGCCCAATGCCGGGCGTACTCCCTCAAGGCCCTCTCCCTGGCCTCATACGCCGTAAGGGCCATCCACCTCGCTATGGGGTCGGGGCCGCCTTCTCTCGCCATTTCGCCCAGGGCGAGGGCCGCCTCGGGGGAGAACTTGGCGATAGCGTCCACGGCGGCCGCGTACTCCCTCCTAGCGTTGAGGTACTCCTCGTAGGCGGGCCTGGCCCTCTCCTCCACGGCCTTCACGAAGGCCTCGGGGGCATTGCCCTCCACGTCTATTCCGAGGGCCTTCAGCGCCTTCTTCAGATCCTCAAGGGCCGCTAGCGCCTCCTCCCTGCTGCCCGCCCTAAGGGCCCTTAAGAGGGCCTGCCTGGCCCTCTCCACCTCCCTCTTGGCGAACCTGCCGTCCCCCCTCATCAGCGCAAGATAGACTGACGCCCTCTCGGCGGCATCCCTCAGCTTGGCGTAGTAGGCCGCGAAGACGTCCCTGACCGCCCTCGGCACCGCCTCCTCCAGCCGGCTCCTCGGAGGCGGCTGAGGCCTGGCGCTCTCCGCGAAGAAGTGCTGGGCCTTCTCCAGGTCGTAGGCGGGCGGGATGGGCTCCGCCTTTGCCTTCAGCACCTTTTCAAACTTCGCGTAGATGCGTTCGGCGTCCACGACCCTCACCGCCATCTCGCCCAGCTCCCTCGCCAGCTCGTCCGCCCAGCTTACGACCCGCCTGACGTCCACTGCCCTCGCCATCCTCTCCGCCACCCCCTGCGGGTCGCCTGTAAAGGCCCTAGCCGTGAGGCCGAAGTACCTCGCGGCCACCTCGCGGATATCGCCGCGCTCCTTAACGAAGCCGCGGATCTCGGCCACGTGCGCCCTATAGCGCGCCCTCGCGTCCGCCAGATATCTCTCCGCCTTCTCCCTAGCCGCCTCCAGCCCCTCCCTCGCCCTCCTCTCCAGCTCAAGCTGGGCCTCTATACAGCACGCCGACTTGGCCTCCCTCAGGAGGGCCTCCGCCCTCCTCTCGGCGCCCCTCAGATACGTCTGGACCAGGCGGATCTCCTCGTAGGCCGCCTTGGCCCTGAGGACCGCCGCGAGGAGCCTCAGCCCCTCGGCCGCCTCACCGCCTGCCTGCGAGATCAGCTGTTCGGCGCGGGCCCTCGCCAGCTCGGCCGCCTTCTCGTACAGCTGGACCTTGGCGCCCCGGATCGTCATCTCGCCCAGCTCCCTAAACGGCCTCCCCTCACCCTTGTAATAGGCCTTCAGGCCCCTCGCCACCGCCTCCCTGCCGAAGTCCCCCAGCCAGCCCATCATCTTCCGGGCGTAGCTGAAGCCGCCGGTCAAGCCCAGAGGCGCCCCCGCCTTGGCCGCGCTGGTCCTGGAGTGCTCGAAGGCCGTAGCCAGATAAGAGCCGTAGTCGGCGAAGAGGCCGTACCACCTGGCGTACGTGGGCCGGAGGACGTCGGGACCCAGCCTGTCCACGACGTACGAGTACAGAGGAGCCCTGACGAGGGCCCTGACCCTCTCCTCGTCGATGAGGTGTTTTACTTCATCGTAAAGCGGGTTGCGGAAGGCCTCCCTCCCCTCCCTCAGCTCGAAGAGCGAGACCTCGGACAGAGCTCTAAACAGCCTGTCCACCTCCTCAAGGCCCAGCATACGTGCCACGGCCCACGCATGGCCGAACTCGGCGTCGGCGCGGGGGCGTCTAACGTATTCGGCGAGCTCTAGGGCGCCGTACAGCCTGGCCAGCTCGCGCTCCAGCTCGCCCAGGGCCTTGGCGATGCGCTTCCCGTCCGGCTTTTCGAGGGCCTCGACCACGTTTTTGAGGCCCAGCTCCTCGGCCACCCTCCTGGCCTTGTCCAGCTCCGCGGCGGCCTTACCGGCCTCGCCCCTCTGGCTCCGGTAGGCGTCGAGGGCCGCTCTGCTCGAGAGGAGGCGGCGGAGGAGCTCAAGGCCCTCTATGGCCCGGCCCGCATGTTCAGGCGACAGTAGGGCGCGCATCCTCTCGACTGAGGCCCTGTCCCCGACCTCCCCGGCGATCCTCTCCGCGGCCCTCCTTATGCGGGCCGCGACGTCCTCCATGCCTTGTTGCTCGAACCGCCTCGCGGCCTCCTCGGCCCTAGCCTTGAAGGCCCTAGCGAGCTCGGAGGGGCTTTTCGTCTCGGCATAGGCCTCCTCGAAGGCCTTTGCGACTGCCGGCAACACGACGGACACGTCCTCCACCGCCCTCCAGCCTATCTTCTCGGAGGCCTTGGCCAGCTCTGCCGCGGCCCTCCTAACCCTCTCGGCGCCTTCTACATCTCCCCGCTTGGCGCGCTCCTCGGCCAGCCTCTCCACCCCCTCCGTGAAGAGCTCGCGGAACGCCCTCTCCCTCCTCTCCGGCGCCTTGAGGGCCTCTGCGAGGGCGTCCTCGAAGGCCCTAACCACCTCCCTAACCTCCGGCACCTCCCGCCTGACGACCCTACGGCCCTCGACTATGTCCTTGACGAAGAAGAACTCCTCCCCAAACCTCCTATAGATCTGGGAGGTCTCCCGTAGTACCTCCTGGCGTAGCCTCTCGGCCTCCGCCGCGAGCCTCTCGACGGCCGTCGGGGGCATCCTCAGCTCCTCGGCCCTCTCCAGCACGTGCAGGACGCGGCGGTACTCGACGGCCTTCCTAAGCGCCTCAAGCGCCTCCTCCCCGACCCTAAACCCGGCGAGGTATCTGGCGTAGTCCGCCGTGAGGACCACGTCCGGCCTGATCCTGACGACCTCCGCGGCGTTGGCCCGCTGCTCCCTGAGGAGCGACGCCCTGTGCGCCACCGCCTCCCACGGCGCCTCCTCCACGCGCCTCGCGGCGGTCCTCCCGGACCAGGACCTAAGCGCTATCTCGCCCTCCTCGGCGCCCCTCGCGCCGAGGACGACGCCCCTGGCGAGGCCCGCCAGCTTGAGCGTCGGGATGCGCTCCTCGATATGCCACCTGACTATCTCCGCCGCTATCTGCCTAGCGTCGTAGCGGGTCGGCGCCACGGCGTAGTGCGCTTCTAGATACCTCTCGGCGCTCCTGAGGGCCCTTACGGCCAGGCCGAGGTCCATGAGGGCGAGGCCCTTGACTATGTCCTCCACCGAGGCGTCCCTGGGGATCTGCGGCGCCCTGCCCTCGGCGATGTGCCTGAGGGCCTCGTTGAGGGCCGAGACCAGCCTAGCCCTAGGCGACCTGTCGATCACGGCGAAGTGCCTCAGCGCCTCCTCCAGGCGCTCCACGGCCTTCTTGGCCTCCCCCGCCGCCTTGTCCCTCTCCCCCTCGTCCAGCCCCGAGGGTTCCGAGAAGTACCTCCTAAGGGCCTCGTACCGCCTCTCGAAGTCCGCTATGAACCGGCGGAAGTCGGCAAGCCCCTTCTCGGCCTCCTGGGCCATCCTCTGCCTCGCCTTCTCGAACTCCTCCTCCGCCGCCTTGACGTACTGGGGCACGGAGTGGAGCCTCGCCCAGCCCCACCTCAGCTCGGCCGCGTAGGCCTCCACGGCCGCCCTGAGGTTCCTGAGGGCCTCCGCCTCCTCCGGCTTGATCCTGCCCTCCGCCTCAAGCCTGGCGATCACGTGGGGGTCGAGGCGGAGCAGCGACCGCCACATGAACGGGAGGCGGTCGAGGCGCCACCAGAAGAGGTGGTAGGACAGCGAGCCGCGGCTCATCTCCACCCTCTCCTGCAGCCATATGTCGAACCTGGGCGAAAGTTCCCTGACAACCTCGACTATGTTGTCGGCCTTCAACGCGTTCCAGACGCGCCTGGCGGCCTCCAGCATCCTCCGCCTCTCCTCCTCCCTCCTGCGCTCCAGGTTCCTCATCCACTCCACGTCGGCCCTCTCCTCCATGGCCCGCAGAACGCGCTCCAGGGCCTCCCTCCTCCACTTGACGTTGATCTCCTCCCGTATCTGCTCCGCCGGGTCCTTGAAGGCTATGTCCCTCCTGCGCTTCACGTACTCGCGGTAGTACTCCTTGAGGTCGGAGCTGCGGATGTACCTGAGCGCCGGTATTCGCGAGGCCGCGAGGGCGTGGGCCCGCGCGGCTATGCGGACGGTCTGCCTCATGACGGGCCTCTTGACGGCGCGCCATATGCGCGTAAACAGCCTGCCCCTGACGGCCACGCGGATGGGGAGCCAGTAGGTCCAGTCCTGTATCACGCCGGTCACGAAGCCCCAGACCTCCCTAGCGGGCGTGGGGAAGTCGAAGAGGGCCCCCAGGAACTCGAACACCGCCGCTATGGAGAGGACCGTCACGAAGAGGACGGTGAAGAGCCAGCCCACTATGTTGCCCTGCGTTATCTGGACGTCCTCAAGGTTCTGTATGCTCCACAGCGGAATCCCCGTCGAGTTGTCGCGGGGAGGCATCCTCATGCCGGGGCTGTAGTACGGCTTGTATGGAAGGGTTCTGTTGTCCCACGGTATCCTCCACTGCCTCACGAACCCCGACAGGTTGGCGGGGGGAGGCGGAGGAGGCGCCCCGAAGACGTACCTGAACATGTCGGCCTTGGCCGCCACCACGGCCTCGGCCACCTTGGAGTCGCCCATGGGGTACGCCGCGGCCCACCACTCTTTGCCCGGCGCCAGCTCCAGGGAGCCGTTGACGGCCGTGGAGCTGCGCCAGTCGTACATGGTGCATGCGACGAGGAAGTTCTCCGCTTGGTAGGAGAGCGGCACCGCGTAGTACATGGGGAGGGCCGCCGGGCTCTCGTTGATGAAGGCCAGGTACTCCTCGCCCGACTCTACGGCGGCCTCCACGAGGGAGGAGTTGATCCTCCCGGCGGCCTGCGCCAAGGCCGAAGAAGCCGGACCTGTTCAGATAGGCCAGGGACACGTTCCTAACGACGATCAGCTCCAGGTAGTCCTGGCTTGTGAGCCAATCCAGCGCGTCCCTAACGCCGGCTATCGGCGAGGCGGGGAAGGCCGAGGCGGCCTCGGGCGTCGAGGCGGGCGCGGTGAGCGCGGAGCAGTAGAACTGGCTCTCGGCCCCATCCACGTAGGCCGCCGAGGTGGAGTTGTCCCAGAGGAGGCCGGGGAGGGCGCTCCCCCTCGGCTCCACGTAGATGAGGCCGCCCTGGAGCCACCAGAAGCCGTAGAGGACGCGGGCCCTCGGCGCCACGTCGTAGACGTAGAGGGTCTTGTAGACGTGCCTGTCCTCGGTCGTGCAGGTGGCGTTCTCCGGCGGCGTCGGCCCGTCCCAAGGCCCGTGCTCGCTCCAGACGGAGATGACCCAGCTCCTCTCCACGACGGGGATCTGCGCCGTGTAGTTCTCGGGCCCCTTCACGATCCAGGGCCTTCCGTATATCACGGCGGACACGTTGTATAGGATCTGCTCGTCCACACTCTGGGCGCTGTAGGCGTCCCACCACTGCCTGCTTGAGGTGTATGTCTCATTCCCCTGGCGCCACGTACAGACCTCCGTCCATGTATATAGATATATGGTTTTGTTTAGATACAGGGAGGCCTTGGGCAGTGAGAAGTTGAAGTAGTCCGCCACGCCTGCGGTGGCCGGGTCCACGGCGGCCTTGGCCCCTATGCCGCGGAGGTTCCAGAGTGAGAAGTTGTATAGGCCGGCCCTGATCGTGGTGTCGAGGACGGCGCAGCCGGACCTATTCCCCAGGGCGTTGATGCACGTCTCGTTGTCGGGCCCGGACCCCGGCAGCCAGCCCCACACCCCGTCCCAGGCCTTGGCGACGCCCCTCCCCACGACGGCGTTGCGCTCGCCTAGGGCCGTGTAGTCTATCGAGACGGAGAGGAGCCGCCAGAACTCCGGCGGCCTCACGTCTACG
>NZ_LCWM02000039.1 GCF_002077075.2 Thermoproteus sp. CP80 | reverse complement strand
CCCTCTCGATCCTCGCCTTCACCTTAGCGATGACGAAGCCCTCGGCCTTGAAGGCCGCCTCCCTGTCGAGGACGGCGCCGAACCTCTCCACCAAATACTCCACAGCCTCAAAAGCCCTCTCCGGGATGACGTCCGCCACAGGCGCCCCCGGCCTCTCGCCGAGCTCCGCCCGCCCTAAGCCGCGCGCCTCGGCCGCCTCCCGAGCCGGCCGACCCAGTCGAACGGCTCCTAAAGGAGTATCCGGAGCTGGGCGCCTTCGGCGTCGATTGGCTGAGGACGTGGGCCCCCCGCGCGGGGAGGCAGATCGCGAGGATAGCCAAGGTTCTGAGGAGATACCCCTGGATGGCCGAGCTGATAGGGCAGGGGCCCGTGGGCCTCGTGAACCCGTACTCCGTGGAGGCCTACGTCGCCAGGGACGGGTCGGAGGCGTGCATATCGTTGTTCGGCTGGGCCTACTGCTCAGCCGACGGTGGCGCCACCGTTAGAAGGCTTGAGCTGGAGTTCAGCCGACTGGAGCCCCACGAAGGCGGGGTGAGGGAGGCCTACAGGCCAAGGGGCTGTCGGCATTCGCGGCGAAGGAATACACGGATACTGTGAGGCGCAACCGCGAGGAGGACGTCGGGAGGGCAAGGCGCCTAGCTCTGCCGGGAGTAAACGGCCCTTCCCCACCCCCTCTTTTCCCCTGCCGGTCTTGATACTAAAACTTTTCCGTCGAGATAAAAACACGGCGACTTAAACCGCGTTTTCTTCGGAGACTTTTTCTTCGAATTTCTCTACTAACCTCCTCGACGGAGCCTCCTCTATTGGCATGAAGCCGACTAGGCTGGGATGGGCAAGAAGATTCCAGATATTTTATAAGCCCATGCCGTCCCGACCCCATGCTCTACGCGTTTAGGGACCGGGAGAGGGCCAAGGCCCTCAGGGAGCATCTAGAGGCCGAGGGCGTCTCCTCGTGGTATATAGAGGCATGGGGGTACTATATAGTTACGGCGCCCTCCAGCGCGAAGGTCAAGCCTCCCGTTAAGGCCGACGTCGAGGTCGACATGAGGGGGGAGTACCAGCTGGTGTCCAGGGCGTGGAAGGGGGATCCGACGCCGGTGAGGATAGGCGATAGGGAGATCTCGGAGGGCAAGGTCTTCATCATAGCGGGGCCCTGCTCCGTGGAGAGCAGGGACCAGATACTCTCGGCGGCCAAGGCCGTGAAGGAGATGGGCGCCCATGCGCTGCGGGGAGGCGCGTTTAAGCCCAGGACCTCGCCCTATTCCTTCCAGGGGCTAGGCGAGGAGGGCCTGAAGCTGTTGGCCGAGGCGAAGGCGGCCACGGGGCTCCCCGTGGTGACCGAGGTCATGGACGGCCAGGACATACCCGTAGTGGCCAAGTACGCGGACGCGCTCCAAATAGGGGCTAGGAACATGCAGAACTTCTCGCTCCTGAAGAGGCTCGGGAGGGCCGGGAGGCCCGTCTTGCTCAAGAGGGGGTTCGGCAACACCGTGGACGAGTGGCTGGCGGCCGCCGAATACGTCGCGCTGCACGGGAACGGCGACGTGGCCCTGGTCGAGAGGGGCATAAGGACGTTCGATAGGACGCTTCGGTTCACCCTGGACGTGGGCGCCATAGCCTATGCGAAGCAGGCGACCCATCTGCCCGTCATAGGCGATCCCAGCCATCCGGCGGGCGACCGCCGCTTCGTGATCCCGCTCGCCCTGGCCATACTGGCGGCCGGCGCCGACGGGCTCATCGTGGAGGTGCACCCCGATCCGGACAAGGCGTTGAGCGACGCCGCGCAACAGCTGACGTTCGGCCAGTTCGGCGAGTTGATGGAAAAAGCGCGGGCTTTGGCGAGGGCTCTGGGGAAGACCCTAGAGTAGCCTGTCTGCCATCAGCCTGTAGAAGTCTATCACCGACCTCCCGTCCTTCTCCACGGGCTGGATCGCAGGCGGCATCTTGGGGTAGTTGGGGTCGTACATGGAGGCGTACCTCTCCTCGAAGGTCGGCACCAGCTCGTTCTTGTACAGTATGCCCAGCGCGAATCTGTCGGGGTCTAGTATCTTCTCTATGGCCCGCTTCCGCTTCTCGTAGTCCTCCTTCTCGTCGTGCACCACGGGGTCCCACCCAGGCTCGTTGTCCAGCTTGTATACCCTCTTCTCGTACCACTCCCTCGTCATTATGTTGTTGTAGGTGACGCAGGGGCTGAATATCTGCACTATCGCGGAGCCCTTGTGGAGCACGGCCTCCTTTATGATCTTCGCGGTGTACTTTATGTCGTAGCTGTACGCCCTCGCTATAAACGTGAAGCCCGACGCCAACGCCACCAGCAACGGGTTGAGGTCTGCGTGCGGGTTGGGCTTCGACAGGGCCTTGGGCTGCATGCCCAGGGGCAGGGTCGGCCCCGCCTGGCCGCGCGTCAGCCCGTAGACCGCGTTGTCCATCAGCAGGACCGTGAAGTCGACGTTTCTGCGTCCTGCGCCCAATATGTGGTTTCCGCCTATGGCGAACAGGTCGCCGTCTCCGCCCACCACCATCACCTCGAGGCTGGGGTTGGCGAGCTTGAGCCCTATGGCGAACGGTATGGCTCTGCCGTGTATCGTATGCGCGGAGACCGTCCTCACGTAGTGGGGCAGCCTGCTGCTGCAGCCTATTCCGGACACCAGCACCGTCCTCGTGGGGTCCATGTCCAGCTCGGCGAACACCTGCAGCAAGGCCTGCAGTATGCCGAAGTGGCCGCATCCGGGGCACCACTCGGGCGGCTTGGTCCACTTGTAGTCCTGCGGCGTCCTCTTCAGAGATATCTTGACCGTCGTGGCCGTCATAGGTCCCACTCGAGCTCTATTCTCTTCTCGCCTTTGGCGAAGCGCTCGTAGGCCTCCAGCACGTCGTCTGCGGTGATAGGCCTCCCGTTGTACTTCACGGCGACTCCGTCGGCCGAGATCCCGGTGTACATTCTGACCAAGAGGGAGCTCTGCGCCGTGTAGTTGCCCTCGACGAACAGCGTCCTTCTGCCCTCCAGATGTCTCCTCACGAGGTCGGCGGGGAACGGGTAGAGGAGCCTCAGCTGCAGATAACCCACGCCGGGCAGCCTCCCGAGCGCCGAGAGTATCTGCGGCTTTGTGGTGCCCCACGAGACTATGACCGTATCGGCGTTGGCGGGCCCGTAGTAGCGGACCTTGTCCTCGTCGGGTATCTCCCTCATCATGGTCTCTATCTTCCTCATGCGTTTATCGTACATCTTCTTGACCATCTCGGCATCCTCGTCTGGATCGCCCTCTGGGTCGTGCTCCAGGCTGACCACGTGGTATACGGCCTTGGATATGCCCGGCAGATACCGCACGGGCAGTCCGTCCTTCGTTATTTCGTACCTATTGACGTTCTTCTCCTCCTGGAACACCACCGGCTGCGGCCTCTCCACCTTGACGGAGTAGGGGTCGGGCGCGGGCATCACCGCGAACGTGTTGGAGAGGTCCTTGTCGACCAGGTGGATCACAGGCACCTGGTACTTATCGGCCCAGTTCGCGGCCTTTATGGCGTCGTAGAAAGCCTCCTCGATATCCCCGCTGGCCAGGACGATCTTGGGGAACTCGCCATGCCCTATGAACAGCGAGTAGAACAGATCGTGCTGGCCGGTCCTCGTCGCGAGGCCGGTGCTGGGCCCCGCCCTAGACCACAGAGTCAACACGACGCCCAGCTCGGCCATGCCCAACATGGATATGGTCTCCGCCATCAGGCTCATGCCAGGGCCCGATGTGGCGGTCGCCGAGCGCGCCCCCGCCATCGCGGCCCCCGCCGCCGCCGCTATGGCCGCCAGCTCGTCCTCGGTCTGTAGAACCACGGCGCCAACCCGCTCCATGGCCTTGAGCTCCTCCGTGGCGGGCAGGACGGGGTATGCGAGCTTCCTCTCGGCGAACATGGGATCGTCCGTGGAGGGGGTGATCGGGTAGAAGGATATGAACCTCACCCCGCCCACTATCTTGCCGACGCTCACGGCCTCGTTCCCGTTCCAGTAGATCCGCTTGGTCTCGGGCGTCCTCGGCGTCAGGGTCTCCACGCGCTCGGTCACCAACTTGCCGACCTCGGCCGCCACCATTTTGTTCTGCTCTATCACCTCCTTCTTCCTCCCCAACGCGAAGGCGACGCCCCTCTCCACGTACTCAACCGGCAGGCCCAGCAGAGATGCGCCCACGGCCACAACGAGGGTGTTCACGAAGCGCGAAAGCATGACCGGCGAGGTGACCCCGATCTTCCGCCCCACGTCGAGCAGCACCTTGTTGAAGGGGAGGCCGACGACCTTCACCCCCTGCGACTTCATGTACTCGACCGCGCCTTTAACCGTAGGCTCCACTCCCTGCCTCTTGAAGAATTCGGAGAGCCTCTCCACCGCAGTCCTCGAAATCATGGTGAACGACTCGAGGGTCTTGCCGTCCTCCTCCGTGTTGTAGACCGCGACGCCGCCTCGCTCCACGTGGAATATGTGCTCAAACACGGCGTGCCCGTCCATGAATAGCGCCAGCCTCACCCTGTTCCCTATGCCGCCAGGAGGCCATCGATCGGCCACCTTCCCCACGAAATAGCTGTGCCTTCCGCCGGCTATGTTGGACCAGAATTCCCTTCTGCCGTAGACGTAATACCCGGCGGAACCCACGGCGTAGATCAACATGATGGACGCGGTCTCTACGCCCTTGCCCTGAGGGCCGCCGACCAAAAAGCTCACTTCGACCATTAATTCTTCTATGAATTTGTATATTTATATTTTCTCATTAAACTTAGTCCACAAAAATTTCGTAAAAAGTAAAGCGAATTATCTAAATAAACACAATTAATTAATCTTATATATAACAGTATCACTAAATACTATATCTGGGGTGGTCCCTTAAAATATAGCAAGAGGTATTGCCGGGACATTCGCCGTAGGTAGCCCCCAGGCTCTCCACGGTTGCCTCGGCGTCCCTCAACAGGACGTAGAGATCCCCCAGATCGCTGGGGCTGAGGCCCTTGAGCAAGGCGATCTCCTCGACCTCTAGGGCCTCCACCACGGTGGCCTTGAACCCCAGAAGCTCGGGGGCGAACCTCAAGCCGAACCTCAAGGCGTCAACCAGCCCGTCGAGCCCGGGTCGGCGCCTCACCAGGATCCAGCTCGCCTTCGTCGAGAGCAGCGGGACGTCGACGTAGATGTACAGCAGATCTTCTATGGGCGACACGGCCCTGTTGAGCCCCGCCGCGTCCGTGTATATCCTAAGCCCGTAGCCTCTCGACATATTGCGACAAGCCCGACAGCACTAGCTCCGTACCCGTCGTGGCTATGATCAACGCCATGAACCGCCCCAGGGCTTTGGCGGGAACCGGCCCGAACAGCTTCACGAGCCTGGCGCCTAGATAGAGAGTGGCGACGGACAGCGCGGATGCCGTCAGCGAGGCGATCAGCGTGGCCGTCGGTCCGTAGATCGTCGAATATAGTATCAACGTCGTCATGGTGCCGGGCCCCACTATAAGCGGCGTGGCTAACGGCACCACGGCCGCCTCCTCCAGCTTGCCGCCCAACGTGGTCGTGCTGCCGTGTATCAACGTGGTTACCGAGGTGGACAGTATGATTACGCCGCCAGCTATCTTGAACCCGACCATATCTACATTGAGCGCAGAGAGTAGGGGGCCTCCGACAAGCGAAAACATGGTCGACAGAACTATGACGGTGATCGCCATAGACCTGATCGCCTTCCTGAACTCCTGAGGCCTGTCCATGGCCATCTCGCCCACGATCCCCAACTTGCCTATGGGGTTCTGTATGGCGTATATCTGCCCCACTATCTCGACGAACTCTAGGGGGGTCACGTCTAAAGATCCCATTTAAAAGTAGAAAACTGGCGCCATAGGGCTCCCTTCGGCCTAGGCCGGAGGCCCGCCCTCGGAAGGCGGCAGGCGATGCGGGGCGTCGAATCCCGCGCATGCGTCTAGACCGGCCTCGGCCAACGGACTTGAGCTGAGCCGGACTGGGCGCAACGGCGGGGCCTCTGCATGTCGGTGCCGGAGGTGGGCCCTCAAGGGCCCGGCGGGAAAAAGGGGTTTATTTCTTGGGCTTCACGAGGGGCGGGCCCAGGAACGCGCCCGCCGGCTTCCCCCACATCTCGGCCAGCACCTGGGCGAACGCGGCGTACCAAGCGGCTAGGGCGGTGAGTATGCCCACATAGCCTCCGGCAGTCGTGGCGCCTGCGGCGAGCAGGAAGAAGGTTATCCACAACAGGAGGAATACCACGAACAAGGCGGCGTTTGCCCTGAACGTACCTATCCACATGACGAAGGTAAATATGCCGAAGGCCCACAGGACTATGGAGACGTACGGCAGAGATGACGGGAAGAACGCCACCGTTAAGTAGAACCACTCCCAGAACGCGCCGTACGTGAAGAACGCCACGTAGCCGAATGTGTTGGCCTTAAAGTACTCCAGAATGCCGGCGACAAGCTGGGCAAGGCCTCCGTAAAATGCGGCGAGGCCCAACACGACAGGCACGCCCTGGCCGCTTAGCAGGCCTGCGTTGAAGCTGCTCAACACAAGCGTCGTCAGCGCGAAGCCCGACAGGCCTAGAGGCGCCGGGTTCGCTGTGCTTCCATTTGGCATATACTCAAGATATCTCGTATTTTAAAGTATTGATACCGAAGAAACGCTCTTTAATAAAGTAAAAATAAATACTCTTTACAAAAATTTATTTTATTATGATACCTCTTTCTTCAGCTCCTCGTACGCCTTCTTGGCCTCCTCCACGGACGTCTCGTCCTCCAGCGTGGTCACGTCGCCGAGCGGCGCGCCTGTGGCCACAGCCCTCAGGAGGCGCCTCATTATCTTGCCGGAGCGGGTCTTGGGGAGCTTCGTGACGAAGTATATCTGGCCGGGCTCCGCTATGGGGCCCACCGTGTTGCGTATGTGCTGGCGGAGCTCCTTCCTCAGCTCGTCGGTCCCGGCGACGCCTTGCTTCAGCACGACGAACGCCATGGGCACCTCTCCCTTTATTGGGTCCGGTATGCCTATCACGGCGGCCTCCGCCACCGTCGGGTGGGATATGAGGGCCGACTCCAGCTCGTAGGTGCCCAGGCGGTGGCCGGCCACCTTTATCACCTCGTCAGCCCTCCCCAACACCCATATGTAGCCGTCCCTGTCCTTGATCGCGTAATCCCCGGCGTAGAACACGCCCGGGAACCTGCTCCAAAACGTCTTGACATACCGCTCGGGATCGCCCCAGATGGTGTGGAGCATGCCTGGGTAAGGCTTCTTGATGACGAGATACCCCTTAACGCCCGGCGGAACAGGATTACCGTTCTCGTCGACGACGTCTACCTCGAAGCCGGGGAGCGGCGGGCCGTTAGTGCCGGGCTTCATGGGCACTAGGTAGAGACCCGGGGCGTGGCTTATGACTATGCCGCCCGTCTCGGTCATCCACCAGGTGGAGCCGAAGGCCACGTTCTGATAGCCGAGGTTTCTGTAGGCCCACCTCCACGCCTCAGGATTTATGGGCTCCCCCACCGAGTGGATGATTCTGAGGGTCGACAGGTCGTGCTTCCTAGGCCACTCCTCGCCGAACCTCATGAAGGTCCTTATGGCCGTGGGCGAAGTGTAGAGCACCGTCACGCCGTAGCGCTCTATTATGGCCCACCAGCGGTCCGGCTGCGGGAAGTCCGGCGCCCCCTCGTACATGACCTCGGTGGCTCCCATCAACATGGGGCCCAGCACTATGTAGCTGTGGCCTGTGACCCAGCCTATGTCGGCGGTGCACCAATAGATGTCGTCGTCCTTCAGATCGAACACCCACTTCATGGTGGCATATATGTGGACGGCCCAGCCGCCCGTGTCGTGGACTATGCCCTTGGGCTTGCCGGTGGTGCCCGAGGTGTAGAGTATGTAGGAGGGATGCGTGCTCTCCAGCCTCTCGGGCTCGACGTAGGCGTTGTGCGGAACTCCCGCCATGGCCCTGTCCCAGAACCAGTCCCTCCCCTCTGTCATCGGCACGTCGTTAAGGCCGAGCCTCCTGTAGACTATGACGTTCTCCACCGAGGGGGCCTTCTCGAGCGCCTTGTCCACCACCTCCTTGAGTCTGACGACCTTCCCCCTCCTCCAGAAGCCGTCAGCGGTTATCACCAGCCTGCTCTGCGAGTCGTTTATGCGATCGGCCAGCGCGTCGGCGGAGAAGCCGGAGAAGACTACGTTGGTTATCGCGCCTATCCTCCAGGCGGCGTACATAGCTATGGGAAGCTCGGGTATCATCGGCATGTACAGCGTCACGCGGTCGCCCTTCTTTATGCCGAAGTTGCAGTGGAGCATGCACGCCGCTCTGTTCACCTCTCTCCATAGGTCGTAGTAGGTGAGCTTCCTCCGGTCCGTGGGGTATCCGGCCTGGTCCACCGGCTCCCCCTCCCATATCAAGGCCAGCTTGTTCTTGCGCCAGGTCTTGACGTGCCTATCCACGGCGAGGTAGGACAGGTTGAGCTCGCCCCCCACAAACCACTTATAGAACGGCGGATTAGAGGCGTCGAGGACCCTATCCCAAGGCCTAAACCACTCGAGCTCCCTAGCTATAGAGGCCCAGAACTCCTCTAAATTCTCGATAGATCTTTTGTGGTACTCCCAATAGGTCTTAACGTCTATAGTTCGCGAACGCCATTTATCGTTATATACATATTCATCGAACGGCAGATTTTTTTCTTCGAGCGACATGAGAAGGATAGATTGATCCTGCCTTATAAATATTTCTTCAAAAATATGTCAACTTACGTATATTGAAAATTAAGCAATACCTATATTAATTATCAGGATGATCTATATATATTAAAGATTTTTAATGTTTGTAGCTTCCAATTACCTTATAAAAAGTTTATTATAAATATCTAATTATCTATGGTTATTATTTTCGGACAATAAATATTCGGGCATCTATACTTCCGGTTTCGATACGCATCGACGCCGCTCATCGCGTCGATCAGCGCTATAGGCTTCGACCCTAGAGCGTGCATACTCCACCTCCTCGGGCGGAGGGCGGCGGGCTGGAACGCCGGCTCAGGGAAATCGTCCCCCTCCGGCAGGACGGAAGACATCAGTCGTGTTGAGACTCCTCCGCCTTAGCGCCCCCTACGACGGCCTCAACGTATTTCCTCCTCTCCTTTTCGTACTGGTCCGCCGGGAAGGACTTCACCTTCGCCAGGATTTTCGGAAGCGCCGTGTACTCCATCTCCTCGGGCGGAAGGCGGTGGGGCTGGAACGGCCCCATGCGCCGTATATAGTCGGCGATCTGCGCGGCCACCTGCCTCACGTAGTCGAAGGCGGGGTCGTCGAAGAGATCCACGCCGCCTTCCAGATAGCCGTCGTGCAGCTGGAAGCCCAAGGCGCCCACTTTCGGCGGCCCGTCGAACCTAGTCATCTTCGCGCCTATCGCGATCCTCCTCTCCGGATCCACCGAGGTGAACCGCGCGGGCATGAGGGGCCCGGCGTGGCTGCCGCGCATCCATCCGTGCACCAGATGGGGATGGGCGAAGGCCTCCAGTATTTCGCCCACGGCGGGGAGCCCGGACTGGGCTCTGACGAGCATCACAGGGTCGTCCTTTCCGACGTAGCGCCCGGCTATCAGCGAGAGCCTCTCCACGCTGTTTGCGGCGGCCGGAATGCCGTCGGCCTTTCTGAAGACCTTGCGGACTATGTAGCGGCCGGTTGTGCCTATCAAGCCGAGGAGGGAGTAGGCCTCCTCGGGCGTCTTCAGGAGGTAGACCTTGTGCTCCACGACGTCCAGCACCTCGAAGATGAAGCCCTCGTGCATGGAGGGGTCTATCACCAGGCCCGCCGTGGTGAAGGGATCGGCGAACATCTTGTACAGCGGGAGGTTGAAGGCGCCTGGCTCCGTCTTGTCCGCGGCGAAGGCTATCACGGGCTCGCTCGGCCTCTCGTCGAACTCCATCTCGGCCACCTGGGGCCCCAGCCCGCGGATGTTGCCGGAAAAGGCGTCCTTCAGCAGATCCTGCCCGGCGCCGTAGAGCTTCAACTTCTTGGCGACCTGCTCCGTGACCTCGCGGAACAGCTCCCACGCGAGGCCGTGGATGTCCGGGCTGTCTTCTCCCTTCGTGTGGGTCATCAGAAGGGAGATGTCGTCGCCGACGTTGTAGACGAAGTAGTCTATTATGAGTCCCTTTCTCTGGGCCTCTCTAAGCTTGGCGGCGGCGTACTCGAGCATCTTGGGATGGACCTGTGCGTGGCCGGGCCAGCCGCCGACGTCGGCCTTTATGATCGATACGGTTATCCTCATGGCATCCGGCTCTTACCGTTATAAAAATTTTAGTGATATATCGTAGTATACTCACGTTATGGCAAGTTTGAGATGATACGGGTAGGTGTACACCAGCAGACTAAATGCGCTATGCCAACGCCCTAGAGGCGAGGACGCCTAGGCAGGGGGCTGGAGGGGCCGCCATGGGCCACGTGCGGCGAGGTGTGCAACGAGGGGCCCGCCGAGCTCGGCGTAGGCCGGTGGCTGGAGCCGCTACTTACGTCTTTGTTCATAGAACTGATATATATTTTACTTTCCATAAAATATGGCCTAATTATATCGAAATATATATTGCTTAAATACCAGGATCCATTTACATATATCAATATATATTTAGGTGGAATAAAGTTTTTAAAGAAAAACGTAAAGATATCCGTGGAGCTGGACTACTACGAGATCACCGGCAGATATGACGACGTCGTCAGGTTCTACTCGGCGGTAAGCGAGGAGAGCAGATATCTCCGTTTCCTGGCGGCCGTGAGGGATCCGGCAGTCATATATAGCCACATGTGGTCCTGCGGAGGGAGGACCTTCCTGGTCTTGGAGGGCCGGAGGCCGCTGGCGCTAGTCGACGTGGTTCCCTGCTATGGGGAGGCAGAGGCCGGCATCGTGGTCGTCGACAGCCTACAGGGGAAGGGATACGGGACGAGGATCGCCGAGATATTCGCCGAGGTTCTGCCCCGGCTGGGCTTCACCTCCGTCAAGGCCGAGATCTATAGGGAGAACCTAAGGGCCTTGTCCATAGCGAGGAGGCTGGGCGCCTCGGTGGACTGCAGAGGCGTTATATGCACTGTGAGGCTCGACTTGAGGCAGAGGGCCCTCAGGGGCCTCGCGGCCCTGCGGATCGCCGCTACGCCTTGAAGACGTCGCCAAGCTCCTTCACCAGCTCGGGCACCTTCGCCCTCATCTTCTCCCTAGCCTCGTCGTAGAAGTTACGGCCTGTGGAGTCTATCATGACCGTCAACGGCCCGAAGTCCTCGACCTCAAGCACCCACATGGCCTCAGCCATCCCGAGGTCGAGCCAATGGACGTCGAGGACCTTCCTTATGGCGCGTGCGGCCAGGACTCCGGCGCCGCCGGTAAATATGGCGTAGGCCGCCTTATGCCTCCTCATGGCCTCGGCCGTCCTCCTCCCCATCCCGCCCTTCCCTATTATCAGCTTGACGCCCAGCTTCTCGATCACGTCGGCCTCGAACGCCTCCATCCTGGCGGAGGTCGTCGGACCCATGGCGATTATCCTCCAGCCGTCCCCCTCCCTCTTCGCCACAGGACCTGCGTGGTAGATCACGCCGCCCCTCAGATCGACGGGCAACGGCCTCCCCTCCCTCAAGAGCTCAAGCATTCTTGCATGCGCCGCGTCGCGGGCGCTCACCAAGACGCCGGAGACGTACAGCGTATCGCCGACCCTCAGCCCCTCCACGTCCTCGTCCCTCAACGGGGTGCTCAGCCTATACGTCGCCATATATCTACAGTCGAGGGAGAATTTACGTTTTTCTGTCGCGTCCAGCCTAAAAAAGCCTAGACCGGCCGTTTCAGCAATCTTTTTCTACTCCAACACCGTAGAGGTCATGAGTCTTGAAGAGGTCGTGTTGAAGGCGGCTAAGGAGGCCATCATTAAGGCCAGCATATCCCCGGCCCTCGACGTCGTGGGCTCGCTCAGGAGGGCTCAAGGCTCAGAGTCCTCCGAGGCGGCGAAGATCCAGCTGGAGGCCATCCTGAAGAACATAGAGCTAGCGACGGCGACCACCTCCGCGGTGTGTCAAGACACAGGCGTCCCCACCTTCTTCGTGAAGCTGGGCGACGGGTTCCCCATAAGGAGCAAGGCCCTGTCCATACTCACAGAGGCGGTGAGGCAGGTCACCAAGGAGCTGCCGCTGAGGCCCAACACCGCCGATCCGTTCACCGAGAGGAACCCAGGCGACAACACGGGGCTCGGCGTCCCGGTGTTCGACGTAGAGCTCTTCGACGGCGACTACCTCCAGTTCACGTACGTGCCTAA
>NZ_LCWM02000038.1 GCF_002077075.2 Thermoproteus sp. CP80 | reverse complement strand
TCGACCGCCCTATTCGCCATGCCGAGGGCCTTTTCGGCATCGCCTTTATTATATATGTCCCACGGCGTTAATCCCCTACTGGGTTCACCGTAGGTGCTCCTGCCGTGCTCCGGCGCCAGCGTCTTGGCTATGTTCGCCAGCTCGATTATCAAATCGACGAGGTCCCCAGGCATTCTGTCGATCAATTCCCGTAATTCGTTGGATGGGTCGTGGGACCAGCTCGGCACCCTATACGCGGCAATTACGGCCTTTGCCGCATTTTCTGCGGAGAGCTGGGCGTTGGCCACCGTGCCCCTCCAATCACCTCTGCTGAAGGCCTCATCGGCTTCCCTGAGGTAATTAACGGCCAATCTATATCTGTACTTAACTTCATCTATCGGGTCGAACATCCCTCACGGCGCGTATGAGGGGTTTGCCGTCTGCTCTTTCCCAGCCGTACTTCCCGTCCCTCGTCCTGTACCTAACTAGGTTCTCGCGCTCGATGAAGCTGGCCACGGCCTCCTTGAACCGCCTCAGCTCGCCCTGTCTGTCGCAGATTATCACCCCGTCCCACGCGATGTTTATCGCCAGCGGCGTCCACCTGCCGTGGATATCCTCCCTCCTCATGGTTATCAGCGTGACGTCGCGGTCGACGTATCTCCTAATTATTCCGTAGGCCCTGGCCCTGACGTCGAGATCGCCGGCTAGGCCGTCGAAGAGGACGAGCACGTCTACGTCGCTGTCCTCCCGGGCCTCGCCGCGGGCCCAACTGCCGAAGAGCATCAAGCCTAGGAACTCGCCGTCGAACTCCCCCTCGAGATCCGCGCACGACCTGCCCAGCGAGGCGATGATCCCGGCTAGATCCACTGAACCAAGGGGGTGGAAATACTTATACCTAATCCAGATGCGGCAAGGCGTTCGGATCGCGCACAGCCCGCGGCCGGCGTGCGGGGACGCGGCGGGCTCGGCGATGGCTGTGGCTGCGGAGGCGTGCGAGGCGTGTATTGGTAGTCACATATTTATACTACCTTGAATGTAGTAACGTGGGAGGATGGGTCACGGTATCCACCAAGGTTAGGAGGGAGCTGGTGGAGAGGGCTAAGAGGCATGGGGTCAACATCTCGGAGGTTCTGCGGCGGGCTCTCGAGGAGGAGGTGGCTAGGAGGGAGGAGGAAGAGGCGAGGAGGTCTGCCAGGAGGATCGCAAGGGAGCTGAGGATGCCCGAGGAGGAGGTCGCGAGGCTGATTAGGGAGGATAGATCGAGATGAGATACGTCTTGGATTCCTCGGCCATCATAAACCTGATCCAGAGACTTGAGGAGAGGTCTATCGATATCCTTAAGGAGAGCATAACGGCGGATTTAGCTTTTTACGAGATAGGCAACTACCTCTGGAAGATTAACAGAGGGGACTTGGTCGAGGAATTCGTCAAGGTTCTGAAGTTTATAAGGGCCGAGTACGTGGGGCTGAAGGAAGAGGTCCTGGCTATTGCGGTAGACGAGAGGTTGACCTACTACGACTCCGTATATCTCTATTTAAGCAGGAAATACGGCCTTCCGCTGATCAGCGACGATAGAGACCTCGTCGGAAGGGGCGCAAGGAGGAGCTCGGAGGTCTAGGCCCCGTCCCTTGCCTGGCGGCCGGAATTTAGGCCGACCATCTCGCCGTACTGGAGCTCGGGATTGGGCGCCTCGGGGTTGAAAGGCCTTGGCCCCTCTCCTGGCTAGGCCTCGGCCGCCGCGGCGGCCGCCCTTCCCTCTCTCGTGAAGACCTCGCGCGCGATGGCTATCGGCACGAGCGCGAGTATGAACATGGCGGTGGCTATGTCGAAGTTTATCGAGTAGGCGGAGGTCGACGGGACCGAGAAGTAGGCCTTGAAGCCGCCTAGGGAGTAGTACGCTATTGTCGAGAACGTGGTGAGGACGGTGCCGGCGACGGCGGGCGCTATGGCGGAGCCGAAGTTCCTGAAGACGGTGTTCAGCCCGGTCGCGGCGCCCAGCCTGTTCCTCGGGACGGAGAAGGTGAGGAGGTTTATGAGGGAGACGTTGAGGAGGGCGAGGCCGAGGTAGGCTATCGAGAGGTAGCCTATGAGGGTCCAGACGCCGGAGTAGGCGTAGGCCGAGGCGAGCTGGAACCCGAGGACGGCCAGGACCACGCCGGCTACCGACATGCGCCTAGCTCCGACGCGCCAGAGGAGCCTGCCGGCTACGGGGGCGCCGACTATCTGCACCACGGCCATGGGGGTCATGTACAGGCCTGTGCTCAATATGTCGAGCCCGTAGCCGTAGGGCGGAGGCATCTCGAAGAGGTAGGAGAGGTTCTGGGAGCTCATCTGGAAGGCGTATGCGACCATGAATATGGCCGTCGTCGCCGCCACCACGTTCCTGTTGAGGATGTCCTTAGGTATGAAGGGATGCTCGGAGATCGTCTCCTGCGCCGCCAGCGCGGCGCCTGCGGCCGCCGCCAGGGCGAAGAAGGCCAGCGTCTGTCCGGAGGTCCAGCCCCAGGTGGGCGCCTCGGAGACCGCCACCAGGAAGGAGGACGCCATCAAGGCGAACAGCCCGATGCCGACGTAGTCGACGGGCCTCGGCGTCTTGTATCTGCTCTCCCTGATGTACGTCGCTATGAGGACGGTCAGCAAGACGGCGAAGGGCGTCACGGTGTGGTAGGTGGCGCGCCACCCGAAGCTCTGGCTCAGATAGGCCCCCAGCGGGAGCGCCACGATTATGCCGGCTCCGAACATGGCGCTGACGATGCCCTGCGCCGTGGGCACCATCTCGGGCGGGAACTCCTCCCTTATGAGGGAGAAGGCCAGGGGGAACATGGCCATGCCCAGGCCCTGAAGCCCTCTTGCGAGCAGGAGCAGGGGGAACGAGGGCGCGTATCCCGTGAACGTGACCGCGACGGAGTATATGGAGAGGACCAACACCAGCATCCTCTTCTTGCCGAACATGTCGCCCAGGCTTCCGAAGAGGGCGGCGCTTATGGTCCCCACGACCAGGTAGACGGTCAGTATCCAGGACGCGTCGGCCGGCGTGACGTTGAACTCCTCCTGTATCTTCGGCAGGGAGGGCATAAGCATGGCCTCCGTGTACATCACCACGAGAGCCACCGAGCCGAGGACCGGCGCGGCCCTCCAGGCGTACCTCACGTCGTACCTTTCGCCGATGCCCGATATATCGGGGACCACGCCCCTCGGCCGAGGTGTATTTATATGTTTTCCCCGCGCCGGCCGAGGAGGCGTCACGCATAAATACGGGAGGCCGGGCCGGGGCATGGAGCCGGAGATGGCGAAGCTGCTTGCGGGCGTAGGCGCCATCCTCGCCGCGATCAGCCCCGTCGAGCGTATCGTCGGGATTATCGGCGTCGTGCTGTTCCTGGTCGGCGCGATCTCTCTCGCGGACTTCTACGGCGACCAGAAGATGAAGGACGACGCGATCTACTGGTTCATCTTCATCTTCATAGCGCTCGTGGTCCTCATCGTAGGCGCCTCGCTGGGCGTCCTCTCCCTGCCCGCCCTCATGACGGGCCATCTGCTGGCCGGCGGCTTCGGCTTGGGGGCGTTCCTAGCCACGTTGGTGATCGCCTGGATACTCTTCATAACCTCCGCGAGGAGGTTTAGGAGCATGATGTCGGCCGTGGCCAGCAGATCGGGCGAGAGCATGTTCCAGACGGCGGGATCCCTCTACTACTGGGGCGCCGTGCTCGTGATAGTGCTCGTAGGCCTCATACTGATAGCCATAGCGTTCATCCTGGCCGGCATCGCCTTCCTGGTGATGAAGACCCCGGCGAAAACCCAGACTTAGCTCACCCTATCTTACCCCCCGCAAGGGGCTATTCCGGTGAGAGCCTAGGGACACAAGTTTCTCAACGTTCACCTCATACCGCTTGTGAGGTATGCAGAGGGTGCGTGCCCCGGCTTAAGGGGGAAGAGAAATTCGAGGTGCCCTATGTCGTTTGGTAGCTCTCTTTTCTCGCCCACTCCATAGTTTTTTCCGCTAGATACTTGACGTCCCTCTCGACGTCCTCTAAATTTGTGTAGCGGCTGACCACCCCCTCGGGGTCTAGGCCGTTGTATCGAAACTCGTGTAGATTCAGGGCGATGTCCGTGAGATGTATCAGCTCCTTTCCATATACCTCCTCGAGAGCGGACGCGACCTCCCTCATCCTCGTGGTGGGCATGAGGGCTGTGACCATGTCGGCTCTGGACCTCAGCCTGCCGGTCTTGTCCCTGACGGCGCCTGCGTACCGCCTGGCCACCGCCTCCTTGTGCCGCGCCGCCGCGGCGGCCAGCAACGCCTTCCACGCCTGGAACGCCTTCCCTGCCGCGTTTCTGTGGAGACCTTGTTCGAGGAATTTAAGCGCCAGCTCGGCCTCCCGGAGGGCCTCCTCCAGACTCAGCCTTATGTACTGAGAGGTATCGCGCCAAGGAGGGGCGTAGGTCATCGCGCAGATGGGCGGACCCATCGATTTAAGCCTTCTGTCCTAGGCGCCGCCTAGACGCGAAGTCAGAAAGGCACCGCGGCGGCCGCGGACAGCCGACAGAAGCGAAGAGGCGGTGCGGAAACCCAACGCAGCGGCCTCCGCCGCCTTGTAGCCGTCGGCGCCCTCGACGCGCCCGGCGAAGCCCCCCGTGGACGTCTGGGCGGCCGGACGCATACTTAGCCTATGCCTAATACAAGACGAACCTCTTAATCGGAGATGGCGGGCTCCTCTAGGTCCCATTCTAGGGGCCATTTGCCTTGCGCGCGGAGCGTGCTTCTCAGCATCGCTATGAGCATCTGTAGCTTGTAATAATACGCTATGAGGTCCTCGCGGCGCGTCTCCTCGTACTCCTTCTCGATGAGCTTGGCGATGCGCTGGAGCTCCCTCACGTCGCCAGGCGTGAACTTCCCCTCCTCCACCGTGGTTAAGATCTCGATGAGGCGTCGCCGCACCTCCTCGGTGTAGTTAGACCTGGCGGGCGGCGGCGTCTTGAGGTAGCCGGCTAACGCCTTCATCTCAGCCGCGGACGTAACCCCCTTAGCGGTCAGCACATCCAGCAGAACAGAGCCGAAGTTCTGGAAGGCCCACTCAAGTCTGTTAAGCCTCTCCGCGATTCTCTCATTCAGCTCCTTTATCTCTTGGAGCTCGCGGGTGAATAGGACGTACAGCAACGCCACCGACGCAGCCACAGGCGGGGCCTGGCCCAGCATAGCCGCCGCCACGTCCCATGCATCCACGAGCTGCCGCGGGCATGGGGATAAAAGCTTTCGCGCGGCCCTCTCCGTCCCGGCCTGCGCCGTTCTGCGGATGCCTGCCCGCGGCGCCGAGAAGGCGGCGCGGATGCCCGGCGGCCTTCTGCGATTGCCGGCGGGTGTGCGCCGGGCGGACTACCTGACCCGTATCCAGTACCTCTCGGCGTCTCTCAACACGGCGCTTCTCCGCCTCGCCTCCTCGAACTCCTCCGGGGTGTAGGGCAGGACCTCGACCCACCTCCCCAGCTCCAGCCTGAGCTGTAGCCTCGCGGCGATGTCCAGCCGCTCCGGCCACCTGATCCCGGCGAAGTCGGGCGAGACTACGACCAGGTCGACGTCGCTGTCCACGAGCCAGTCGCCCCTGGCGTATGAGCCGAAGAGGTAGGCCTCGGCCACCCTGAACCCGGCCGCCTCCAGCGCCGAGAGGAGCCTATCCACAGCTCTTAATATCTCCGGGGGTGCCCTCATAGCCGGCCCTCGCCAGAAGCCCCTCGGCCAAGTCCGCCACGGCCCTGGCGGTCTCCAGCGCCCTCTCGGCGTCCCGCCTGGTCACGGCCTCGAAGGGCTGGCCGGCCGCCGCGTCCGGATATCGCGACACGGTGTAGAACTTGTTCAGCTCGGCCACGGCCTCCTCCAGCGCTGGGTCGAGCTCCACGCCGGCCCTCTTCAGCTCCCGGTAGAGCTCGACCAGCACGTGGGATTTGGGAGGCTCCGCCCTCAGGAAGACGAAGAAAAGGCTCTTCAAGGCCTTCTCCACGGCCTGGTGGCTGTAGAACGCCGCGGCGTTGAAGCGGCGCGCTGAGTAGAGTAGCTGGGCCGTGCAGAGGTCGTGCCAGGCCTCGCGGATCCAGTAGGCCGCCTCGCGCCTAATCATGGGCCCCCGCCGCCTCCCTCCAGCCGCTTGAGCGCCTCCATCCTCCTCCTGAGCTCCTCGCAGGCCGCGGCGTCGCCCAGTCTGCATCTGGCCGGGAGCGTCAAGCCGGCCCAGAACCCCTCCGACGTGAGGAAAAACGCCGCGAGGGGCACCAGGGGCAGCGCAACCACGGCTGGCGGGAAGGCGAGCACCAGAGGGAACGCGATCACGAACAACAGGAAGGACGCGAAGAAGAGGCGGAAGGCCTTCACAGAGGCGCGCCGGCTGCGCCTGGTGAGGACCGCCACGAGGACGCCCACATACAGGACGGCCAGAAACAGGAGGAAGCCCGCCAGCAAGATATCCGAAACCGTCACGGGTTGATGTGTGCATGGCTTAAAAACATTTGCGCGGCGTACGCCTCAAGCGCCTCCCCCACGCCGACGGCGCCCGCGGAGACCGCGCGGCCTCTGCCGAAGGCGCCCAAGCCGTCTCGACCGGACGGCAGAACGCCGGACGCGCATGCCGGCCCTCGGACCGCGGCCCGCCGCACGGACCCGACGATCGCCAGGTCAGTTTCTGGTCTGCCCCGTGACGAGGTAGTACGCGTGGCCTGCGATGTAGACGGCGTGGTCGGAGGCCCTCTCCAGGAGGCGCATCACCACGGTCTCCACCACCTTGCACCTGTCGGCGCCCTTCAGCACGTCCAGCAGAGCCTCCTCGTAGCTCTTGTCCACCACCTCGTCGTCCAGCCTCTCCACCTCCTCCAACGCCGAAACGTCGCGGCTGAGGAACATGTCCACGGCCTTGGCCACCATTTCTTTAACCGTCCCGCCCGTGGTTTCCACCCTCTTCGACCAGCAGCCTCCCCCCAGCTTCTCGGTCACCGACGCCACGTCGTAGGCGTAGCGGGCAATCCTGTAGAGGTCGTACGAGACGAACAACGCGCTTTTCAGGAAGCGGAGGTCCGTGGCCACGGGGGCATACCTAGCGACGGCCTCCATCACGAGGTCCGAAACCTCGTCGTGCAGCCTGCGGAGCTTGGACGCAACCTCCCTGATCTCGCCGGCCTTCGCCTCCTCCCTGAGCGCCATGGAGAGCGCCTCCACGGCCAGCCTGGAGCCCTCCCTGAGTCTCTCGGCGATTTCCTCCTCGGCCATATCCAGTAGCCTCCTCATGCATGCCTCAACCCGCGTCCTTAAAAACTGTTTTCATATGTCACACGCCTAGGTAAGCCTTCTTTACGTGTTCGTTCGCGGCGAGCTCCTCCGGCCTGCCCTGGAGGACTATCCTCCCGTTCTCCAGCACATATGAATAGTCGCTTATCTCCAGAGCCGCCGCCACGTTCTGCTCCACCAGCAACACCGACATCTCCTCCTTGAGCCGCTTCACCGTCTGGAAGAGGTCGCTGACTATCTTAGGAGCAAGGCCGGCGCTCGGCTCGTCTATCAGCAACACCTTAGGCCTCGACATAAGCGCCCGGGCGATGGCCAACATCTGCTGCTCGCCGCCGCTCATGGTGCCGGCCCTCTGGCGCCTGCGCTCCCTCAGCCGCGGGAAGAGGGCGTAAACAAATTCCAACGTGTCGTGCACCTTCTCCCTGGCCCTCTTCGTGAAGGCCCCCATCAGCAGGTTCTCCTCCACGGTCATCTCGGGGAAGAGGCGCCGCCCCTCGGGCACCAGCGCAAGCCCCAGCTCCACCTTCCTGTGAGGCGGCACCCTCGTCGCGTCCGTGCCCTCCAGCAGTATCCTCCCCTCCCAGGGCCTCACAACGCCCATGACTGTCCAGAGGGTGGTGGACTTCCCGGCGCCGTTCGGCCCCAGGAGCGATATTATGGACTTGGCCGGCACCTCTAGGCTTATGCCGAACAGCACTTGGAGCCTCCCGTAGCCTGAGGACAGCTGTTGCAGGCTCAGCGCCATGGCCTCCCCAGATACACCTCCACCACCTTGGGGTCGTTCAGAGCCTTCTCGGGGGGCCCCTCGGCGATTACCTTCCCCTGGTGCATCACTATCACTCTATGCGCCAGCTGCGCCACCGCGCGCATTCTGTGCTCCACCAGCGAAATCGCTGCAATGCCCCGCTCCTCCGCCAGCCTCTTGATCAATTGAACCATGGCGTCTATCTCCCTCGGGTTGAGGCCGGCCATCACCTCGTCGAGAAGCAACAGCTTGGGGTTCCCCGCGAGGGCGCGGGCGAGCTCCAGAAGGCGCAGCTCGTTGAAGGTGAGCTTGCCGGCCGGCTGGTTGCGCTTCTCGTACAAGCCCACGTACCGTAGCGCCTCCTCAGCGGCCTCTCTGGCCGTTTTCAGGTCGCGGCCGCCGTTGAATATAGCCCCCACCATCACGTTCTCCAGCACGGACAGCTCGGGGAACGGCCGGGGCACTTGGAACGCCCGCGACATTCCGAGCCTCGCCCTACTGTAGGGAGGCAGGCCCGTTATGTCTCTGCCCTCGAAGAATATCCTCCCTCCATCCGGCCTATACACGCCGCTTATCAGGTTGAGCAGAGTGGTTTTCCCGGACCCATTGGGGCCCACGACGGCCAGAAATTCGCCTTTCTCAAGCTCGAACGACACGCCGTCCACAGCCCTCAGCCCCCCGAACTTCTTAACCACGTTGTCGACCTTCAGCAAGTTCATGGCAACCACGTTCTGAGGCCTTCAGACCTCCGGTTGAGCGTTCCCACTATCCCGTTGGGCAGAAACAGCATAACGAGGAAAACTATCAGGGAGGTTATCAGCGACTGGAGCCCCGGCAGATAGATGCCGACTAGGTACCTGGCGCCGTAGTATATCAAGCCGCCGACTATGGGGCCTGTGACAGTCCCGGCCCCGCCCAGGAACATCACGGCCAGCCCGTCGAGTATGTAGTCGATGAAGAAGACGTTCTCGGGAAACACCTGCATGTTGCCGAGGCTGAAGAAGGCGGCTCCCAGCAGGCCCGAGAGCACGGCGCTCGTCACAAACGCGAGCAGTTTGTACCTGGTGGGGTTTATGCCCATGACCTTGGCGGCGTCCTCGTCTTGCCTTATGGCGGCGAGCGCGTATCCGGCCCTGCCGGCCTGTATGAAGTACATCGCCAGCACCGAGATGAGGCCCGTCAGGAGTATCAAGGCGGCCGACCCCACGTTCGCCAGAAATAGGGCGAGGTCGCGCCCGTAGACCTTGAACATGCTGGAGCCCAGCATCAAACCTGCGCCTCCGCCCCAGATGTTGGCCCCGATTATGAGGTGCTTAATTCCCTCGTTGAGACCTATCGTGGCTATTGCGAAATATGCGCCCCGGAGCCTGAGCGCTATGGCGCCCACCGTGAGTGCCAGGAGCGCGGCGAGCCCCATGCCCAATGCTAAGCCGATCGGGATAGTCGCAATGCCGAGCTGCGGCATGTACAGGATCGCGGCCCCCAGCCCGTAGGCGCCTATTCCGAGGAACGCGGCGTATCCGAAGTTGACGTACCTCGTGAGCCCGACGAAGATATTTACGGCCTGCCCCAGCGCCATATAGAATGCTATCGAGGCTATTTGTTTCGAGTACTCGGGGAGCGCGAACGCCAGCGCCATGAGGGCCAGATAGGCGCCGAGAGGGATATAGGGCCTCATAACTTGAACAAGCCCGTGGGTTTGAACAGCAACACCAGGAGCAGTAGGGCGAACTCCAGGAACAGCGCCATCTCTGAGGGCTCGGCGAACCCCGCGACGGAAAACGCGTAGAACCCAAGGGACTCTATGACGCCGAGGAGAAGCCCAGCCGTATAGGCCCCCAGCAACGACCCGAGGCCTCCGAGGACAGCTATGACGAACCCTATCAACGTGTAGGGCCCGCCCATGTACGGATTTATGCCCACCGGTATGAAGAGCGTGAGGAACACGCCTCCCACTGTAGTGATCGCGATGCCTATGGCGGCGCTCGCCGCGAATACTCTATCCACGTTGATGCCCACGACCATGGCCCCCACGGGGTCTTGGACCACTGCCCTGATGGATCTGCCGAAGTAGGTCCTCCTGAGCAATAGGTCTAGGGATAGCGCTATGGCAAGCGCCAGGACCGCGCCTGCGAGCTTGGAGATATCTATCTGAAGGCCTGCGACCTCCACCGACCCGATATTCCAGCGGTAGCCGACGAAGTCGGGCCCCCACAGGAGTCTGGCGATCTCGGCGATGAGGGCCCCCAGCGCGAACAGCGCAACCAATACGTTGAGCTCGCCTGCCTTGTTCAAAGGCTTGATGACGCCTATATACACGAGGTAGCCCAGCAGGGCCCCTATCGCGAAGGCGAGCAAAGCAGTGGCGAACGGCGGCCACGCCCACAGGATGAAGGCGAAATAGGCCGCGTATGCGCCCAACATGACGAAGGAGCCGTGCGCCACGTTGACTACCCTCAACACGCCGAAGATCAGGCTGAGACCCAAAGTGGTGAGCCCGTATATAGAGCCGAGAATAAGGCCGCTCAAAAAATACGGGATTACGTCCATCACCCTACTTGCAGAGCTGCCCGGCGGCTTTTTGGTCCCACGTCAGCGACGGGTAGAACAGCTTGGCCTCCGCGACGGCGCTCGGCCATACGACTACTCTGTTCCCTCCCTGCCACTGGATCACCACCATGGAGTGGGCCACGTTTATATTCGTCGTGGAGTTCAGTTTGAACTCGCTGAAGAACGTCATGAAATCGGCGCTCCTCAGCGCCGCTAGGACCTTGTCGGAATCCACGGTGCCGGCTTTCTGCACGCCGTACAGAATCGCCAGCACGCCCTCGGCCGCCCAGGCGGCGTGGTAGCCGGGATCCACCTCCTGGCCGCCCATCTGCTTGGCCACCTGTCTGAAGTATGTTATGAACTCTTCCTTCGTCGGGCCGAACCACTCCACGCCCTTCTGCTTCGCCAGATCTGGCGTGTACTTGACGCCGGGCTCCCAATGCGAGGGGCCGACGATGCACTCCGCCAGAGTCCCCAGCGCCTTGTAGAAATCGGGCACCAGCGGCGCCACCGACAGCGCTATGAGCTTGGCGTTTACCTTCTGAGCCGCGAGCTGCTGCACGGCGAGCTGTCCGTCGGCGAAGTGGCTCGCGACTATTATGATGTCGGGGTTGGCCTGTTTAACCTTGAGGATCTGCGGCGTTAAGTCAGTCGGAGAGGACGGATAGACCTCATACGCCACGACCTGCAGGCCGAGCTTCTCGGCGTAGGCCTTGGCGCCCTCGGCCACCTGCCTGTTGAACTCGCTGTCTCTATACAGGATCGCGACGGTCTTCACCGTGGGGTCGGTCTTCACCGCCATGTCGAGAACCGGCACCATGTACTGGCTGGCGGGCGCCGCCACGCCTATAACGTACTTGAAGCCCTGCTGGAATATGCGGTCGGAGGAGGCGCCGACGACCGCCATCAACACGCCGTATTTTTCAGCTATGGGCGAGACGCCCAGCGCGAGGTCCGAGCCGTAGGGGCTCAGCAGGAAGTTCACCTTGTCTTGAGTCACGAGGGCCTCCGTGATGCTCTGGGCGAGGTCCAGCTTGGACTCGCTGTCTCTGTACAGCAACTTCACCTTGACCTTCTTGCCGCCGCAGTCGATACCGCCGTGGTCGTTGACCCAGTTGACCACGGCTAGGGCGCCCCAAAGCGAGTACTGCCCCTCAGAGGCGTATCTGCCGGAGATGGGCATAGCCGTCCCAATGACAATCTCGTCGGGACATTTACCCGCAGAAGTCTGGGTAGGCTGTTGAGTGGACGTGGATGGCGGGGTGGTGGATGTAGTCGGTGGAGTTGTCTGCGGAGGCGGGGTCTGGGACGACGTGGTAGGAGCGCCGGCGGGTGGTTGCATCGCTATCCAAGCAACCACGCCCAATACGATCACAACCACTGTTGCAATGACGCCCCAGAGAGTTTTCGAACCAAGCATAGTCTATTAACAACTTAACTATTTAAACATTATTCATAATTATATATAATTATATATGTATGACAACGAAGCACAGCTAAGAAAACAAATTGGTAAATATCGATTTCGGAATTCATAACTATAGTCCTAGATTTTCATATGATTTTTATTATATTAATATAGCCTTCCAGTTACGTATTTCTCCGTGAGCTCATGTTTTGGTTTTGTGAATATATCTCTTGTCGGTCCCCACTCGACTATTTGCCCCTTGTATAGGAAGGCCACGTAGTCGCTCACCCGCGCCGCCTGCGGGGGGTAGTGGGTGACGAGCACGATCGTCACGTCTCTCTTTAGCCAGAGGAAAAGCGCCTCCAACCTGGCGGTGTTCTCCGGGTCGAGGTTTGCGGTGGGCTCGTCGGCGAGCAGAACCTCAGGCTCGAAGGCGAGGGCCCTCGCGACGCAGAGCCTCTGCTGCTGGCCGCCGGACAGCTTGCCGGCAGGCATGTCGAGTCTGTTCCTAACCTCGTCCCAGAGCTGGGCCTTCTCGAGCGCGGATCTGACCCGCTCGAAGAGCTCCCTCCTGCCCCTAACCAGGCGGTTGAGCTTAAGGCCGAGAGCCACGTTCTCGAAGATGGACAGATTGGGGATGGGGTTGGGGATCTGGAAGATCATCTGGACCCTCCTCCTGAGCTCC
>NZ_LCWM02000072.1 GCF_002077075.2 Thermoproteus sp. CP80 | reverse complement strand
TCGATCGCGTGCGCCAGCCTGGCCCCCTCGAGCATAGGCCTGCCCGCCAACGCGGCGGCGCCCAGAGCGGCGCCGAGAGTCAACGCGGCGCTTAGGCCGTACCCAACGCCGAGGTCCACAGGCGATTTGTACACGACGCCTGCATCGACCCCGAGGCCCTCGAGCGCGAGCTCTATGTGCTTCACGCCGGGCCTCCCGCCTCCCCGCCCAACGTACATCCTGATGCCTGGCCTTAACAACACGCCGCAACCGATGGATCCGGTTGTTAGGGGATCGTCGGTGTATCTAGGCGACCATATGCTTGTGACGTGAAGCGGGACTTCTACAAGGACCACGGAGCTAGCCCGCCATTTAAATTTAACGACGGATCTCCGCCGGGGAAATGTTTAAAATGTTTTGTGTGTTTGTGGGGCGAGCCCGGTCGTCTAGCGGCCAAGGGGCCACGGCAATGCGGTCCGGGCCGCGTGCCCGGACGCAGCCCGGCTATGGATGCGGGGCTCTGGACCTGAGGGGAGAGACCCCGTGGCCCGGGTTCGAATCCCGGCCGGGCTACTCTGTGAGTTGTTAAGCTAGATTCGGCCGGGCTACGCGTGCGGTCGACTTGGAGCAGACTTTCTAGAGGTGCGGCGTGGGTAAGGGCCTATGGCCTACGTCCTCTTCCAATGCCTATTTCCCTCAACATGGTGCCTATGCCCAGGATGCCGACCACGGCGAGCACCAGTATCGTGCCTATGTTTATCGAGTCGAGGTTGGG
>NZ_LCWM02000037.1 GCF_002077075.2 Thermoproteus sp. CP80 | reverse complement strand
CTTTCCGCGATTTTCAGCCAGCTCGTAATGGCGTCTGCGAGCTCGGCGTAGCGGGCGAAGCCGTCTAGGTGTTCCCCGCCGCACTCCACCACCATCTTGTTGCCCACGCGGTACACCCACGGCTCCTTCCCCGTGAGGGCCTTTATGAGGGCGGCGAACCTCTCGGCGTCGGCCTCCCTGCCCCCCGGCGCGTCGGCCCTGGCGTAGGCGCGGCCCAAGGCCTTGTTGTCTTTCCCATATCTGCCGAAGGTAATCGTGTACTCGCCCCTGACGCCGTCGATCTCGGCGGTTATCTTAATCCTCAGCAACTTCCTGCCGCTCTCTCCCTCCTCGAACTCGGCACCTCCGCCGAGGACGGTCACGACGTACTTCTTGCCCCCGACGAAGACCTCAGCCTCCCTAACGTCCGCAAGCTTTAGGGAGCCCACCTCTCTACCCCTCCTCACGACCTCCAGGGCCTTTTTGTACACGGCGCCGCCCTTCTCCTCGGCCCTCTCCAATATGAGGTCTACGAACTCCGCCGCAAGTTCCTGTTGGTCGCCCTCGCCGTGTACGGAGAGCCAGGCGGCGCGCTCAAGGCCCTCCCTGAGGATGTACACGTAGCCCGCCTTCCCGCCCTCCGGCATCCTCACCGCGAAGTGTTTGCCCTCCTCAAGGCCCATGTCCCTAAGCCGCTTGGCCTCCCGCTCTATGTTTTCGGGGTTGGTGGAGCGATATCTGACCACCAGCGCGCCCTCGGTCAGTTGTACGTTGTACTTCGGCCAGCCCTCCCTCAGCGCGCGCCCCTTCTCCAGCTTCTCCAGCCAGCGGTCGGCCGTCTCACTGTTCACCCAGCCGCCCTCGGCGGCCCTCCTAACGACCTCCGCGATGGCGTCCCTGAGCTCCTTGCGGCCGGCCGCAAGCATGTCGGTGGTGGCTCTGACCCGCCACACGCCTCCGCCGCCCACTCTCTCCACCTCCGCGCCGACGCCCGCCAGCTTGAGGAGGCGCGCCGCGAGCTCTGCGCGGCCGCGGTCAGTCGAGGCGAATTGGAGCAGGATGTCGTGTTCGCGCAGATAGACGTTGTATTTGACATCGATGTCGCCCTCCGATATGGTCAGATCGGCGGCGACGCGGCCTTTTGGAGTCAGCCTCATGCCGCCGAACCGCACCTCCGCCCGGGCCTCCCCCACGAAACCCTCGAACTTCGGGCTTAAGTACCCTCCGCCGGCGGAGGGCGCCGCCGCCGCGAGGAGGCGCATGAGCCTGGCGGCATCTCCGCCGTAGGCGGCTATGCGGTATATGCCCTCCTTCACGTACGTATGTACGCCGAACCTCAGCCCGTCGGGCAGGAGCTCGTTGAGCAGATGCAACGTAGCAAGGCGCAGGAGCGCGGCGCCGCCTCCAAGCTCTCCCCCTACGGCCAGCTCGACCTCCCTCGGCCCCACGTAGCCGTCCCCCGCAATCGCCGTGGCGTACATCTCGCCGAAGCGCAGCAACGCCTCCCTCCTATCGAGCTTGCCCTCAAGCGCCTTGTCCAGCATCATCAGCTCGAGGGCTGGCTCCACGAACTTCCTGGCCACCTCATCCCTGGCGCAGTCCCTCGCCAGGCAGTACATATCGTTTAGGGCGAAGTCCACGATGCCCCAGACCTCCTCCCCAACCCTCCCCACGCCCTCCTTGAGGACGCCGCGGCGCTTTGGCTGGCCACCTACAAGGAGTACGGGATGCTCATCCGCCTGGCGAATGCGGCCGGCGCGACCGTCGAGGCCGTCAAGAACGCGGCGAGGAGGATGAGGGTATGAGCTCGGGCGACGGCGTGGACGCGGGCAGGGGCGCGGCTCCGAAGCGGCTCAAGGTCGCCTCGGCCTTCGAGCTTCCGCAGAGGCTGGGCGTGCTGCGGAGGGTGGAGCGTCGCCCTCTAGCCGCCGGAATACACGCGTAATATCTGAGAGACCAATTTAAGCGGGTCTCTTCTAAAGGTCATGCCTAGAAATAAGGGGCAGGAGAAGATGTCGCTGATCTCTGTTCACGTCCCGAAGCGAATGCTGGAGGAGCTGGACGAACTGGTCAGGAAGGGTATATACCCAAACAGAAGCGAGGCCATAAGGGCCGCCATCAGGGAGCTCCTCTACAAGGAGTCCCTGAAGCCCGCGGCCAGGCAGGCCGAGGAGGTTGTGGAAAGCGAGGAGGAGATAGAGGTTTTGCCCGGGCGCTAGCCCCAATTCTTATTAACTGAGCGGATTTTAGCCGTGGCCTTGGTCTCGCCTCTGGAGTACGAGATACTCAAGTCGGCGAGTAGGCGGAGGAGCCTCAGGGAGGTCGCAGCCGGGCTGGGGACGAAGCCCGAGGACCTCATGAGGTACGTGGAGTCCCTAAGGGCCCGGGGGCTCCTCCAGGTGGAGCGGCGTGAGGTCGAGGTCTACGAGCTCACCGAGGAGGGCGCCAAATACGCGAGGGAGGGGCTGCCGGAGCTGGCCGCCCTTAGGTCCGCCAAGTGCGGGGATGTATGCGTCGTGGAGGTGCCCGACACGCCGGAGGGGAGGATAGTTCTGGCGAATCTGGCGAGATACGGCCTCCGCCCGCGCGGCGGGAGGATCGAGGCCTCTAGGGAGGACCTCGAGAGGGCGCTCAAGGCAGTCGAGGAGAGGCAGAGGCTCCTCGAGGCCCTCGCCGCGGGCGGGGAGGTGCCGCGGGAGGCGCTCCAGGAGTTCCAGAGGAGGAGGCTGGTGAGGAGGTCGTCCAGGGTCGAGATATACGTGGAGACGTCCGCCGATCTGTCGTCGCTGCGGGTGGCCCAGATGAAGACGGCGCTGACGTCTGACGACCTGAGGACCGGCGCCTGGAGGGAGGCGGTCCTCAAGCCCATAGACGCCACGATAGAGGTGCCTCCGGCCCCGGCCCCCGTCCCCCATTTCTTCCAGGAGTTTCTGGAGTACGTCCGGGAGGTCATGGTCGGGCTGGGCTTCGAGGAGGTCAGGGGGCCTATCCTGGAGTACGAGTTCTGGAATTTCGACGCGCTCTTCCAAGCGCAGGACCACCCCGCCAGGGAGGTCCACGACACGTTCTTCGTGGAGTGGACTGGGGAGCCGCCGGAGCCGCCTCCCCCCGAGCTCATGGAGAGGGTGGGGAGGGAGCACGAGGCGGGCTGGGGCTACCGGTGGAGCCGCGAGAAGGCCCTCGGCCTGGTGCTGAGGAGCCAGACCACGGCGACGACCATAAGGGCGCTGGCCGAGAGGGGCGAGGGGACCTACAAGGTCTTCGCCGTGGGCAGGGTGTTCAGGCCGGAGCACATAGACGCCAAGCACAACGTGGAGTTCCACCAGCTCGACGGAATAGTCGTCGGGCCGGGCCTCTCCTTCAAGCACCTCCTCGGCCAGCTGGAGCAGATAGCGAGGGCCCTCGGCATGGAGGAGGTGAAGTTCAAGCCGGCCTACTTCCCCTTCACCAGCCCCTCGGTGGAGGTCTACGCGAGGCACCAGAGGCTGGGCTGGATAGAGTTCGGCGGGGCCGGCATCTTCAGGCCCGAGGTGACGAGGCCCCTGGGCGTTGAGAGGAGCAGGGTCCTGGCCTGGGGCTGGGGCCTCGACAGGGTCGCCATGATACTGCTGGACATAGATGACATAAGGGATCTCTTCGCCGTGGATCCCGACAAGCTGGCCGAATACCACCGCAGATGGCGCGCGTTCAAGAGGACCGTGGGCTCGAGCGGCCGCAGGTACACGCTCTAGCCGCGCCTATCGCCGTCGGCCGCCAGCGGGCCCCCGGGGGAAGGGGCACACGCCAGGCCTAGCGCCGCGCCGCCTCCAGGACGGCCTCCGCTATGGCGCCCGCGACGTCTACCCCCGTCACCCTCTGCACGTTTTTGAATTCAGGCACGCCGTTGATTTCGAGCACCTTGTAGCCGTCCCTCGACTCCACTACGTCGACTCCGGCGTACATGGTGCCGACGGCCTCGGCGGCCTTCGCCGAGATCTCCTCGAGCTCTCCATCTATCTTGACGGGCTCTGCCTTGCCGCCCCTCGCCGTGTTGGTGCGCCAGTCGGACGACGAGTATCTGTATATGGCCGCGACGGCCCTCCCGGCCACGACGGTGACCCTTATGTCCCTCCCCGGCTTCTCCACGTATTCCTGCACCAGGAACTCCTGCATGGAGGGCTCCAGATGCCTCTTGTGGGCAACTATCGAGGCCAGATCGTCCGGCGACTTGGCCAGGCTGACCAGCCTCCCCCAGGATCCGTCGAGCGGCTTGGCTATCACGGGGTAGCCGAGGGCCTCCGCCGCCTTGAGCGCAGACTCCAGGCCGAAGGCCAGCGCGGTCCTCGGCGTGGGGACCCCTGCGCGTCTAAGCGCCAAGTAGGTCAAATACTTGTCGTGGGATATATATAGCGACCGGGCGGAGTTTATAGATAGGCCGCCCGCCGCCTCGTAGGTATGGGCCAGCGGGAGGACCTTGGATCTGCCGGCGACCCTTATCAAGCCCACGAGGCCGAGCCCGTCCGGCGCGGCCAAATCCTCGGCGTCCACGGGCCTCACGGAGGCGCCGCGCCTCTTCAGCGCATCCATCAACAGCCTCTCGTCAAGCCTCAACAGGTCGTAGACGAAGTCGATTTCCCCGACATCGCCCTCCGGGGGAGCCGGCCTTTATAAGCTTATTGTTGACAGACGGAGAGCTTCTCCATCGCCGATTTCCTAACCCCCTCGGGGTCGGGGGAGCCCAGGACCGGCCTCTTGACCGCTTCGCGGGGGTCGGGCAGATCCGAGGAGCCCGCCTTCACCGCCTCGGCGATCTTGAAGTAGGCCTCCCTGAAGGGGACTCCGCCGAGCGCCAGCCTCTCGGCGGCGTCGGAAGACGTGGTGGGGTACCTCCTGGCGTCCTGATAGGCCTTGCCGCAGTTGAACCTCATGCCCTCCAGGAAGCTCCTCAGCACCGATGCGCCCTCCTCGGCGGTCTTGAAGACGCGCCAGAGGTGCCTGGTCGCCTCCTGTAGGTCGAGGCTGTAGCCGTAGCCTATCTTCTCCTGGACGGCCAGGAGGGCCTCCGCGTCCGCGAGCGCCTCGGATATGCGGGCCCTCAGGACCTCCAGCGTCACCGGGTTCCTCTTGTGCGGCATTATGCTGCTGGTCGACACGTGTTCGGCCGGCGGCTCCACGTAGCCCAGCAGAGGGCTGGACCAAGCCACGAGGTCGTCGACGAACCTCGAGAGCTCGGCGAGGGCCGACGCCACGACGGACGCCGCAAGCCCCGCGAAGAAGCGGCTGGAGGAGGCGTACAGCGTGTTCTCCGCCACGCCGCCGAAGCCGGCGAGCCGCGCCAGCCTCACGCGGTCCAGAGGGGCCGACGTGCCGCCGGATGGGCCGGAGCCGAGCGGCGACTTGTCCACGACCGGCCTAACCGCGGCGAGGGCCGAGAGGAAGTCTGACAGAAGCTCGTGGAGGGCGAGGAGGTAGTGGCCGAACGTTATGGGCTGGGCGGGCTGGAAGTGGGTGAAGGACGGCATGACGCAGTCGGCGTACTCGGCGGCGCGGCGCGCGGCGACGCACATGAGCCTCTCGACCTCCGCCGAGAGGGCGTCCATGTGGCGCAGAAGCCTGAGCCTTATGGCCGCCGCCACGTGGTCGTTTCTGCTCCTGCCGAGGCCCACCCAGCCTCCGGCCGGCCCCACCCTCTTGATGAGGTAGTCCTCCAGCGCCTCGTGGACGTCCTCGTAGCCGGGCCTCAGGAGGTCCTCTACGCGGGCTTCCCCCAACGCCTTGAGCAGAGCCTCGCCGTCGCCCCTCGGGATGAGGCCGGCCTCGGCCAGATGGGCCACGTGCGCCCGCATGACCTCCACGACCTCCTCGGCTATCTCGGCGTCGTCCTGGACGCTCGAGGTGTAGCCGGAGACCACGTCGCTGGATCCCCCGATCCACCTCCTGTAGAGGGCCATGGGGGCCCGGGAGCCCGGCTATAAATATGCGCCGTCCGTATTACTGAAAACGACGCGAAAAACTTATATATGTCAAATGGCTTGGGGGCGATGTCGCAGGGGCGAACCACAGGGCCTACCTCGTCCTGGAGGACGGGACGGTCCTAAAGGGCAGGGCCTTCGGCGCGGATAAAACGGCCGTCGGCGAGGTCGTCTTCACGACCTCCGTCGTCGGATACCCCCAGTCCATCACCGACCCGAGCTACAAGGGGCAGATACTGGTCTTCACGCATCCCCTTATCGGCAACTACGGAGTCTCGGAGGACCAGTACGAATCCGACGGGCCCAAGGCCGAGGCCGTGGTGGTGTACGAGGCGACGAGGCCGAGCCACTACAAGGCCGTCATGTCTCTCGACGAGTGGCTCAAGTCGTCCGGGGTGCCGGGCATAGAGGGCGTCGACACGAGGGCACTGGTCCTGAAGCTCAGAGAGCACGGGGTCATGATGGGGGCAGTGGGGCAGGAGCCCCCCGACGAGCTGCTGGACAGGTTGAGGAAATCGCCGAGGTACGACGAGGTGAACTACGCCTTGATGGTATCGCCGAGGGAGCCGGAGGAGCTGGGCGGCGGGGATATGTGCGTGGGGGTCGTGGACTGCGGCGTCAAGAGGAGCATATTGAGGGAGCTCGTCAAGAGGGGCGTCAAGGTCCTGAGGGTCCCCTGCCTGCGGTGGGAGCTGGCGCTCGACTGCGACGCCGTGCTCTTCGGCCCGGGCCCGGGGAACCCCAATCTGCTCGACAGGGTGGCCGAGGGCGCCGAGGCCGCGGTGGAGATGAGGCTCCCCGTCATGGGCATATGCCTGGGCCACCAGGTGGTGTCCAAGGCGCTGGGGGCCCGGCTGTACAAGCTCAGATTCGGCCACCGCGCCTCAAACAAGCCGGTCAAGGACCTGTACTTCACGGGCAGGACGTATATAACTACCCACAACCACGGATACGCCGTCGATCCGGCCGGAAGCGGGCTCAGGCCGTGGGCCGTCCAGCCCGACGACGGCACCGTGGAGGGGCTGTACCACCCCGATCTGCCCATCCTCACGACGCAGTTCCACCCCGAGGCGGGGCCGGGCCCGAGGGATACGACGTGGGTTTTCGACAAGTTCCTAAAAATGGCGGGAGGCCCCCGCTAGCCCCACACCTCCCTCGTGGTTAGGTACTTCCTCAAGGTCTCCGGATCCATGGAGCATCCGTTTTCGTTCAACCATCTGTACAACATGCCCAGCAACACCTCGGCGTTGTGTCTGCCCACCAGCCTCACGAGGGCCTCGTAGGTCCTCCAAGGCTCCTCCACAAGTACCTTGTCGAAGGGATAGCCCAAGGCCGACTGGGACCTGAAGTGGAGAAGGGATCTAAGCGAGAAATCCAACGATCCGTAGAAACGCACGAGCAGACCCCGGGTGAGGCACATATAGGATCGTAGCAAGGATATCATAAATTCCTTACGTTATATTCGGGCCGTCGCGCTCCGCCGGGCCGCGCCGACGCCGCGTCCCCTCGGCATTGATTAAATTTTTTATATCGATGCTCCACAGCCTCGCATGTCCAGCGTCGTCAGGATAGTCGAGAAGCAGCTGGACGAGATCTTGGCCATAGCCAAGAATCCCGCCCAGATACGAAACGCGGGCACCCTGGCGCATGTGGACCACGGCAAGACCACGACGTCGGATTCGCTCCTGATGGGCGCCGGCCTCCTCTCGCCGAAGGTGGCCGGGAAGGCGTTGGCCATGGACTACGTCGAGATAGAGCAGTTGAGACAATTGACCATCAAGGCGGCCAACATATCGCTGTACTTCGAGTACGGCGGCAAGCCCTACCTCATAAACTTCGTCGACACGCCGGGCCACGTGGACTTCACGGGCCACGTCACGCGGTCCCTCAGGGTCATGGACGGAGGCCTCGTGGTGGTGGACGCGGTGGAGGGCGTCATGACGCAGACCGAGACCGTGGTGAGGCAGGCCTTGGAGGAGTACGTGAGGCCCGTCCTCTTCATAAACAAGATAGACCGCCTGATCAAGGAGCTGAGGCTCTCGCCGCAGGAGATAATGCAGAGGATATTGGCCATAGTGAAGGAGTTCAACTCCCTTATAGACATGTTCGCCCCGCCCGAGTTCAAAGACGCGTGGAAGGTCGATCCGGGCAAGGGCCAGGTCACCCTCGGCTCCGCCCTCCACAAGTGGGGCATAACGATACCGATGGCGCAGAAGACGGGCCTAAAGTTCAGCAACATAGCGGACGCCTACGAGAAGGGCTACGTGGACAAGCTCGCCGCAGACTACCCGCTCTACAAGACCCTCCTGTCGATGATAATCGAGCACGTCCCTCCGCCGAACGTCGCCCAGAAGTACAGAATACCCAGGCTCTGGAGGGGCGACCTCAACAGCGACGTCGGCAAGGCCCTCCTCGAGGCCGACCCCAACGGGCCCACCGTCATGGCGGTCAGCAAGGTCAACGTGGACCCCCACGCGGGCCTCATAACCACCGGCCGCGTCTTCTCGGGCACCATAAGGGAGGGCGACGAGGTCTACATAATCGGGGCCAAGTCCAAGAGGAAGGTCCTACAGACGTACATATACATGGGCCCGTCCCGCATAGTGGTGCCGTATATGCCCGCCGGCAACATAGTGGCGCTCCTCGGCACGGACGACGCCAGGGCCGGCGACACCATAGTGGCGGCCGATCGCAGCGGGATCCCGCCCTTCGAGCGCATGAAGTACATATCGGAGCCCGTGGTCACAGTGGCTGTGGAGCCCAAGAACCCAGCCGACCTGGCGAAGCTGGTGGAGGCCCTAAAGGAGCAGGTGATCGAGGACCCGACGCTAGACGTGAAGATAGACCAGGAGACGGGCCAGATACTGCTGTCGGGCGTCGGCACGCTCCACCTGGAGATAGTGGCATGGCTCCTCAAGGAGAGGACAAAGATAGACTTCACGGTGTCCCAGCCCTTGATAAGGTTCCGCGAGTCCGTCAGGGCCAGGTCGGACGTGTTCGAGGGCAAGTCCCCCAACAAGCACAACCGCCTCTACTTCTACGTGGAGCCTCTCGACGACACCACGGTGGAGCTGATAGCCACGAAGGAGATCACCGAGGACATGGACCCGAGGGACAGGGCCAAGATACTGAGGGAGAAGGCGGGCTGGGATACGGACGAGGCGAGGGGCATATGGGCCATAGACGACCGCTACTTCAACGTCCTGGTCGACAAGACCTCCGGCATACAGTACCTCCGCGAGATAAGGGACTACATAGTGCAGGGCTTCCGCTGGACCAGCGAGGCGGGCCCCCTGGCGCAGGAGCCCATAAGAGGGCTGAAGGTGGTGCTGACGGACGCCGTCGTGCACGAGGACCCCGCCCACCGCGGCCCCGCCCAGATAATGCCGGCCACGAAAAACGCCATATTCGCCGCTATACTCTCAGCCAGGCCCACCCTCCTGGAGCCCCTGCTCAGGCTCGACATAAAGGTGCATCCGGACTACATAGGCGCCATAACGTCCGTCCTCAACAAGCATAGAGGCAAGATACTGGACATGACCCAGGAGGAGTACATGGCCATAATAAGGGCAGAGCTGCCGGTCCTCGAGTCCTTCACCATAAGCGACGAGCTGCGCGCCGCCGCCGCGGGCAAGGTGTTCTGGTCCATGCAGTTCTCCAAATGGTCGCCGGTGCCCGAGGCCATGCTGGCCGACCTAGTGAAGCAGATAAGGAAGAGGAAGGGCCTGAAGGAAGAGATACCGAAGCCCACAGACTTCATAGAGGCCCTCTGACCGCTACATATTTTCCTCCAGCCCCACCCTCGGCTTTAACGCGCGCCCGCTAATTCGCGTCCGACCGCTCACCCTCCCCCCGCCCTCCCCCTCTCCGGGCCTCCGCCCGCCTCCTGGCGGCCTCGTTGTGGCGCGCCACGGCCCTCCTGACCTCCTCGGCCGAGCCAGAGGCTATGGCGGAGGCCCTCTCGAGGTCAATCCTCGCACCGCAGAAGGGACATACGTGGGACTTGGCGCCCGACCTTGCGGCGCTGGCCATGCCGCAGCGGGGGCAGACGACCGCTACGTACCTCATCGCCTAAGCGCCCGCACGGCCCTGTCCAGGACGGCCCGCGCGAGCTCCCGCTTGTGCGCAGGGCCCAGCCTCTCCACCTTCCCGTCGCTATATATCGCTATATATCTGTCCTTGAGGGTGCCGAAGCCCATCTCCGACACGTCGTGGGCCAGCACGAGGTCCCAGCCGCCCTCCTCCATCCGCGCCCTGGCCCTCCGTATTAGCTCCTCCTCTGGCGCCCCGACCTCCGCCTTGAAGCCCACGATGTACGCCCTGGGGTTGAGCCTCCTGGCCTCGGCGGCTATCTTGGGCGCCCTCAGGAGCCTCACCGAGTATTCGGCCAGGTCGCTGCTTATCTTGCCCGAGGCCTTCTCCGCCACGTAGAAGTCGAGGGGGGCCGCCGAGAAGACCATGAGGTCCTGGGAGGGCGCCAGCTCCGCCACGGCCCTATACATGTCGAGGACCGACACCACGGGGACGGCCTTGACGTTGGGAGGCGCCTTGACGCCGGGGCCGGCCACGAGCGCCACCTCGGCGCCTCTCGCAGCCGCCTCCCGGGCAAAGTACATACCTGTGAGGCCGGAGCTCGGCGTAGATATATACTTTACGTCGTCGATATGCTCGCGGGTGGGGCCCGCCGTGACGAGCACCCTAAGCCCCGACATGTCGCGCGGAGCCGCCGCGTCTATGACCGACTCAGCCACCTCCTCCACCTCGGGGTACTTCGCCTTCCCCTCCTCCACCTTAGGCTCCACGATCGCCGCGCCCCAGGACCTCAGCCTGGACAGCGCCTCCTGGAGGGCTGGGTTGCGCCACATGGATAGGTTCATCGTGGGCACAAACACGGGCCTGGCCCCCGCGCCCAAAGCCGCGTGGATGCAGGTGGCGGCCACGTCGTCGGCAACCCCGAGCGCGGCCTTGGCTATGGTGTTGGCTGTGGCGGGCGCCACGACCAGCAGATCCGCCTCGGCGCAGATCGAGACGTGCTCGGCCCTCCCCGTCAGCCTAGACACGGGCCTTCTGCCGGTGGCCCACCTGAACAGCTCGGGGCTCACCAGCCGCGCCGCCTTATCCGACAGAACCGCCGTCACGTCCGCCCCATGCCGGATCAGGAGGCGGGCCAGATCTATGGACCTATATAGGGAGATCCCCGAGGTGACGACGAGCGCCACGGAAAGCCCGCCGAGAAGCGAAGAGAGGGAATGCTTAATAGGCTCCACCTCGGCCATGGAGACACGGCCCCCGCCCCTTAAAAATCTAGCAGAACCCCACGCCATTAGATATCATAGTCATAACTAAGTATTACCTTAGTATTATTAGGGATATTTATTCTATTTTTATTAATGAATACTTAAAGAGATATGCAGGCCAAACAAATAAACAACAAGGTAACTGTGTTGAGATTCGTCGAGGCCGGCGTGTTGGCGCTCGCGTTCGCTCTGGCGCTGGCGGGTGTAATAAAGCCGACAGGTACGAACGCAGGTTGGGGTATCCTTTAGGTTTCTCCTTTTTCGCCAAGAACTACGTTTTCGTTCATGGCTTGGTATATATAGTTGCTTTTAATCTTCTTTAGATCTACGACGTCCGCCACTATGGTGAGCTCCGTATAGCCCGATATGAGTCCTAACATTGTTAGATACTCCAGCGAGTCCCCCTCCCTGAGGTTCTCCAGAGGGACCAGGCCCGTGGCCACCACGTACCTCGGCTTCACCTTGCCGAGAACAACGTCGGCGAAGAACTTCATAAAGTCGTTGAAGGTCGATACGGTCACCACCCTCTCGGGGGGCACCTTGAGCCGCCGGGACGTGCTGAAAGTGGAGAACACGAGCAGGTAGGCGTTCTCGTCGTCGAGAAACGGCTGTATCCTCTCCACTATCTTGCTTTCGCTGTCGGAGAAGACGCCCACCTCGGCTCCTCTGAAAGTCTCCACGCCTAGCCTCTCGTCCCTAATCCTTTCCGCGCTCTCGGCGACGACCTTCTCGACCGGCTTGATGTATACTATCCCGACTCCCTGGACTATGTCGAATATGTAGCGGGGGCTCGGCGGCCTTTTCCTGGATTTGACCAGCTGGGCGTACCTTATGACGTGGCCCATGGAGTTTATCCTGTGCCACACCTTGACTACGTGGTCCACCACGTACTGGAGCCTCCTGCTGGGGGTCTCGGCGATGGCCATCACGGGCACCTCCTGCGCCGCTTGGTAGAATGTGCTGTGGAAGAAGTCGGCGATGTCCGCGTTGGGGCCCGCGATGCCGTTTATGGAGTCTATGACGAGAATTCCGTGCTCCTCCAGGTGGTCCAAGACGTATCTAGCTATCTCCTCGTGGAAGGCGCGGGGGAAGTGGAGGAATTTAAACTTGTTGTAGGCGACGTTGAGCCTGTCCAGCAGCTTCCTGAAGAACTCCTCGTTCTCGCTAGTGGAGATCCAGAGGGCGGTCCCCTTGGCCCTCGCGGCTATCCTCACCGCTAGCGAGGTCTTCCCGCTCCCCGGCGGCCCGTATATCATGGTGGTGCCCGTCATCAGATCGTCGACGAAATCCACGTGGCGACATATGTCTAGCTCTAAATTCTTTGCGGTGCGGCGCCTGCCCAGAGGGGACGCCGGAGCCCCCTATTCCGAGGGTCCTCTTGGGGCTCCTCGGGTCAGCTGGGCCCAGGGCGGATCGGCGCGGGCCTCTAGGCCTCCGGCGCCTCGCCCGGCGCCACTATCTGTATCCCCAGCTCCTTCGCGAGGGCCGGGACGTACTGGGGGTTTCTGTCGTGTATATATGGGGTGACCACGAGCACTCTGTCGAGTGATGCGTCGGTCGCCTTCGCGTACAGCTCGGCCTTCCTCCTTATGGCCGAAAGGTCACCGCGCTTGACGGCGGAGGTTATCTCCACGGCGATCCTCCTCCCGTCCTTGACGACGATGTCCAGCTCCACCTCGCTGGCGCGGCCGAAGACGTAGCCGGCCGAGTCGAAATACACCCACCGCTCCACGGAGTAGCCCGTCTCCCTGAGGAGCTCCCTCACCCCCTCCCTGAAGGCCTCCTCGCTCACGACGCCCCACCGCGCCCCGAGGGCGTCAAGCCTTAGGGCTAGGGCCTTGACGTCGTCCTTAGTGGCTACGTTGCGCCTAATTTCGCCTACGTCTTTCTCCAGCGCGTCCAGCCGGAGGGCCAACGCCTTCACGTCGTCCTTGGTCGCCGCCTCGCGCCTAATTTCGCCCACCTCATTCTCCAAGGCGTCAAGCCTGGAAGCTAAGGCCCTGACGTCTTCCCTCGTGGCGAGCTTCTCCCAGGGGGTTAGCTTGGCCAACGCCTCGTAGAGCGCTTGGGCCGTGAGGGCCTCCACTAATATCTCGGGATGCTCCAACAAGATGCGCCTAACCTCATCGGCCAGCGACACGTTGATACCGCCGCGGGGACATATATATGCT
>NZ_LCWM02000036.1 GCF_002077075.2 Thermoproteus sp. CP80 | reverse complement strand
ACCGACAGCCTCACCCCAAGCGGCGGAGGGGCGACGGGCGGCTCGCCCCACCTCCACCCCCTGAGCTCCTCCCCGACGTCGGCCCGCATCCCCCTGACGAGCTTGAGCTCCCTGAACACGCCAACACCAGCGGGGAGGAATTTAAATCTATGTATAATTATTTGTAAACAGACAGAAAAAGGAATTATATAAATGTAAAGAGGCGGGCGGCGCGCCGTGCCCCCTATACAAAGGCAAATTCGCGCAGGCCGCGCCCTGGCGAAAGCCGCCGAAGCGCCGCGCCCTTCACCACAAACGGTTTTCGATCACTCCTGAGGTTCCATTATGCTTTCTACCTCCGCCCTATTGCATTATTATGTATGTTTCAACCCTTCTTGAGATTCTACGGACTCGGTGCTGGCGAGGTACTACTACGACAGGGGGGTTGCGGTGTTTCAACCCTTCTTGAGATTCTACGTCCAGGTGACGGTCACGGACGCCAACACTGGCGCCACGTTCACGTTTCAACCCTTCTTGAGATTCTACGTCCAGGTGACGGTCACGGACGCCAACACTGGCGCCACGTTCACGTTTCAACCCTTCTTGAGATTCTACCGCTCATGTTGGGCGGTTTTCTGGGTTTTTAAGTTTTTCGGGTCTTTCCTTGAGCCTCGGCGGCCGCCTTCAGACCCCGCTTTACATTCAAGGATGACGGCGTTGGGTAGAGCCGAGACGCCATTCTTCGCCGTAGCGCAGAGATCCAGCGAACGAGAACACAGAAAAAGGCGCGCCGTTCTTCGCCGCGCGCTTTACGGACTGGGGCGGCGCGTCAGTCCGCCCGTCACGTCGTTTCGCGGAGGCGGAGCAGCTTCAGGAGAGCGCGGGCGGCCGGGGTGGGCTCGCCGTTCTTCGCCAGCCCGTGCTGCTCGAACTCCTCCAGGATCCTCTTGTCCGCGCCGTCGATCTGGGCGGAGCCTGCGGCGAGTACTCTCAGCAGATTCCGCCTGGTCTTCGCCCTGCTGTCCATCAGCCTTTCGGCGTAGAGGAGCGGCCGGAGGTCGGCCTCGACTATCCTCTCGGAGTGCTCCGCCACGGTGTACACGGCGACCAGGTTCGCGCCCAGATGGGCCACGGCCAGCACCGCCGCGGTCGGCAGGAGGCCGCCGGGGCCCTCACGCCTCCGCCTACGTCCAGATAGTACTCGTGGTCTCCGGCGAAGAGCTCCGCGGCGTCGCCCACGCAGCTCCAGAAGTCCTCGGGGTCCAGCCTCCTGGACTCGACGGAGGCGTTGACCATCCTGCCGTACGGCTCGACCTCCCTCACGGCGTTCTCGACCCGCTCGTCCTCGCGGCCCACCGTGATGACATCCTGTCGGGCCTGCACCTGTTCGCCGAGGCCGTCGCGCGGCGGTGGGAGGGGCCGAGGGAGGCCGCCGGGGCCCGCATGTCCCTCCCCGGGGGCAGATATATCTTTTCGTAAAGGACGGGCGGCGCGCGCATCGCCTTTTTCCATAAAAATAATTATCCGGCCGCTCTTCAAATATATAGGAACATTTATTAGCTCTCGGCCTCCTCGGTCCATGGAGATCCGCGAGGGGGAGCCGCGCGGGGAGGAGCTGAGCCGAAGGTTCGAGGGGGTTCTCTCTGCCGAGGTCCTCGCGGTGCGGGGGGCTGTCGGAGGCGGACGGGCTCGCCTCGGCTCCCGACGCCGACTCGGCCGTGGGGATCCTGAGAGGGGCGACGGGCCCTGCGTATGGATCGGGGCGCGGCGCCTACTGCGTCGATGGGGAGGCGGACGCAGGCGGCGTGGGCTAACATGAGCGTGGTGGTGGTTAGGGGCAGGGCCCGCGGCCCCGTGGCGTTTTCGGGGTTTTCGGGGACCGTGGCCCAGTCCGCGGTGCTCGAGCTCCTCGGGGCGGGGGAGCTCCATGGGGCTAGGCCGAAGCCCTTCGCCGTGTGGCCGCTGGTGGCGGGGGGCAGGCCCCTTCTGGACGGCGCGGTGGTGGAGGCCGGCGTGCCCGTGGAGCTCCGGGTGGGCTTCGCGGTGAGGGAGCTGGCGAGGCGCTTCGTGGAGGCCGTGTCGGGGCGGGGCGCGCTCAGGCTCTTCGCCGCGGAGGTGCCCGTGGAGGAGGTGGAGTTCTGGGAGGCCCCGCGGCGCCTTGAGGAGAGGCCGTGCTTCAAGGCCGAGTTCGTCTCGCCCGCGCGCTTCGAGACGCATCCCTACTACGCTAGGGATAGGCCGGTGTACGACTTCACGCCGAGGCCCCTCAACCTGCTCCTCTCGGCCGTGGCCTACGGGAGGAGGTTCGGCTTCCTGAGGCTGGGGACGCCGTTCCTCCGCTGGGCCTACACCTACGTGGGGCTGACCGACTTCGGCTGCCGGGGGCCGTGCGTGAGGACCGTCAGGCTCCTGGGGGGCGGCGTGGCGAGGGGCTTCGTCGGCTGGGCCCTCTACCGGGCCTTCAGCCAGCGGAGGCTCCCGGACCTCTGGAGGGCCCTGGCTGTGGCCGAAGCCTTCAACGTGGGCACGGGGCGGGGGATGGGGCTGGGCGCCGTGAGGATAACCCCGCTGGACTGCCCCGGCGGAGGGCCGCGCGGCCCGCCCGCGGAGGGGGAACAATAAATAAAGTTAGTATTATAGAATATTTCCGTGGACTGCGTCGAGTTTTCAAGGTGGCTGGCCATGGCTCGGCGCACGCTGGAGTCGGCCGCGCGGGACGTCGAGGGCGGCGACTACAACTGGGCGTGCTTCAAGGCCCACCAGGCCGCCGAGTTCGCCGTGAAGGGCCTCCTCTACGGCGCGGGGAGGCCGGCGAGAGGCCACTCCGTGTCTAAGCTCCTGGAGGCGGCGAAGGCCCTCGTGGAGGTGCCGGGCGGCCTCGTGGAGCTCGGGAAGCTCCTCGACAAGTTCTACATCCCGACTAGATACGTGGACGCTTGGAGCGAGGGGGCGCCGTATGAGTACTTCACCAGGGGCGACGCCGAGTCGGCGCTGAGGGCGGCGGGGGAGGTGGTCTCCTTCGTCGAGGGGCTGTGGAGGGGCTGCGCAGATTCAGGGAGGGGCTGAGGGCGAGGGCCCTCGCGCTGGCCTCCGCGGCCGCGGGGGCCCTGCCCGGCACGGTGCTCCTCGTCGGGTCGTACGCCAGGGGCGACTTCTCGGAGGACAGCGACGTGGACCTCCTGGTTGTCGCCGAGTTCCGGGAGCCGCCCCACCGCCGCCTGCTGGACGCGGACGTCCCGCCGGGCGTCGAGGTCATCGCGCTGACGCCGCGGGAGGCGCTGAGGGCCGTGGAGAGGTGCTACCCCATAGCCGCCGACATCGCCCTCGGCGTAGTGCTGAAGGACGGGCTCGGCGTCGCGCAGAGGCTGGTGGAGCTCGCCAGGCGGTGCGCCGGCGCGACCGGGTGACCCGCCGGAGCCGGCCCGGCATCCGCACGCCGCGCCTGCCCTCGTCCTGGGGCCCCGCGGCGCCTCCTTCCGCCTATGTGGGCCTCCGCGCGGCGTCTAGATGCGACGTGAAGGGCGCCGCCAGCCAGCGCCTTCTATGTCCGCCCCGGGCCGCGGGTCCCGCGGCGCTGCGGTTAGCCTCTCGGCGTCCGGCTCGCCGGCGATCGAGGCTCCGTCCGGGCGGTGCGCCGTCCCCATCCCGCGTCCATGGAGGCGCGCGGCGGCCGTCCATCTGCCGGGGGTAGGCCTACGTCGCGGGACCCGCGGGGATGCCCTTCGGCGTGGACTAACGCGGCCGTCTTTATCCATTCGATTTTAATTATGTTCGGTAACTTTGTTGTATGAATTACACGGTGGTTGTGTATAGACGTAAGAGGGTGGGGAGGGTGGTTCTCTACGTGGGCCCGACCCCCATCGTCTTCTCGACCTCCGTCGAGATCGGTGGGAGGGTCAGGAGGAGGTGGAGCGCGGGAGGGGTGCCCGCCGTGTCGCTCAGGGTCAAGGCGTCCGAGGTGGCGCCGGCGGTCCAGCTGGCCGCCGCCGAGCTCTGCGGCAGGTACCTCAAGGAGCTGGACGGGCTCTTCCGCGAGGCCGCTAGGGAGGGCTACAGGCCGCATCACAACGACGTGTTCGTGAGGCTGTGGCTCGAGGGAAGGGCGGCGGGGGAGGAGGAGCGGATCGCGCTCGGCCCCTGCGTCTCGTGCCTCACCAACTCGTACGGCAGGTGGGTTGTCAACACGCCTCCGTGGTGCTGCGCCTGCTGAAGGGCCATGAGGCGCGACGCCGCTGACTGCTTCGCCCGCACGTTCGTGAGGTGTAAGGACGTCCTGCCCCGGCACTGCAGATACTTCCCGACGACCGCCGAGGAGAGGATAATGAACGCGCTTAGGGAGGAGGGGGCGCCCTATATGTTCCTCGTGTTTGCCAGGCAGGGCACGGGCAAGACCTTGCTCGCCGTCAAGCTCGCCGAGAGGATCCTGGAGGACGAGTCGACGGCCAACGTGCTGCCGGTCGTGATGTGCGGGAGGCACGACCTACATGACGGCGCGGCTTTCTTCTCGGAGTTCCGCTCGGCCGTCCTCTCCTCGCTGTTGGAGTGGATCAAGAGGAGGCGCGGGATCAGGCAGGACTCGGCGCGTGCGTGTCTGGAGAGCCCGGAGTGCATATATCTGTTCGCGAACGCCGCAGGTCTCCGGCTGTTCGTCGTGGTCGACGAGGCGTTCATGGCGGCCGACCTCTCGAGGCTGATGGAGAGGCTGAGGGAGCTGGCGCAGAACGTCGACGTAGCCGGCGTCCTCCTGGCGTTCCAGGACAGGGATCAGTCCATCGAGGGTGCGCTGATGGAGAGAGGGGCAGCAGGTTCATAAGGGAGGAGATCACGGAGCAGGACCTCAAGCCGTCGCCCGCCGCGCTTAAGGACGTGGAGGAGTGGGGCGCGCAGGCGCTCGGAGACCGGATCGCCGGAATGATCTACGCTGCGCTGGCCGACAGATACGGCTTCAGGTCGGCGAACCAGTTCGGCTATGCGTACCTGAACGCGAGGGAGTTCGGCAAGGGCGGAGACGATCTGTCCAGGGCTCTGGAGGAGGCCTTGAGGAGGAGGTACGGCGCAGCGAGGGCTAAGGTGGGCGCCTGCGAGTCCGATCTGAGCATCGGAGACGTGCATTACGACGTGAAGGTCTGCACGGACCAGCGGGCTCTGAGCAGAGAGGTGGAGGAGGACAGGAGGCGGGGCTGCGGCTTCAAGTACATCGTCGTGGGCCTATGCGAGGCGCCCGGATCGATCAAAATCGGCGTCGATGTGGGCAAGTTGCTCTACGCGCTCGAGGTCGCGGCCCGCAGCAGCAACATAGCAGTTCGGGAGATCTATGCGCTGGCCGCCGAGAAGCTGGCCGAGCTCATAGACCTCGGGGTGCCGGTGCCTGCGGACAGGCTGGCCCAGCTCGCCGAGGGTCTCTGCAGAAGGCTCGGCAGCTCGGGCGCGAGGCGGAGCGACCTCCTGCGCGATCCCCAATTCAGAATGCTGGCGGCCGAGCTCGGCGTAAGCCCGTCCAAAGCCGAAGACGTGACCGCCGTGATAAGGGAGGTGCAGAAACGCTATCCGAGGATAAGGCTCGTCGGGGCTTGGGTGAAGTGTCCCTGACCGGATCCGGCCTCCGCCGGCCCCGGATCGGGCACGGACTGCGGGGCGTCGAGCCGCCTGGGCACAGGCCAGCGCGGCCTCCTCAGCGCTCTGGGGCGCGTCCAGCGGCACTGGGGAGAGGCCGGGCGGGCGATGCGGTTGTCCGCGGAGCCTCTGCCCGGCATATATCGCCCCGAGGCGCCCGTGGTCCCTCCCAGCCTAGGTCCGCCTCTCCGCCGCATCTAGGAGAGGGGGTAGACACTTAAATTTGGCCGTAGCTCCATACGTGGACGCGCCTAGGGTTGTCTTCAGGGATTTCGGGCCGTTCAGATATGCCGAGGTGGAGCTCATGCCTCTGACCCTCTTTGTGGGGAGGAACAGCGCGGGTAAATCTCTTATTCTCCAGATGCTGTGGGTCCTCCTCACGACGCCTCCGGTGCCGCCCGCGGCGGGCGGCAGGTTCTCCGCGGCCCCGGGAGAAATTAGGGCGGTCCATATGTCGAAGTTCATCGAGGAGGTGAAGGAGGGGCGGATAGACGCCGAGTTGTTCAGGAGGGCCGTCCTTGAGGCCTTGGAGCCTGTGGGGGAGATGTGGCGGGGCCTGATGGAGGAGAGGATTAGGGAGGTCTTTCTGAGGGAGCCGAGGGAGCTCGTGAGGCTTGGGGCCTCTGAGGCGATGATCGAGGTCCGAACCTCCTGCGGATCCTACGCGATAGGCATAGCCGCCGGAGGAGGGGTGCGCGTCAACTTGACGCCGTTTTATCAGAGGTTTGCGGCCATGCTGGAGGGCGTCGAGATCTCGGCGGTGAGGCCGGGCGTGATCTCCCTGAAGTGGGGGGAGAGGACGAGGGTGACGAACGTAGATGGGCTGGACGATATGGCTCGAATAGCTGGCGAGATATTCGGATGGTACCTCGCGGATAGATGCGGAGGGTCGCCGCTTATACCGCTTATCCCAACTGGGTCGATCTTCTGGGCGTATCTTCCCGACAGCAGGGCTGGTCTGATGAGCGTGCTGCAGATCTACCCAGGCCAGCAGTTGAGGTCCGTCTATTCCGATTTCTATGAGTTGATGAAGAGGATGAGCCCGCTCATCAGACGCAGGATCTCGGACGTCGTAGGGCGTATCTCCGATTTCACCAAGGAGTTCTATGTTAGGAATGTTGATGTGGATGAGGCGGGGAGGTTCTACGTGGAGTTCCTAAACGGCGTTAGGATCCCCCTGGGGCTTGCGCCTTCAGGCGTCCGCGAGTCGCTTCTGCTGGCGCTTTTGCTTTCGCTGCCCGGCGCGCCGCTTTACGTCCTGGTCGAGGAGCCCGAGGCCCATCTCCACCCTAGGGCTGTGGTGAAGCTGGCGGAGCTCATAGCCAAGGCGGTAAACGGCGGCAAGCGGGTGGTGATCTCCACGCACAGCGACTTTCTGCTGTACAAGCTCAACAATCTCCTTATGCGCAGCAAGGCGGAGAAGGAGGGGGACGCCGCGCTTAGCCCCGACGACGTGGCTGTATACTTGGTCAAGTGGGTCGAGGACGGCTCCGTCGTTGAGCGGTTGCATGTCGACGAGGGCGGTCTACACGAGGAGGAGTTCTTGGAAGTCACCAGAGAGCTGTTCGAGGAGGAGTCGAGGCTTCTCGACGCCGTCCAAAAGGCGGCGGGCTGAGCCGGATATGTCCGTCCCCTGCGAGCCGGAGCCTCATCCCATCGGCGATGTTCGATGCGTCTCGATAGACATAGAGCGATGCGAGAAGGCCGGGCTGATCTCAATCCCTTTTAAACACGTGGACGAGCTCATCCTCTGCGGCAACGGCGCGGTGTTCTTAATAGAGCATACCGGCGCGCCCCACGAGGAAGACCTGGAGAAGCTCGTGGAGACAAGCGCCAGACTAGGCCAGCTGGTCCCCATGCTGACCGGAGGAGATGCGCCGTTGAGAACAACCAGAAGATACTATCTTATCCACACGACGGGCGGCGATAGAAACCTCCTCCGTAAAAGGATTCTAGGCGACGCGAGGTTTCGGAGGAACCCAACCATAATAACGAACTGCCCGCAGGACACCTGGGCCCGCGTGAGGTCCCTGGTCTAGATCCCCGACGTTGGCCCGTCCCTCTGGGGAATCCGGCGGAGGCCCTGCGGCCCCATCGGCGTCGGCTGCGCATCTGCATCCTCGAACGCGGGGCTCACGGACCGCCGGGGCGGGCCCATCGCCCTCGGCTCCGGGCGACTGAAGGGGGAAGGATCCGGCGACCTGCCTGAGGTCGGGGGCGGCGGAGCCGCGTCGCGGCGCCCGCGGGATGAAGCTTATATAGCGCGGATCCGGTTATGCCGTGGAGGAGGACCCCAGGGAGGTCAGGAGGAGGTCCGCCGACTGGGCGTTCATCGAAAGCCTGCCTCCTCGGCTTAGGGAGGCCCTGAAGTACTACATCGAGGCGGGCGACATGTACGTGGCGTCGAGGATCGCGGGGCTGACGGTGGAGGAGTTCAACGAGCTTAGGATAAGGGCCAACATACCAAATGTCGCGTAGCTTCGCGATCGCCGACACCTGCTTCTTGATAGACTGGGCTAGGTACAGGGGGCGCGACCTCCTGTTTAAGCTCTACGTGGTCTACGTGCCCGAGTCGGTGCTTCGCGAGGTTAAAAGCGAGTCCACGATCGCCTGGATCGCCTCGAGGCTCGCCTCGGGCGACTTGGCGCTTTTCACGGAGACCGAGAGCGAGGTCGAGGAGGCCAGGTCCAGTGGAGAGGTCCCGGAGGATGCCCAACATGCCTGGCGTCGACCTGCCGGAGGCGGTCTGCATTGCGGTGGGGCGCAGGAGGGGATACGTCGTGCTGACCGAGAACAGAGGCGCGCTGAAGTTCGTGGAGCTTGCGGAGGACTACGCCGGCGTGACGATACACAGGTCGCTCGAGATATTGTTGCAGCTTCAGCTGAGGGGCCACTTGAGGCCCGACTGCGGGGATCCGGCGCTTAGGTTCCGGGAGTACGAGGAGGACACGAAGCATCTGTTCCCGAGGAAAGACTTATTAAACGCGGTGGCCGTTATTCGGCGTGAGCTATGCGGAGAAGCTCAGGAAGTGGGAGGAGCTTGAGGAAGAGGCCAGGGAGGTCAGGAGGAGGTCCGCCGACTGGGCGTTCATCGAGAGCCTGCCTCCTCGGCTTAGGGAGGTCCTCAAGTACTACATAGAAACCGGGGATATCCGCAGGGCGGCGCGCCTGGCGGGCATGAAGCTCGAGGACTTCAGGGAGCTGCTGAGAAGGGCCAACGTGCCCGTAGTGGTCTGACCCCACCGAAAGGGCGCGGCCTTGGTCTAAGGCTGGACTCCAAGAGATCGCCTCCGGAGGGGCAGGCCGTGGCCCTTCGACCGCGCCTTCAGCATATGGGAGGCTGTCCTCGACCTTCGGCGCCCTTCAGAGGCTCTTAGGCCCCACCGCAGGTCCCCTCACGGCTTCTGTCGCCGGCGTGTTCAGCCCTCCTCTTGGATAGAAGATCGCAATCTGCAACATCTCGCAGATCATCTTCTACAGTTAGCCACCTCTGCTGGACCCTACGCGCCTGGAGCCATATTGCGACAGACGGCGGCGGATCTAGTGTGGCGCGTTTGTGGATCGAGTCTGCCTGGGCGGGGCGCAGGAGATCGCCGACGGCAAAAGTTAAATAGGTGAACAATTGTTCACCTATGGACGACCTTACTCTCAGCATAGTGCTGGCGGGCGTCGCCGTGCTTTCTTTTATCTCCGGCATGTTGGGCCTCGGCGCCGCCTTCGCCACTATTCCCTACCTATCGCTGTTTATGTCGGATCTGGTGCATCAAGTGCAACCGGTTGCCCTGTTGCTCAACGGCTTTACATCGCTCTTCGCCATGGCGGGGTTCGCCAGAGGCGGGCTTATTAGGTGGAGGGATGCGGCTGTTTTGGCCACCGCCACGACCCTCTCGGCCCCTTTAGGGTCCCTCCTTGCGCAGTACACCCCGCAGATGTACATATGGTTTGCGTACTTCGCCGCGGTTCTTTATCTGGCCTACAGGATGTTTAAAGGCGCCTCGGAGGCTCCCCGCGGGGAGCCCAACCTTAAGCTGGCCGCCGCGTTGGCCGTGCCGATTTCAATGCTTGCGGGTCTGCTGGGCGTGGGGCCCGGCTTCCTCCTCATGCCGACTCTCGTGCTGCTGGGGTACGAGCCCCGGCTCGCGGCCGGCATCAACGCCCTGGCCGTGTGTCCGCCTTCCTTCTCTGCGTTCATCCCGCACATACCCACGATGAGGGTCGACCCGCTGTTTCTGCTTGCCGTTGTGGCCGCGGGCTCAGCCGCGGCGTATGCGGGCGCGAGGACGACCGTTAAGCACGTCAAGGGGAGGACCTTGAGGCGGATATTCGGCCTCGTGATAGTGGTCATGACTCTGTATAAACTGGTGACGCTCCTCTGACATGGGCGTGCTGAGGCTGGGCGAGGTGGCTAGGAGGCTGGCCGAGGTCGGCGTGTGTAGGGACCCGCCGAGACCCCCCGTGGAGGAGATCTCCCCGCCGCCTGTGGCGGTGGAGAAGATGGCGGAGGTGCTCGCGGTCTTGGCCGAGCCCAACAGGCTCAAGATCCTGTATCTACTGCGGCAGAGCCCCATGCCCGTCTGTTTCCTCTCCTACATACTGGGGCTCGACAGGACCTTGGTGTCGCACCACCTAGCGAGGCTCAAGGCCGCAGGTCTCGTGGAGGTCTCCAGGAGCGGCCAGTACAGCGTCTACGGCCTCTCCGAGGAGGGCCGGCGATGGGTTGACGCCGTGTTTTCAGCAGTCTTTTAGGAGCGGAGGCGCGTCCGGATCTGCCGACGGCGGTGTCTGCGTCCATCTTTTCCATGGCGGGGCCCCCTAGGCTGGGAGAGGCCCTTGGGACGATGCCAGCGTTGCCCCGGCGCGCAGGCAAACGAAGTCCCGGCGCGCCGCTCCCGCTGGGGTGTGGCACCGTCCTCTCCGCCGTCTCGCCCCCGTCGACGGGCGGCTTGAGGTGGCCGCACAAGGGGGTCTGAGGCGTTGGGAATTACGAGGCGGTGAGGGGGCTCCTCCGCACGTTCGGAGGCATCTGGCGACAGAGGTCTGTTCCACCTAGTGCTCGAGGAGCTGACGAGGCGGCTTATTGCCGACCGAGCGGTCCATCTGACCTCAGGCCTGTCGCCCGGATTGGCACGATGTGTTCGCCGAGGTCGAGCGGATAAAGGTCGCGGACCGCGACCTAGCCCGATGGAGCAGGGATGGACGTAGAAGGCAGGAGGCGCCGCTACCTAATCGTGGCGAGGTAAGGAACCGGCAGACCGGCTTGCATCAGGAGCTCGACCACAAGATCGATCTGGCGCTCAGCCCCGAGGGGCAGGTCCTTCGGATCGACGCGAGCAGCCCTGAGGGGTCCAACGGGGGCATCCCACGCGGCGGTTGGACGCGGCTTGGGGGCCGTCCGCGAGACCTCCGGCTGGAGGGGTGCGCGCCGTGGGCGCTGTCCGCAACATGCCGCCGTGGCGGAGGCGCCGCGCCGGCGGCTAGGGCAGAATTACGCTCTTGACCTCCGGCAGCCTCTCCCAGTCCCTGTCCCTGGTGATCACCACGGCGCCCAGTCTCCGGGCCGCGGCCGATATGAGGGCGTCGCCGGGATTCACGCCTCTTTCGAGGATCCACCTGACGGCGTCGTCCACGTCCTCCGCCGCGACTCCATCCACAACCCTTATGTCGAGCTGGCGGAGTAGGCTGGGCAGCAGCTGTAGGAGCCTGATGTAGCCGCGCCTCCTCGGCTCCGCCGCCTCCTCGGCCGACCTCCTGGCCCACGTCATGTACTCCAGCAGAACTGCCGAAGTCACGTACCGCTCTGCGCATTGGAGCGCCGCGTCGAGCCGCTTGGAGATCAGGACCGAGGTGTCGACGACGCATCTCTCCATATGGCCTCCTCCACCGCCTTCTCGATATCCTCCGCAGCAGGCTCGCCGACTAGGTCGAGCAGCTTGTAGTAGACGTCCAGGAGCGCCTTGACGCCGAGGGCCCTCGCCCTCTCGGCCAGGTCCCTGTCCTGCGTCACGACCAGGCCGCCCCCGACCTCCACGACGTAGACGGCCTTCCCCGCGTAGTCCCTGCCGAGGAACAGCCTGCCCCTGCCGTCCACCTTCCTCATCATGTCCCACATGGCAGTCCCACTTTATATACATTCCCCCCCCCCCGTGCGGAGACGGGCCCGACGCGCCGCTTGGGCCGCGGGCGGCTCGGTGAGGGCCGATCGCGCCGCTGGCCGACGGCGGACGCCGAGAGGGGGCCGCGGCGCAGCGCCAAGGCATACGCGCGATGCAGAGCCTCCGGCGCGCCTCTGAGGTCGCGGGTCCTCGCCGGGGTGAATCCGCCGGACATCCAACGGCTGGGCCCACCATTTTGCCGAGATATCCCGCGCGGGCTCCGTACCTTGCAGTCCGCCCATCAGAACTTGGCAAGCCGCCAAGCGAGAGCGCGCCCGCGGTCCTCGGGTTACTACCGGCATGGAGTCGGTGCACCGCTCGCTACAACGTTTTTAAAGCGATGAGATATTTAACCAGTGGTCGACGTCTCTGCCATCACCTACGATGCGCTTAGGGTTGCTGCTGAGCACGTCCTGGCTAAGGTCAGGGAGGGGGAGGAGCTGGGCACTGAGGACATCTTCATCCTCTACCTCGGCACCATCGTGAACGAGCTGAGGGACGTGAGGTCGGAGGTCGCCAGGCTCGAGGACAAGATAGACAAGACCAGCCAACGCATAGACGAGACCAACAAGAGGATAGACGAACTCGCTAAAAGCCTCTCGGCGAGGATCGACGACACCAACAAGAGGATGGACGAGACGGCGAAAAGCCTATCAGCCCGCATAGACGAGACGAACAAAAGGATAGACGAGACGAATAGGAGGATCGACGAGGTCGTCAAATCGCTGTCGGCGAGGGTGGACGACCTGGCGAAGAGGATAGACGCCCTCCAGACCACCCTCCTGGAGATCCAGAAGCTATTGATAGAACTGGTCAGGAGTAGACAGTAGGTACCTTTCTGATTGCCGCCGGCTTCGTCGGCGCATTTCGCCGAGCCGCGAGGCTACCCGTAGAGCTCGAGCGGTGCGGCGGGCGTCCGGGCGTAGACTAGGCGCTACCGCCGGCGCACACCCGCCTATAGATGTCTCTATCTCCCACGAGCCTTCTCATGAGCGTGCATATCAACAGGGCGGCCGATTCGTCGTCCGATATGTCGGAAAAGAAGCCCTCGGGGTCCGGCCCGTTGTATTGATATCTGTGTAGCTGCAGCGCCAAGGCAGTCGGCTCCACCACGTCCTGGACGCCCAGCCTTGCAAGCGCCGCGGCTATCTGCAACATGCGGCTGGTGGGCATCAGCGCAATCACTAGGTCCACCTCCTCGACCTCGGCAGTCTCTCCGCCGGCGCGCGCCCTCCGCGAGCCCGGGAGGACGTCCCTAAGCTCCTCCCTGCGGCCTGCGGCGAGGTATGCGAGATATGCCTTCCAGGCCTGGAGGGCCTTGCCGGCGGCGTTGCGGACAAGGCCCCCCTCCAGGAACTCGAGCCCCAGCTGGGCCTCGGCCAGAGCCTCCCTGAGCCTCAGCTCTCTATACTTCTCTAGGTCGCGCCACGGCTTCGCCAGCACAGGAAGCTCCACGGCATCTGTGCGCCCTCCGCCTAAAAACTTAACCTGGTCGCAAGACCCGGCTTCTGTACTTCTCCAAGCCCTTGCCCCCAGCGGCAGGCCTTGGACGGCGGCCTATGGACGGCGTTTGATCCGCCCCGTCTTCACGCCGCCTGGGCCGTCGGCCTCCTGGCGGCTCCGCTACAGCCCCCGCGCGATCCAGACGCCGATCTCAGACGGCCTATATGGGACGAAGGGACCATAGAACTAAGCGGACGACGTTCGGAATAGGGAAGTCAGCCTAGCGCTATCTTCTTGTTCATCTCGGCGACCTTGCGGTTTACCTCGTCCAGTATCTGCTCCTTGGTTTTGCCCTCTGTGTTTATGCCTAGGTTCTTGGCCACCTCCAGCAGCTTCCTGTATTCCTCGTCCTCGCCTGCGGCCAGGCCTTGGGAGGCCCTTCTGAACTCGTGCAGGGCCTGCCCGAGGCCCTTGGCCAGGGCGGGGAGCTTTGAGGGGCCCCATATGAGGAGGATGACCACGGCGATCAGTATTATGAGCCAGTCCTGGCCCGTGATGAACAGCCACATATACGGCCAAACCCCACAACCATAAAAACC
>NZ_LCWM02000035.1 GCF_002077075.2 Thermoproteus sp. CP80 | reverse complement strand
TCTCTAGGAGGCCGTAATCACCCTCCACGGCGTCGGGCTGCCCCATGAACTCGCCTAGGCCGTAATCCCTGGCCGCGGTTCTACCCTTATTAACAAGGCTCTCCAGCACCTTACTAATACTGCCGAACCTCCCCGCCCTCTCATACTCCTCAAGTGTCTTTATTATTCTCCTTTCAATTACATCTTCCTGAAGCCAACGCCTATAATCCCAGTTATAGTCAACAACTAGGACTTCAAGTTCCCTCACGTTACCACCTAGTAGGCTCCACAGTAGGTCAACGTCAACATTCTTGGCCCCGGTTAATTCCGCAACTTCGTTAATGACCTCCCTGAAGGCTTGCCTTGGCAGGTTCCATAGGAGGTAAGGCGTGGTGAGTCCCTTACCACCCAGTCTCATGGCGATTCTCAAGGCTGTTTGGTCACTGATTGGGAAGAGGAAGTAAAGCCGCCTATCAGCCAATTCCTTAAAAATAATCCTCCTCACATCAGCATGCTCAATGGCCTGGGCAAACGCGCCCGCCACGTAATCTAGGTCACGGAAGTTGGGATCACTGGCCTTGCTCTTAAGGTACCTATCATACTCATCAAATACGAATACCATCTCCTCAACACTCCTAAGCCTATCCCTAAACCCCTCCCTACTTAAGACGCCCAGCATCACCTTAAGGACCTCCCCAAGGTTAACTGAGACAAATGGCGATGTAAGCTGAATGGACTGCAGTGCCCCAATTACCGCCCTTTTAATGTCAACTGGGGCATAAACCATGACCTCAGGCATGGACTCCCGCACTATAGGCACATTGTAATCGTAGTACACGAATATCACACCGCCGGTATTCTGCATGGCGCTGGCTAGGGTCTTGAGGAACGTGGACTTCCCAGCCCCAAAGGGTCCGTAGATGAAGCCAACCCTACTAGCCGCCAACACCCTGCTGAGGAATGCCTTCACTTCACTCTCCCTATCCCTAAACCGTATTCCATACTCGCCAAACCCAACAACTGCCTCATGCATCCTACCAATAATTTCATTAACCTCATGGGACACTTGATAAACGCATTAATGAGTTATTTAAAGTTAATGCACTATAGGATTAGTTAAATGCTGGGTAATTAAATGGCTTAGGTAGGCATGTAATAAACAGCTATTGAGGTTGATTCATATTGGTGTTAGGTAGAAAAACCTGAAGATTATGCTACCTAACACCATGCCTTATCCCTAACACTCCGGTATCGTTTCAATGATTCCTTTAGTTTATGCTTGCCTCTAATTCCCTTAATGCTTCCGGTAATTCCTCTAGGTTGTTAATCACCTTATCTGCCCTTAACCCCCTGTTCCACCTGTTTAATACCCCTATGCTTGGTAGGCCTATCTCCCTGCATATGGTTATGTCCCTTGGGTGGTCTGTTACGTAGACTGACCCTTTAAAGTTGCCGTTGTTGTACCTCGTAACCATCCTCCTAAGCAGCTCGTCCTTACCGTACTGGGGGCCTAGGTCGCCTAAGGTCATGTACCCATCCACTAGGTTAAGTATGCCGTACGTCTCAAGTTCCCTCACCAGGAATCTGCCCTCGATTTCCCTGCCTGTTGCTATTGTGACTACCCTGCCCTCGCCCCTAAGTCTCCTTAAAACCTCGACGGCGCTAGGCATGACACTGCCGTACCTGCCCCCCTTCACGTACCTTAGCCAGCATTCCCTCCAGAAGCTGTAGTCAAAGGCCCTATCCCCAATCATGTTAGCCAACCCCTTCCTAATGCCATTGCCATCGTAGTACAGGGTCATGAATTCCTCGAAGTTAAAGCTGTTCACCCCAGTTATGTCCATGAGGACCTCGTAGCATCGCCTAGCCGTGTCCACAAGCGTCATGTCCAGGTCAATTATGACCAGTCTAATCCCGTTCACAGGCCCTAATCATTGAGGCCTTTTAAACGTTAATGGGTTACTCGGATTCCTCGAGCGCTATTAGCTCAACCAGCTTCTCCCCAAGGTACCTCTCCCCCCTTATTATCAAATCGTCGTTGGCCTCGTCGTAGTACTTTTTAATTAGCTTTAGGACGCTGGCCAGGTTAATGTCGTCGTTCTCCTCAACCACCACGGGCCCGTCTAGGGTTGAGTTCTCGTATATTGCTATAATTTTATTAACGTAGTAAGCTATGTCGTACATGGCAACCACCTTACCATCCTCAACCTTCTTGAATATCTGCACCTTAAGCAAAGGTTCACCTATGCCGTGCCTAACCCACTCGTAGTACTTTATCTTCACGTGGCCAATCCCGAGGCACCCCATTTATAAACCATTCCCAATTACCACTAACCCAGGTAGTCAAGTATGGACCTACCCCTAGCCCTCCTATCCCTCCACTCATCCTCCTCGGCCATGCACTCAACCCCATATTCAGAGCATAATTCCTCAATACTCCTCCTAACCTCCCCCCACCACTTCATGCTTGGCGTTGGGTCAACGCCCAACCTACCCCTAATCAACCTGACAGCCACTCCCCTAGGCCTAAACCTATCTATTATCAATTGGCTTTTGGTCTCTGAGGCCAGTTTAACTATTGGCTCATAGTCCAGCCTTGTGTCGTTGATGCCAGGTATTATTGGGCCGAGGAAGATCCAGGTCTTAACCCCAGCCCCAGCCAGCTTCCTGACCGTGGCTGCCCTAACCACTGGGCTTGGGGCGTTTGGCTCAATCAATCTGTAGGTGTCCCTCATGGTGGTTATTGTTAAGCCCACGTCTGCCCTATCACTGCACTGCCTAAGCACGTCAATGTCCCTGATCACCAGGGCTGACTTAGTCTGCACACTAACGTGGAAGCCTGAGGCGCATAGTAGCTTAACGGCTTCCCTCGTTAACCTGTACCTAGACTCCACGGGCTGGTATGGGTCTGTTATCGTGGATACCCCGACGATACCCGGCCTAAGTCTCTTAACCTCCTTACTCAAGACCTCGATTAGGTTAACCTTAACGTAGACAACCTCCCCCCACCTCTCCGCCGGCTCACCCCTTATGAAGTCCACTGCGTAGCAGTATATGCACCCGTGCCAGCAGCCTAGGTAGGGGTTTAGGGCGTAGTCATACTCAGGCAGCCCCGACCTACTGAGGGCACTCTTAACCCTAACCTCCCTGACTATCATAGTAACCTAGCCTCCCTAAGCCTCCCCAGGACCTGTGACCTGGAGGCCCACTGCCTTATGGGTAGCTTAACCTGCCCAGCCACATAGTTTAAAGCCTCCTCAAGGCTCGTGAACCTCTCGTAGCTCCCCTTAAAGAGGGCCCTGACGTTCTCCCTAACGAACCAAACCCCCACAGGTAGGTTGAAGCCTGGGTAAATCTCCCTCCACAGGATCACGGCCGCCTGCCTACGCATCCTCTGAAGGGCCTCAGCGGCGGCTAGCCTTGCGGCGTAGTAACAACCCCCTATCTCAGGGTACGTGTCCCTACCCCTATAGCCCTCCGCATCCACCTCAACGACCGGTTCACCACCCCAGGCGTTCCACGTGCTCCCGGGCCACCAGGCCTCACCCCACTCGTAGAGCCACGTGTGTGGGGCTAGTATGCCAATGAATAGGTTGTCCATAACCCTCCTAACGTAGACCCTGTACTCATCGATCTCAGGGTACCCCTTAACCTCCTCGATTAGCCTACCAGAAACCACCTCATCAACGGCCGTTATCGACCACCTAGTGGGCACTAGTCTCCTGAACCTACCCCTACCAACAGCCCCCACGCTGAGCAGCCTAGAGGCCACGTGGACATCCACCCCAGACCTGTACAGCATCCAGACGGCGTCGTTAGCCCTCATGTCGGTGTCCGAGTACGCCTTCTCAACAACCCTAGCCGGTTGCGGTGTCGTTGAGAGTCTGAGGTTCCTTAATGGGGCTGAGGGGCCCATGGGTGGCTCCTGCTCGCTTAGGGTCACCGGCCCGTTGATCGGCTTGGCCAGGTTCAACTCAGAGTCCACGGGTCCCCCTGAGATGGCTAGGATTTGTATCTCGTGCAACTGCCTCGGCGGATCCCTGGCATCATTAACCCTGAAGCTCGTTGAGCCCCTTACTAGGGTTAGCCTAGCCGTCAGGAAATCCTCAAGCCTCATGTTAACCCATACCCCAGGGTTCTCAAGCCAGCCAGTGTCCCCGTGGGTTGGCGGTGTGGCTGGGTAAACCCTAACCTTAGGGTAGCCTAACCTACCAACCATTACGCTCGGCGGTGATGAACCGTCAACAATGCTCTTACCCTCAACACCCCTAACACCCGCAACAACCCTATTGTTAACTAGGATTGGGCAGTAGGCTAGGCCACATAGGTTATACTCCCCACGGCACCTAATGCAGAGTTCAGGGTTAACCCTCATTTACACTGCCCTTAATGCTGCACAGGCGTTAAAATACCTTTTACTCAATGTTAACTGAATTAAGGCCTCAGGCCCATGGCGCTTCATCCAGTTTCATTAATCACCTTGGGTTTGTTGGCTCAGATTAGTGTTTAAATAGCCCCACCGGGTTTAACACCGATGGCTAAGGTGAGGGTTAGGGGGATTTACGCCACGGCCCTAACCAAGATAATGCTTGAGGATGGTTATGAGATCGTGCAGGCCACTGATACCATACTCAGTAGGTTCAACATACTCCACTCCACGGAGCCGCCAGACGTCACGATTAAGGATGATGAGGATATACCGGGTGGGTTATTCATAATAGGCAGGTGTAGTGACGTGGATAGGGTGGTCTCATCAATAGTGAGTAGAATCGGCGACGTGGCCATGGTTAAACCCCCAGTGCCACTGTACAGCATAATCATGGGCGTCGTTAAGGATGAGGGTAAGATTGAGGTTGCCCCTGGAGTTGAGGCTATGCTTGAGGGTTCAAACTACTTTAGGCCTGGAGATAAGCTACCGGTTACCATGGTTAACGTCACCGGCCAGTTGAGGGCTAGCCCATACATAATGCCGGCCACGGGCTACCTGAGGATCATAGATAGCCCAACGGTTAAGTTGAGCAGGCACATTAAGGACCCTGACGCCAAGATGATGCTTGTTAGGGTTGGGTTAAGCAGGATTAACCAACTGGGTGGGTTGGGGGTTAGGTGGAGGAGCTCAGCCCAATACCTAAGCGAGGACGACGCAGCCAAGGCCCTGGACGAGGCCATAGAACTCCTCAACTCGATTAGGGTTAAGATATCTGAGGCCAGGGATTATGATGTACTCTTCGAGGGTGAGTGCATAACCTCAATAATACCCGATGCAGCCGCCAGGGGAGCGCTTGATGACGTTAGGAACAGTATCGTGCCCACTGTTAAGGGGCACCACGCACTCAAGGTGACCATGAGGAACACTGAGATACTCGACTACACCGAGTACCTACTTGGGGTTTTGGGTATGAGGGATGAGTTGAGTAGGGCCCTGTCCAACTACGCCATAGGCAACCTAACAATGGTTAACGTGCACCACGTGAAGACTAATGGGGAGCACGTTAACCTAGGCCCAGGGGAGAAGGTTAACTACAGTAATGGTGTCTTGGTGATTAGGAGGGATTTGAAGCCCGGCGGTGTCCTGGATGGGTTAAATGTGGCTAAGGAGTACGGTGACGTTGCCTACAGTGTGATTGAGGTGGGGAGTAGGCACCTAACCCACATATACACGTCCAGTGACGGGTCCTTTAAGGGAGCGTACATAAACGTAAACACGCCCATTGAGGTCACTTGGGATGGTGTAATCTACCTCGACCTGGAGGTTGATGTTGTTGTTGACAGGGACTTCAACGTTAAGGTTATTGATGAGGATAAGCTAGCCTCAATACCAAGCAGGAGGCTAATAAGTGAGGCCGAGGCGGAGTTAAACAGCCTTAAGGGTAACGCCGTGGGCATGGTTAAGGGTTACATTGACATGTTGAGTAGGCTTGGTTTAAGTATCCATTATTGAGAACCATGAAGTAGGCGTCCTCCCCATCACTGTAGTAGCCAGGTATCCTGTGGTGTATCCTGAAGCCGAGCTTACTATACAGGTTAATGGCAACCTCATTGGATACCCTAACCTCAAGTACTATCGACTCCACGATGCCCCTGAGCCTACATATTGATGAACACATGAGCATTGTCCCTATCCCCATCCCCCTATACCCAGGTAGCACACCCACGGAGACCACGTGACCCTGCCCAGGCCTATCAATGCACGTTATTATGTAGCCTACGTAGACCCCATCCTTAACAGCCACGTAGGATGACTGGGAGCAGTTCTCGCATAGCCACTCAAGGAAGCCCCTCGTGTAGATCTCACTGGGCCTGAAAATCCTCCTCTCCAGGTCCTCAACAATGTTGATTATGTCCATGCTGCACCTCTTAACCTCAATAGCCATGCGCCCGAAGGCCCCTGTAGGTATTTAAAAAGTGCCGCCAATGGTTATCGGGTTAACTTCCTCTTGGTAAAGCTTAAATAATGCCACACCCGCTCAATGCTGATGCGGTTTCTTCTCAAGTAGGGATGAGTTCGCGAGGGAGTTGGTTAAGGTGGCTGAGAGGTGGCAGAGGGAGTGGTACCTTAACGGTGTCTTTAACGCAAATCCCGATAACTCAAGGCCCAAGTACTTCATAACGGTTCCCTACCCCTACATCGAGGGTCCACCGCACATAGGGCATGGGAGGACGTTCACCATAGGTGACATTGTGGCCAGGTTCAGGAGGATGATGGGGTACAATGTCCTCTTCCCAATAGCATTCCACATAACCGGGACCCCCATACAGGCTGTTGCGGATAGGCTAAGTAAGGGTGATGCCGAGTATGAGAGTAGGCTTAGGAGGGAGGTTGGGCTCTACATCAACGACCCAGTTAAGGTTAGTGAAATAGTAAGCGGCTTCAAGGACCCCTGGAACATAGTTAACTTCTTCAAGGACAGGTACATTGAGGATTTCAAAGCCATGGGCTACTCCATGGACTTCAGGAGGATCTTCATGACCGGTGACCCCCACTACAGCTCCTTCATAATTTGGCAGTACGTTAAATTGGCGTCCAAGGGGTACTTGGTTAGGGGTAGGCACCAGGTCCTGTATGCGCCGGATGAGAACCAGGCTGTGGGTGAGCACGACATTAGGGGTGGGGATGAGTTAAGCATAGACATAATTCAATTCAACCTGTTGAAGTTCAGGTTGGGTGACTCATACCTAGTCGCCGCTACCCTAAGACCGGAAACCATATACGGGGCAACAAACGTCTGGGTTAACCCAAACTCAACCTACGTGGAGGCCCTGGTCAATGGGGAGAGGTGGATTGTCTCAAGGGTGGCTGCCTGGAAGCTCCAGTACCAGGATAAGGAAGTTAAGGTGCTTAGGGAGTTCAGCGGTAGTGAACTGGTGGGTAAGGTTGTTGAGAGTCCCATTGGGGCCAAACTCCCAGTCCTACCAGCCACCTTCGTCGATGAGGACACGGCTACTGGGGTGGTCTACAGCGTCCCAGCCCACGCCCCATACGACTACGCAGCCCTAGTGGACCTTAAGCGTGATGCCGATACGCTTAGGCGCTACGGCATTGAGGAGTTGGTTAAGGGTATTGAGCCCATAAGCATAATTAAGCTTCCAGGCTTCGGCAAATACCCGGCCAAGGACATTGTCGAGAAGCTGGGGGTTAAGGGGCAGGGGGATAGGGAGAAACTCGACGAGGCGACAGGCATCGTGTACAGGGAGGAGTTCTACAATGGCGTTATGGCTGAGAACACGCCGTATAGCGGGGTTAAGGTTAATGAGGCTAGGGTTAAGGTCATAGAGGACCTGAGGGGTAGGGGGCTACTGGACACGATGTATGAGGTTGAGCCCAGGAGGGTATACACAAGGGGTGGTTCAAGGGTTATAGTGGCCGTCATCAAGGATCAATGGTTCCTGAACTTCGGGGACCCAACCTGGAAGTCCCTCATGATTAAGGCGCTGGGTGAAATGAAGATAATACCGGAGTCCTATAGGCAGAACTTCAAGGCAACCCTGGACTGGCTCAGCATGAGGCCCTGCGCCAGGAAGAGGGGGCTCGGCACGAGGATGCCCTGGGACCCTGAGTGGGTCATAGAATCCCTAAGCGACTCAACGATATACATGGCCTTCTACACCATAGCCCACAGGCTGGCCGAAACAGGGCTTGCATCGAGACTTGGTGAGTTGGCTAAGAGGGTTATTGAGACCAAGGCCAGCGACAAGGAGGCCCTAGACGCCATAGTTGGCTTCTACGACTACGTATTCCTAGGCCAAGGGGACCCCGAGGCGGTGGCTAAGGCCCTTGGGGTGGATAGGGGCGTTGTTGAGGGTATTAGGGCTGAGTTCGAGTACTGGTACCCGGTGGACCAGAGGCACAGCGGCATAGACCTGGTCACAAACCACCTAAGCTTCTTCATAGCCCACCACGCAGCCATATTCCCGGAGAGGCATTGGCCGAGGGCAATCTCGCTTAACAACTTCGTCATAATAAACGGGAGGAGGATGAGTAAGTCCCTGGGCAACGCAATATACCTAAAGGAGGCCGTTAACAAGTACTCACCAGACCTAGTCAGGCTCTACGTGGCCTACTCGGCTGATTTAGAGAATGTGATGGATTGGAGGGATGAGGAGGTTGACACTGTGCTGGGTAGGTTGATGGATATTTGGAACACGGCCCAGGTCATAGTTGACATGGGTAAGGCCAGTGTGGAGCCCAGGACACTTTCAATACCCACCAGGTGGCTTTTAAGCATCCTAAACAGGACCATTGCCGAGGGTGCGAGGGCCCTTGAGGAGATGAGGATTAGGGAGTACGCCCTAATGGTCTTCTTCAACCTGTACGACGCCGTTAAGACGTACATGACTATTATGGATGAGTTACCTAGGGATGAGGTCAAGTACACACTTTGGAAGGTCCTGGAGGCTTGGGTTAAGTTGATGCAACCCATAACACCTCACATGGCTGAGGAGATTTGGCACAACATGGGCAACACAACCTACGTCTCAACCGAGGCCTGGCCGAGGGTTGAGCAGCAGTACATTAACGACGATGTGGAGAACGCCTTCAAGGTTGTTGATAGGCTCATAGAGGACATTAGGGAGGTCATGAGGGTCAGTGGGCAAGCCGGGACGGTAAACGTCTACGTTGGCCCACCTGAGCAGGTGTATGAAATGTTCAACGACGTGATAGACATGATGGGGAAGGGGGCGGCTATAAGGGACATCATAAGGACACTCGCCAACAGGTACAGGGGCAGGGGTGAATTGGCGGCTAGGTTAACCAACGACGTGGCCAGCGGCAAGTTGCCTAGGTTCAAGCTTTCAAGGGACATGGAGGTTAACGTGGTGAGGAGCTTCAAGACGTACATAGAGAGGAGGCTAGGCGTCAAGGTGGTTGTGCAGGACGCAACAACGCCAATCAACGACCCAACCAACAAGGCAAGGCAAGCCCTACCCGGCAGGCCGGCGATATACGTTGAGCCCAAGCCAGCTAATGAAGCCCCACTCTAATAGACAAACTATTGCCTGTTACATCACTACAGAAACTCCCTAAATAACAAGGATAAAGCCCCCGCTCTAAAGGCCTTGTTTAGGCTATTTAAGACACCCTCCTTGTTCCTCCTAGATACTTCCTAAAGGGAGGAATTGGGAGTAGTAGAGTATATATTGAGTAAATTACCTAATAGGGGCATTTAAAGCAAGGACGTTAAGTGTGCGTGAAGGAGGAGCAGGGGGTCATGGGTAACTTAACCTATGAAATATTGTTCACGGCCCCGGACAAGGATGGGGCTGTAATCTCAATAAGGGTTCATAGGCTGGTTAAGGAAGCCCTAGCCAACATAGCTAGGCAGGAGGGGTTGGATGGCGTCTCGGAGTTGGTTAGGGGCATAATAGCGTCATTCCTGATAAGCAGGCTCAACCTAGCCAAACCAGAGCCCAAGATCCTCACACCACCCATGTACGTTAACATAAACGTGAACAAGGCGCCGAGGAGCATTAACGACGCCGACCGCGAGTTGGCGAGGGTTAAGATTCAGGATAAGGTTGAGGAGGCCTACGAATTCCTGGAGAAGTACAAGAAGGGGCTGATAAGGGTAGCCGGCAACAACAGCTACGTGAGGAAGATAAGGAGGGACATAGCCGAGGCCATGGCACTGGCGCTCAAGTACAGCCTGGAGGAGGAGTACACGAGGCTAAAGGTCCTGCTAAACGAAATACAGCTAATATTCGACTGAATCGAGCAGAGCAAGCTTCTAACCCTTCACATTATTAACCCTGGGAAATCACCCCACCCTTCGCCGGCCATCGGCATTTATTTGCTTCAATCTTTTGAGTTTCTTCTCCATGCTATTGATTTACTTATCTAGCTCAAGAATAAAAGTAGTCATACCCATGTTACCGTTTGTATGGTTTTACCCAGGTGGGTTTGGGATTATATAAGGATAGTGATGGAGAATGGCTCGTACGCCGAGGTTAGGGGTTGGCTTAGGGATGCGGTTGCACCTAGGCACAGCATCAGGCCCAGCGTCTCTGAGGCCACCTCACCATGTCCTACGAAGCGTGACGCTTACCTTAGGCGTGTTGCTAAGGCATCTATTAGTAGTAGTGACTCCCTAACCTTCGGTAGGCTTGTCCACGAGGTTTTCCTAGCACCCCTTAGGTTAAGCTTTACGTCACTTTCAGAACTCGACTCGCTCTTCAATAAGGTGATTGGTGACTATGGTGAACTTGGAGCCAGGTATAAGGGTGCGTTATACGAGGTTTTCATGAAGTCCGTCGGTTTAGCGCTACAGGCCCGTGAGGAGGGTGTGCCCATTAGTGTTGAGCCATTGATACCCGGCGCGTTGATTGGGTTCTCCGACTTCATAAGGCCTGACTTGATCGTTGGCTTCATACCTGTTGAGGTTGTTAGCTCACCACCAAGTGGCGACGACTCCTCCATGGGTAGGAAGGATCTTGCCGTTGCCGCATACGCATTGGCTGTGGAGGCTTGGGTTGGCCACCCCATTGACATTGGTATTGTACTCCACATAACTGTTAATGGTGGTGCTAAGTTTGTGTGGAGGGTTATTAAAGTTGATGATGCGTTGAGGAGGACTGTGCTTGACCTTAGGGACACTGTTGCCAGGATTATTGAGCATGGTGATGATCCTGGTGTTGCAGGCAATTGCCCAAGGTCATGCCCATTCTACGGTGTCTGCCATGGCTGAGGAACTGTACGTGGTTGAGCCGGGTACAAGGATTAAAACGAGGAAAGGTTCCATAATAATCGTAGGTAGGGATGGTAATGTTAAAGTTGCGCCACCTAGCATTGATACGGTGATAATAGCCTCATCTAAGGTTTCAATATCGTCGAAGGCTATTAGGCTACTGGCATCCAGAGGCGTTAATGTGGTTTTCCTGGACCCCGTCGGCTACCCCATTGCAATGCTCTTCCCACCCGTCATGAATAGGACTGTTTTAACCAGGGTTAGGCAGTATGAACTGTTCCTAAACAGGGAGGTGAGGCTTGAGTTGGCTAGGAGGATCATTACGTGTAAGATTGAGAACCAGGCTAGGTTAATTAGGTACTTTGCCAAGAACCGTGGAGAGGCTTCCCTCAATGAAATCTCATACATGCTTTCATCAATGGCGACGCAGCTAATGAGTATGAAGACCCAGGACTTGACGACAGACATCATAGGGAGTATTGAGGCACAGGCGGCGAATAAGTACTGGGATGCCGTAGCCGCCCTACTGCCACGTGACCTTGAGTTCCATGGCAGGAACCCTGACTCAATGGACCCCGTTAACGTAGCCCTTAACTACGGCTATGGAATACTCTACTCAACAGCTGAGAGACACATACTCATGGCAGGCCTTGACCCATACTTAGGCGTGTTACACACCATGAAGAGCGGTAAGCCTTCACTGGTCTTCGACTTCGTGGAGCCCTTTAGGCCCGTTACTGTTGATAAGCCGTTAATAGTGGGTATTGGCGACTTGAAGTTAAGGCTAATTAATGGTCTCCTTAACTACGATAGTAGGAGGGCTATTGCAAGGCTCATACTGGACAACCTAAGTAAGGAGTATGTTAACCAGAGGACGCGCAGGAGGGTACCCTTGGTGGAGATTATTAAGCAGGAGGCATGGTACCTGGCATCGGTCATAAGGGATGGTTCAGTGAAGGACTACAAGTGCTTTACCTGGGTGTTCTGAATGTTCGTCGTGGTGTCATACGACATAACGGATGATAAAAGGAGGCTTGAGGTGATGAATAGGCTTAAGTCCATGGGCTTCGTGAGGGTACAGAGGAGCATGTACATAGCTAAGGGTGGAGGTGCATTGGCGAAGGATGTTGCCAGGGCGGTGGTTAGGTTAATGGATAGGGAGGATTCCGTGGTCATATTCATAATTGATAATCAAACACTGAACAATGCAATAAGGCTAGGTACGGCACAATTGAACATGCCCAATGAACCATTGGTGATTTGAATGGACTACATATCAGTAACCCTAGTTAAGGAGTACGCATACTGCCCAAGGCAAGCCTACTTCAAGGCATTAAACATGTGGGAACCACCGACTGAATCCATGAAGTACGCCAAGGGTATTAATAACATCGAGAAGTTGAAGGAAATACTGCGGAGTAATGGGTTCAACGGGGAGTTAATCACTGAGGTCCCTGTTAAGTCGAGGAAACTTGGCATAGTTGGCAAGGTTGATGCTGTCTTGGTTAAGGGTAAACACGTCTCTGTCGTAGAGTCCAAGATAACAGCAGTAAGTAGAAGAGGATTATACATAAGGTACAATCACATACTAATCCAAGCAATAGCCTATGCTATGGCAGTTGAAGAAACCATGAACACTACTGTAGACGAAGTAATAATAACAAACCCAGAACAGGGAAAAATCATCACAATTAAGGTAACACCAAACCTAAGAACGCAAGCCACAAGACTTATCACAGAGCTAAAGAAACACCTAGAAGAGCAAACAATACCACCAAAAACAACAAACAAAGCCAAATGCAAAGCATGCTACTACAGTAAAAACTGCCCAGACTAAAAGATCGATCATCTACTCATCCCATGATTTATCCACTCCCTTTAGGGAGTTTCACCTGATGACAGGCCAGGTAACCAGCAATGAGTAAGTTAAGTCCTTCTACTCCCTTTAGGGAGTTTCATTACTCTGGGCCTCTGGGGCTACAACCGTGATGTTTGGGATGCTGAACCTTCTACTCCCTTTAGGGAGTTTCAGTAGCATTGCAACGACAATATCAAGCCAATTCAGCAACCCCTTCTACTCCCTTTAGGGAGTTTCAAACCAACATGCTAAGTGCATGGGAAGCAGGCTATTCATGCCTTCTACTCCCTTTAGGGAGTTTCAGGGTGCCCCTGGGGTTTTTAAGTATTCCGTCATTTCCACTTATGTTTCCTTCTACTCCCTTTAGGGAGTTTCCCGTACAATTACGATGAGGATACTGCAACATCTGAAATACCTTCTACTCCCTTTAGGGAGTTTCCACGTTCTTATAGTGGTTCTATAGGCATCATACTGACTAGTAAACATTTTACCTTCTACTCCCTTTAGGGAGTTTCGGGTACTGCGTAGCCGTGTTGAATAAGGAATGAGGAGTTTATGCGCCTTCTACTCCCTTTAGGGAGTTTCATTGGGGTGTAGGATGTGTTGACGTAGAAGGCCTGGCCACCTTCTACTCCCTTTAGGGAGTTTCTCCTGTATCTGCATTGTTTTCGTGGGTGTTGTGCAGGGGAACCCTTCTACTCCCTTTAGGGAGTTTCGCATAGCCATTACAGGCAGGTTCCTCGCCAACAATGAGGATTACCTTCTACTCCCTTTAGGGAGTTTCGGTTTCAATTGCCGCACTGCCCTGAGCCCCACCGGCCTGGGGTCCTTCTACTCCCTTTAGGGAGTTTCCTTTAATCTCCACGTTCACCACCCCCCATGATGAATCCTTAGGCCCTTCTACTCCCTTTAGGGAGTTTCCGTATCGTTGCTTTATTTACCTCTTTTTAAGTTTTTCTTTATGGTGTTTTTTGTTTTCATTGGAGGGTTTCTCTGGTTATTCATTTATGGTATGTAATCCCTCTAATGACTTAACATTGAGGGAATTGAAAACCTCTAAAGAGCAATTCAATTCCATAATAATATCCGGCCTCCGATGAAATAATCCAAGGAGTTGAGAATAAGATCCTTCTCGTTGTTTACTAACCGCTTAGGTCCAGGTTGTTCTTACTATTTTGTGGCTGCTCCATTGGTTTGCCCACTAGCATTACACTTACAGGCGTTAAGTAGTACCTGTACGCCTTACCTGATGCCTCAAACTTGACTAGGTTCTTCCTCCTTAACTTAACCAGGATCCTTTCCACCGTCGGCATTGATATGCATTCCTTATACCTGCTTTTGCAGAACCTTGAGTTGTATTCCTTATGTATATACTTAGCCTTCTCAACACCCTCACCAACCAGCTTCAGCACACTGTACTCCTCCCTGGTTAACTCCGCCATTGCCGGTATGAAGGGCCACTCAATAAACCTCTCAACACCCTTAAACAAAGCCCTAATGCTCGGGCTCTCCTCCTCAAGCATCGTGAA
>NZ_LCWM02000071.1 GCF_002077075.2 Thermoproteus sp. CP80 | reverse complement strand
AGGGCTAACACTCGAGACCCAGAGTTTCGAAACCTCGCCCCTTAGGGCGGGGAGGGGTCATATCAAATAATCTATGAGCTTGTCAACATCCCAGAATTTCTGAAGATCATCTCTAGTCTCAGCTGTGTAATAACCTTCTCTAAAATCTAGTAGAACATATCTCACCTCAGGATCCTTATCAGAAGGTCTCCAGAGATAAGTCTTTACTCTACCTCTTTCCAACTCTCTGATCATAGTCAGAGGACGTATATCTGCTCTGTAGAGTGCTTCAACAAGTGGATGTGGATAATCATTATATATCTTGAGGCCTTTAGATCTAGAGATCCTGAGGATACGTCTGAGAACATCAATATTTCTAGTTTTGAAGACGGCTACACGAGTCTTTGTATCATAATAAGGCGGACATCTCCACTCTTCAGCCCATGCATCCTCAATCTCATCTACGCTCCTAAGATCTTTAATAATACTCTCAACATCTTCTCCAGATATATATCCGTAGAAATCAAGATCTATTCTATGATCCTCTGTAGAGCCTTTTTCATCATCAAAAATCTTTAGACGAGTCTCTCCATCAGCTATATAGACGTCTAAAATCCATTTCAAGATGTCTATTCCTATATATATGAGGCTCTTTTAAAAGATGAAAGATCTTTATACAAGATTTTTTAAGAATATTTTTACAAGCCGGTTATTGAAGATATATGGGGAGAACAACTCCTTCTCTCAAGGCTGCTGTTGAGGATTATGTCAGAAGATTCAGAAGAGTCTCAGAGATCTTGTCTTCTGAAGACAAGATTTTTATAGAGAGATTTCTAGAAGATCTTGAGACGACTGTCT
>NZ_LCWM02000034.1 GCF_002077075.2 Thermoproteus sp. CP80 | reverse complement strand
TTTCAAGTCCGCTGTGGCTATATGCGTGGACAAGTCCGTCGAGGTCTTCACGGGGGTCGCCGAAGGCTCGATAGCCGCGGAGCCTAGAGGCTCCGGCGGATTCGGCTTCGACCCCATCTTCGTGCCCGCCGGCCACCTCAAGACGTTCGCAGAGATGAGCCTTGAGGAGAAGTCTGCCTTGTCCCACAGGGGGAAGGCGTTCAGACGCCTGGCGGAGTGGCTCATCTCCCGGGGCCCTCGGCCGCTCGAGGCGGGCCGTCCGCCTTCCGGCAAGCGTCCGTGAGCCGCGCCGTCGGGAGCTGCGCCTCGGCTGAAAATTTATAATGGGGCCTCTTCGTAGGGCCGTGCGCGTGCCTTACGCCAGAGAGGAGCTGGAAATACCCCAGGGAGTCTCGGCCACCGTGGAGAAGATAGGGCTGTTCGACTACAGGGTGGTTGTCAAGGGGCCTCTGGGCTCGGTCGAGAGGGTCTATAGGAACGTGCCGATATCTATATCCATGTCTGAGGGCAAGATAGTGCTGGAGGTCTTCGGGGCCAGGAAGAGGGAGTACGCAATATTGGGCGCGATAAAGGGCGAGCTGAAGAACGCCTTCACGGGCGTCTCCAGGGGCTGGCGGTATAAGCTGAAGATTATCTATACGCACTTCCCCATGTTGGTCAAGGTCCAGGGCAACCAGCTCACCATAGAGAACTTCCTGGGGAGGAAGTCCAAGATGGCCCTCGAGATACCCAAGGCCGTGAAGGTCCAGCTGCAGGGCAAGGAGGACATAATAGTCGAGGGGATAGACCGCGACGTCGTCAGCCAGTTCGCCGCCAACATCCAGAGGGCGACGGAGCTCCACGGCGACGAGAAGCCGGCGCCGCACGGCCGCGAGGGAGGGCTGGGCGTGGTTGACGGCATATATATCTACGGGGTCGAGCACATCAAGTGAGCTGGAGGCGATACTGAGGAGGAAGGCCCTCCAGCTGCTGACGTCGGGTAGCCGGCGCTGTTGTGTAGCGAGGTATCCCGTCGGCTACGAGCTGAGCGGCGTGGAGGAGCTGGGCGAGGCCGTCAAGGGCTGTAGGGTCGCCTTCGTCATGTTCTTCGGGAGGGTGTGTCCCTACTGCAAGGCGTTCGATCCCATATTTAGGCATGTGGGCGCCAAGTACGCAGATCTGGCCAACTTCGTCAAGGCCGAGGTGGAGAGGTTCGCGCTGACGGCCTCCGCGCTGGGCGTCATGGGCACGCCCACCACGTTCGCCTTCGTCGACGGGAGGCCCGCCGAGGCGTTGCCCGGCTTCGCGGTGGCCCCCGTCTTCGAGCAGTTCGTCCAGCGGAATTTGAGGGACGCCCGTTGCGGCTAGGGGCCAACTGATTTAAATACATAATACGCCGGCTGTATGGCCAGGGTGGTTATAATCGGGGGAGGGGCAGCCGGCGCATCCGCCGCGGCGAGGGCCAGGAGGCTTGACCCCAACGCCGAGATCGTCATGATCGAGGCGGGCTCCATGATCACCCACGCTCCATGCGGCATACCCTACGCCGTCAGCGGCGTCGTGGCCGACTACAAGAGCCTCATGACGTACAGCCCCGAGGAGTTCGAGAAGGAGAGGAATATAAAGGTGTTGGTAAACGCCAGGGCGGTAGACGTGGATCCCGACAAGAGGACGGTGGCGGTCGTCAGAGGCGGCAGAGGCGAGACTCTGCAGTGGGACAAGCTGATAGTGGCCACGGGGGCGAGGCCCCTGGTGCCGAGGATACCCGGCGTCGAGCTACCCGGCATATTGACCGTGAGGTTGCCCGACGACGTGCCGATACTGAAATCGGAGCTCGCCGGCGCGTCCACGGTGGGCGTTGTGGGAGGCGGATACATCGGCGTGGAGATGGCCGAGGCGCTTCTCCACCTGGGCAAGAAGGTGGTCTTGTTCGAGATGATGGATCGGCTTCTCCCCGCCGCCCTAGACGCCGACATGGCCTCCCTAGTGGCCGACGAGATGAAGAAGCGCGGCGTCGAGCTCCACCTGGGCGAGAAGGTCGTGGAGTTTAGGGGATCGGGCGGGAGGGTTTCGGCCGTCGTGACGGAGAAGGGCGAATATAGGGTGGACAAGGTGATACTCGCCGTGGGCGTCAAGCCCGATGCGGATCTGGCCTTGAAGGCCGGCGCCAAGCTGGGCGAGACGGGCGCGGTGGCCGTCAACGAGTACATGGAGACGGCCGCGCCGGACGTCTACGCCGCGGGCGACGTGGCCGAGAAGGTGCATAGGCTCACGGGCCGCAAGGTCTGGATACCGCTGGCCCCCTCGGCCAACAAGGAGGGGCAAGTCGCCGGCGGCAACGCGGTCAAGGGGAGGGCGTTGAGGTTCCCCGGGGTGGTGGGCACCGCCGTCACGAAGTTCTTCGACCTATATATAGCGAGGACCGGCTTGGGCGAAGAGGAGGCCCAGAGGCTCGGCATAAAGTACGACAAGGCGGTGATCAAGGCGAGGACCAAGGCCCAGTACTACCCCGGCTACGCGCCGGTGCACGTCAAGATGCTCGCCGATCAGTCGGGGAGAATCTTGGGAGTCCAAGCCCTCGGGTGGGACCATATAGTCGCCGCATATGCGGACATAGCCGCCGTGGCGATCGAGCGCGGCGCAACCATAGAGGATCTGTTCTTCGCCGATATAGGCTACATGCCCGCGACGGCGCCCGTCTGGCATCCTCTAATAGTCGCAGCAAGAGTTTTATCAAGAGGCAAACTCTGAGGTGTAGCGAGTCGTAGTCGATTGTTATAAACAAGCCGGTTTTCAAGCATCATGATAACGGTTATAGGAAGCGGAAGAGTCGGCGCCACGACCGCCGCGATGCTGGGCCTGATGGGCCTAGACAACAAGATAGTTCTAATCGACATAGTGAAGGGCCTTCCGCAGGGAGAGGCCCTCGATCTGAACCACATGTCGTCGATATTAGGACTCGACGTCTATTACGCGGGCTCCAACGACAACGCCGACATGAGAGGCAGCGATCTGGTGATAGTCACGGCCGGCCTCGCGAGGAAGCCCGGAATGACCAGAGAGCAGCTGTTGGGGCAGAACGCCGAGATAGTATACAACATAGGGAAGGACATAGCCAAATACGCCCCCGACTCCGTCGTCATCCTGACCACAAACCCGCTGGACGCCATGACGTACGTCATGTGGAAAGCCACAGGCTTTCCGCGCGAAAGGGTGATAGGCTTCAGCGGGGTGCTAGACGGCGGCAGGTTGGCGTTCTACTCCGGGCAGAAGCTGGGCATATCGCCGGCCTCGATAATCCCGATAGTCCTCGGCCAGCACGGCGAGAGCATGTTCCCGGTCCCCAGCAAGAGCTTCGTATACGGCGTGCCGCTAGATAGATTGCTCAAGCCCGAGGAGATGAAGGAGGTTGTCGACGAGACCGTCAAGGCGGGCGCCAGGATAACCGAGCTCAGGGGCTTCTCCTCCAACTGGGGCCCCGGCGCGGGCGTTGCCCTCATGGCCAAGGCCGTGAAGAGGGACGAGAGGAGGGCCCTGATAGCGTCCGTGGTGCTTAGGGGCGAATACGGCGTCACGGACGTGCCCGTGGAGGTGCCGATAGTGCTGGGCAGAGGCGGCGCGGTCAAGGTGCTCGAGGTGGAGCTGGGCGTCGACGAGAAGGCCAAGTTCGCCCAAAGCGTCGATGCCATACGCAAACTATTAAACTCACTGCCGGAAAAATATAGGTGAGCGAGGTAATCGTCGAGATCCAAGGCCCCCTGGTTTTTAGGCTCGTCCACGACAAGGAGCTGGGGTATCTATACGCACAGATACCCGTGGGCAAGAGGTTGCCGGGAGCCGTCGTCAGGGAGATAAGGACGGCGACCCACGACCCGTGGCGCTACGTGGAGGGCATGGGGCTTCTGCTGGACATATCTGCATGGACTAACGAAAGCGACTTGGATCCGCAGACCGTCGGCAAGGCCCTGGAGGCCAAATACAGAGAGATACTGGACGCAATAAAGAAGATAGTCGACGAGGCGGGCGAGGCGAGATCCGGGCGGAGGAGGCGGAGAGGCCGGAGGAAGAGGTCCAGGAGGTCCAGATCGAAGAGGAGTAGAAAGAAGGGTCGAAAAAGTAAAAAATGACATACGGATAGTCGGTCCATGTCCGAAGCAACGCCAATAGGACCTGCGCCAGCCGAAGTGCCGCACATAGAGGTCGACGAGGAGACCAAGGAGATCATAAAGGAGACGTTGTCGCAGATGGAGTCCCCTGTCGAGGTCAACTTCTTTTACAGCAACGACTGCGGAGGGAGGGAGACCAATTGGTGCGTCCCCACTGGGGAGCTTCTGGACCTGCTGGGCCAGTTGGCCCCGCCGGAGAAGCTGTTGATAAGGAAATACGACGTGGCTAAGGACCGAGAGGCGGCGGCTAAATTCGGCGTCGAGCCCTCTAGGATACCCGCGGTGTATTTCGGCGACGGCTTCATAAAATACTGGGGGGCGCCTCTAGGCGAGGAGGTGAGGGCGTTCATAGAGACGATCGTGAGGCTTTCGACTAAACGCACCGGCCTGAGGGCCAGGACTAGAAACGAGCTCGCGGCCTTCGCCGAGAGGGCCCAGAAGAGGGTCTACGTAATGACCGTGGTGACTCCGTCGTGCCCCTACTGCCCCTACGCCGTCCTGCTGGCCAATATGTTCGCCTACGAGAGCAAGGGGAAAGTCGTATCCGTCATGGTCGAGGCCTACGAGAACCCCGACATAGCCGACCAGTATGGAGTCACCGGCGTGCCCGCCGTCATACTCATGCGCGAGGGCGACCCCATGGGCAATATGGAGTTCGTGGGGGTGCCGCCTGAACATGAGCTGCTGGCCCGCGTCAAGGAATACGCAGGCGTTCAGTGATTAGGCGAAGAGGTTCTGTAGCTTCCCGAAGAGCTCGCTCCACAAGCCCAGGCCGGCCGCCTGGGCCAGCAAGAGGGCCCCGAGGGCTATCGACACGACGCCGACTATAAGCTCGAGCCTGTTGCCCCATTTGCTCAACTTCATGGACTTCACCGCGGCTTTTTTGCCCCATCTAGACACGGCCTTGAGGATGACGTAGAGCGCGACGGCGAGGCCCAGGGCGTAGGCCAACATTATGGCGAAGCCGTCCAGGAAGTTGCCCGACACAAGCGCCGAGACGGCGGCCAGGCCCATGAAGGGCGCTATGCAAGGGGTCCATACTGCGCCGAGCGACAAGCCGAGCGCGAAATCGCCGGCGCCGCGGGCCGCCTTGGAGGCCTTGGTCTGTAGCCCGGACATGGCCGTCACGAATCTCCGCTCGAGCGAGGGGACCGCCAGCAGAAGCCCCAGCGCGATGAGCACGGCGCCTCCAGCTCCCTCCAGGGCCGCCTTGAAGCCCGAGGCGGCTTGGCCCAACGCCGAAACGAGGACGCCGAAAGCGCTGAATGCGAGGACCATGCCTGCGAGGACCTTCCAGAGGCTACGACGCGCGGCCATGGCCACGGCTCCGACCGTTAAGACGGGGAGGACGCAGGGAGAGAATACGCTGGCAGTCCCCACCGCGAACGCCACAGGGAGCGTTAAGAACAACTGCGCGTTGCCTTGAGCAACGGCCCCGACCGCAACGCCTTGTTGCCGAGCCTCGGCGGCTGTCGGCGACGGCGTCGCTCCGAAGCCCGATAGTTGCAGGAACTCGAGGAAGCCCTGGGGCGGGAGGCCGCCCAGCAGAAGGCCCTTGAGGTACAGCTTGCCGCCTACGTCGTAGCCCACCAGCATGGTGGGGGTCCCCAATATGGGGACTTGGTACGGGCCGAAGTAGGGCTCGGTGTAGCCCGCCTGTCCGTTCCCCACGACGAAGACCGAGCCGTTTATGTAGACCGGCACCGAGCTTATAGGCGTATAGGTTATGTCTATAGAGATTAGGTTGAGCCCGGACAAGGCCGACGCCACGGTGGAGTTTGTGAAGACCTGGGTCTCCATGTACTGGCAAGCCGGGCAACCAACCTCGTTGATGAAGATAAAGGTTGGGCCTTGATGCGACGCGAGGTAGGCCTCGAGGTCCTGGAGGCTGGACGCCTCGTAGAACTTCAAGGCGCCTATCTGGGTCAAGGATCCCGCGAGCGCCGTCCCGGCTAGGAGCAAGACGACGAGGAGGGAGCGCATTGCTAAATATGTTTATACCTATTTAACCATGGATGCCCTGCGGAGGATAGCCAAGGCGTCGAGCGAGGGCGTCATGTGGAGGGCCTACGTGGCCGCCAGGACCCTGGCGGAGATGGCGGCCAGAGCCGTCGTGGAGGCGGGTCTCCCCAGGCCGGAGAGATGCGAGGACCTACCGCGGGTTCTGGCGGGGGGCATCCTCGACCCCGCCGACTCGGCGAAACTTGCAGAGGTTTTGAAGACGGCGAAGGCTCTGCACAAAACCCAAGATCCTGCCGTCGCGAAGAAGATAGCCGACGACGCCGTAGAGCTCGTGGAGCGCCTTGCGAGGGCCGCTAGGCGTAGATACCCCGCCGTCGAGACGAGGGAGGGCGTTAGATACGCCTTAAAGGCGGCGGGGGTCAAGGCGGCTTACTCCATAGGCCCCGGCGAGCTCGCCGTAAGGGCCGATAGACCTCTCGGGCTCGAGGAAAAGCTTAGGCTGGCCGCCGAGCTTTCCGCCGAGCTGGGGATTCCGCCCGACAGGCTTATCGTCGGAGATCTGGCCGAGCCAGGAACCCTCGAAAGAACCATAAGGGAGGGAAAGCTGATCTACGCAGACGACCTAGATGACGAGATAGATTGGCTTTCAGAAAGATATATGGAGTATATATGCTGTTGACAGAACCCTAGTTGCCGACGGCCTTCGGAAGGCCGGCCGTTCGTCTTGAAAAGTAATAAGGTCGAATGGCTGCTGACAATATGGCGATAAGGGAGGGGGACGTCATCGTGGCGACTACGCCGTATGTGCCCGGGCATAGGGTCGTCAAGGTGTTAGGCATAGCGCTGGGCATCACGGTGAGGTCTAGGGGCCTAGGCGGCAGATTCCTCGCCGGCTTGAGGGCTCTGGCGGGCGGAGAGATCACGGAGTTCACCGAGCTGGCTGAACAGGCGAGGAGGCAGGCCATAGAGAGGATGGTAGAGCACGCGAGGTCGCTTGGGGCGAACGCCGTGATCAGCTTCAGGCTCGACTCCAACGAGATAAGCGAATACATGGATGAGATAATAGCGTACGGCACGGCGGTCGTCGTGGAGCCGGAGCAGGGAGCCGGCCGCGTCGTTGTGGAGTGAGCGGCGCCTAGACCTAAGAGCACGCGGTTGCGGTCGGTATCTCCGCGCGGTCTGTAGATGCTGGGGGAATTGCGGCGCGGGGAGGGCCGAAGCCGCTGAGCTATGACGTGGAGCTGGGGCAGGATATCGCTATCGGACAGAGATCCGCATGCGAATAAACTCCCGGAGGATTTGGGTCAAGCCGTGGGTCTCCCATTCCCTAACATCTCCAACCGCTTAGCGCCGACAAGGCTACGGTGTGGATATAGCCATCGTGGGGCGTAGAACAGCCCTACGCCGTTCGCCGCTCTCTGAGACGCAGATCCGCCGCTCCTCCGGACGACTCAGACCGATATTCCTAAATAGGACTTCAGAAATGGGGGACTGTCGGGGCGTGCCTAGATAAATCCACGTCTCAAGGTTCCGCCTTTACCTGCGTCCTGGTTCCTGGTCCATTTGGCGAGGAACTGCCTATAGCACTCCCTGCTGCAGAACACCCACGGCTTGTTGACGCAGCAAGTCTTCGCCACGATCGGCGTGCCTGTTATCAGCTTGCCGCAGTTGGAGCACCTCAGCTCGATGGACCTCTGGACCTTTAGCTCAAACGGCATATTGAGCTTTGCCTATCTCCTCGGCCACGATCTCCGCTATCCTCCTGCCCGACATGAGCATTCCGCCGAAGATAGGGCCCATCCGCGGCAGGCCGAAGACAGCCGCCACGGCCATGCCGGCCACGTAGAGGCCTGGCGCCACTCTGCCGGTATGCTCCACCACCAGTTTTTCCGACACCTCTGACCACGCCGACTTCTCGCCCTGTAGCTGTATGCCGAGCTCGGGCACCTTCCTAGCCGCGACGGAGACCACCTCCGCGTCGTGGCCCGTAGCGTCTACGACGGCCTTGGCCTGCATGTAGAGCGGATCGACGTGCATGCCGGACATCTGGATAGGGGTCCATATCCAGAGGAGCCCCGCAATTCTCGGCGGATTGCCTCTGAAAATCACGTCGTCCACGTGTACCCCGAGCAGTATCTTCGCGCCGGCGTCTATGGCGCCTGCGGCGAGCTTAGCTATGAGCTCGGCGGGATCCACAGCGTACAGCCCGTCGCCGGCTGGCTTGTACCCGACCTTGAAGTCGCGCAGTATGGGGAGCGCCTCCTCCTGCACGATTATCTTCGGGAACATGTTGCCGCCCGGCCCTATGCCGCCGCCGAAGGAGAACCGCCGCTCCAGCACGATCACCTTGAGCCCCTTCTCGGCGAGGTAGCGGGCGGCCGTCAACCCCGACGGGCCGGCGCCCACGATGGCCACGTCGACGTCGCTGTATTCGTAGAGCTCCTCGGCGCCATGCCTCACTATCGCTCTCCCGATCTTGAGCTCCATGGACGCACGACGTCTTCCATATATAAGTTATCTCGTTGCAATAATGCCTTTATCGACGGGCGGCGAGCGGCAGAGTTTATTACGGGATCTATTTAGCACATGGAGGAGGTGATCTACAGGGGCAGGAAGTTCTCGTTGGTCAGAAGGGCTAGAAACGTCGGCGGCAGGTTGGCCTGGGGCGAGTATCTGGTCCATCCAGGCGCCGTGGCCGTCCTGGCCCTTGTGGACGGCGAGGCCCTGCTGGTCCGCCAGTTCAGAGGCGCGCTGGGCGGGCGGACCCTGGAGATACCTGCGGGGACCTTAGAGCCCGGCGAGAGCCCCGAGGAGACCGCGGCGCGGGAGATGGTCGAGGAGACCGGCTACAAGCCTCTGCGGCTGGAGCCCCTCCTGGACTTCTACCCCACGCCCGGCGTGAGCAACGAACGCATCTGGGTGTTCTTCGCCGACAGGTCGGAGCATGTGGGGATCGGCGGCCGCGACGCCGATGAGGCCGACATGGAGGTGCTGAAGATGAGGCCGCGGGATGTTCTCGCCATGATAGACCGGGGCGAGATAAAGGACGGCAAAACCGTGCTGGCGTTCCTCGCCGCGCATCGCAGAGGGCTGATATAGCGTGGCCGCGGTCGGCGGAGCCGTCTATCTCGCCGGCGAGCGGCGTTGAGGCAAGCCCTTGGTCGGCCGGAGCGGCGAGCGGTCCGGCGGCTGGAGCGCTAGCCGAAGAGCGGCACCCGGGACCTCTTGGGCGGCCTCGGCACCAACGCCGTGAGCGCGGCGGATGCAAGCGCTATAGACGCCATCACGTACATGCCGCTGAGCCCCATGGAGGACAGGAGAAGACCCATGGCGAGGGGGCCGAGGGCGCCGCCTCCGGTGTTGCCGAGACCCCACACCAGCGACGTGGCCAGGCCGGTAGAGGACCGCGGCACTAGGTCTCCCGCTAGGGACAAGGTCAGCGGGAACGCGCTGAAGGTGAAGAGGCCGAAGACGGGCAGCCAATAGAGGTCTCTGGTCACGACGAGCGCAACGGCCGAGAGGGCGGCGCCCGCCGTGGTGCCGGCCAGGAGAGTCCTCCTCCCAGCTGCGTCGCTGAGGTAGCCGAAGAGCGGCTGGCCGACGATGGCCGGCAGCAGGAAGAACGTTATCTCGTTTCCGAGGCTCTGGCCGAAGGAATAGCCGAAGTAGCTCACGAGCACGACGCCTACATATTGGGCTATCCCCTGTAGCGCGAAGCCCCGCGCGAAGACTACGGCTGTCAGCGTGGCCACAGCCCTCATGTCCGCCCTCTCGGAGGGCTCGGCCCGGCGTCCGCTCCTACGTACCCCGGCCTCCTCGCAGAGGAACATCGGTATCGACGTAGCCAGGGAGACGGCGGCGAGTGAGGCCAATGCATATAGGTAATTGGACGCGAGGAGGGCGAAGAGGGCCGTGCTTATGGCCGGGTAGAGGGATCTCCCCAGGCTGCCCATGGCCCCGTTTATCCCCATCGCATATCCGCTGCTCCCGCCGTAGCTCAACGCCAGGGCGGCCGACCCCAGGGGGTGGTAAAACGCAGAGGCTATGCCGGCCACCACGGCGCCGGCCAGGGCCATGGGCACGTTGTAGAACTCAACGCCGTATCCGAACACGGCGAGGCCGAGGGCCCATAGGCCCATGCCGAGGCCTATGAGCTTGAGCGGCTTCCCGTATCTATCCATCAAATGGCCAACCAGGGGCGACGCCAGGGCGCCAAGCCCGGCGAAGGCGAGCGCGATAACTCCCGCCAGATAGGCCGGCATGCCGTGGGTCTTGACCATATAGGCGTAGGCCACAGGCAACAGCCACGTGTTTCCGTCGTTCACGAAATGGGCCACGCTGGTCAACGCCAGGGTTCTTCCGGCGCTAGGCATGGCGTTTTTTCGATATATCTATAATAGCCATTCGCTCGCGGGCCTTCTCGACAGCCCTATCGACCTCTCTAACAACCGCAGGGCTTTCCTCGATCGGCCTCTCGGGCAGGGGGTTCGGGGCGCCGTCGGCTCCGGCCAGAAGGGCCCTAAGCGCTGGGATGGACGCGGCGGAGGTGCAGTCCAGCACGATGTACCCGCCCTCCGCGATGAGGCGGCCCGCGGCGTGGTACGAGGCGGTTGTGGCGAAGAAGTGGCCCAGCGGCTCCAGCCTGTAGAGGTCTAGCCCCACCTCGAGCACGAGGGGGCGCCTCAGCCTCCCGGCGAGGTCCAGCGCGGCCTCCACGGATCTGTCCGAGGCGCCGGGCGGAAGAGGCACGGCGACGACCCTATCGCTCCTCCTGGCCAGCCTCCCCGGATGCGGGCCGTCCGCGCCGCTGTAGATCGCCAGGAACGGAAACCCCAGCCTTAGATGTAGCTCCCAAGTCCCCCAGGGGAAGTGCGCGTCGAGCGACACGACGGCGGCCTCCAACTCCTTGGCGAGATAGGCAACGGCGTTGAGCAGGCCGCCGCGGCCCGAGCTATAGCCCACGCCCCTCGGAGGGTACGTCGCAACGACCGCTTTCCCCCTGCGTCTGGCCTCCTCCAACAGCCCGAGGGCGGCCAACACCTCGTCCTCCCGCCTTCTGGCGGCGTCGGCCAGAGGACCGCCGTGGAGCTCGAGATATTTGCTCCAATCGCCCTTGGTAGAGACCGCCTCGACCAGCTCGGGCGGTACGGCGCGCAGCCTCTCGTCGATATAGCCCTCAGCGACGAGAACCCTCACGACCGACGTTCCGGCCGCATTTAAATCGTTTTCGATATCTCCGCCATTTATCTCAGTTAATACTATCGAAAAATATATAACTTCCGAGCATCTCTGCGGCGTGGACGAGCTTAGGGCAGCTGAGACGTCCATAGCCGCCACCGCGGCGGTGATGGCCCTCTACCTCTCGATTTGGCTGGCGACGGCATCGGTGGCCGCGTTGTCGGAGCTGGCCCACACGCTCGTGGACGCAGTCGGCGTGACCGCCACCTATTTCGCTGTGAAGACAAGCAGAAAGCCCCCGGATCTGGAGCATCCATACGGTCACTACAAGGCCGACACCCTCGGCGGGCTTCTCGGCTCCCTGGTCGTACTGATGGCGGCCGCCCTCGTCGGCTATGAAGGCGTCGAGAAGCTGATAAGGTGGGAGCCCTACGAGCCGGACCTCTTCGCGCTTGCGGCTGTCGCCGTGGCCATGGCCATAGACGCGAGCAGGGTGAGGATCCTCAGGCGTTTTCCCCACAGCAAGGCGTTGAGCGCCGATTCGTTGCACTTCTCCACGGACATATTCGCCTCGGCGGGCGTCTTGGCGCTCTTCGCGGCCGGTCTGGCGCTCGAAGGAGCGACGCCGGGCCTTTTCGCCGAATTGGCTCCAGCACTGGATGTAGCGGTCGCGGCGGCCATTGCGGCGGTCTTCACGACGTTGAGCCTGAGGCTGTTGCGCGCCGCTGCGCTGGAGCTCCTAGACTACTCGCCGCCGCAGCTCAGAGAGGAGGCCAGAGCCCTCGCGGCGGGCGTCAACGGCGTCGTCGCGGTCAAAGACGTGAGGCTGAGGAAGGCCGGGTCCATATACCACGGCGAGGCCACCATAGAGGTGAGGCGAGGCCTCAGCGTCGAGGAGGCCCACAAAATAGCCGACGCGGTCGAGGAGCGGCTGAAGAGACGGCTCGGCGGCTATGTGGTCGTCCACGTCGAGCCGACCCAGCTGCCGAGATCTTCCGACTGTTGCGACGTAGTCATGGTGGGCCCCGATGAGGTGATCGCCTACTTCTACTCCCTGGACTGTAGACCGTGTTTTCCGGGGTTCCGCGTCGAGCGGATATATAGACCAAAGAGGTGACTGCCGTCGCGCCGGTCCTTTTTGCGTAGCGCGCCTAGCGGGCATGAAAAATGGATGCGAAAACGGGCCTGGGGCCCTCTAGGCCTAGGCGCCGGCTCCGCCGGCGGCTCGAGAATAGCGTCGAGGACCTTTTGGAGCACCTGCTCCGCCAGTCGGCATCGAGAAATAATAAATACGCCGTGTATCGATATATCGCATGAACGGCAACGCCATCGAGGTGCTTGATCTCGTCAAGAGGTACGGCAACGTGACCGCGCTGGCCGGCGTCACGTTCTCGGTCTCCAGGGGCGAGATATTCGGCCTCCTTGGCCCCAACGGGGCCGGGAAGACCACCACGATCAAGATATTGACCGGCCTCACGCCCCCCACATCGGGGAGGGCCTACGTGGCCGGCTTCGACGTGGTGAGGCAGCCCAACGAGGTGAAGAGACGGGTGGGCTGGGTCTCCTCCGAGGTGATCCTGGACGACGACCTCAACGCCTGGGAGAACTTGGAGCTACAGGCGAGGCTCCAGGGCGTTAGGAACTGGAGGGAGCGGGCAACCGAGCTGCTGAAGTATTTCGATCTGCTCCAGAGCGCCGGCAGGCCTGTGGGCGGATACTCAACCGGCATGAGGAAGAAGCTTGAGATAGCCACGGCCCTGCTCCACTCGCCGGAGATACTGTTCCTCGACGAGCCGACGATAGGTCTCGACGTCAACGCGAGGGCCATGTTGTGGGACCTCATAAGGACCGTCAACAGGGAGTTCGGCGTGACGATACTCCTGACGACGCACTACATGGAGGAGGCCGACGCTCTGTGCAACAGAGTCGCCATAATAAATCTGGGCAAGATCATGGCTCTGGGGAGCCCCGCCGAGCTGAAGTCGAGCGTCGGCGGCGAGGTCGTGGAGCTCGAGATCGAGAGGCCGGTGGATCTATCCGCTCTGAAGAGGCTGCCCGACGTCCTTGACGTGGCCGCCTCCGACGGCAAGATCAGGATAACGGTCAGAAAGGCAGACGAGACGATACCCGCGATAGTTAAGAGCCTGGACTTCTCTGCGGTTAAGTCCCTCAAGGTCGAGAAGCCGACTCTCGACACGGTCTTCATGAAGCTGACCGGCAAGAGGATCGAGGAGTCCCATGTGGACTACAGGCGCTTCTACGCGATGATCCGCAGGTCGAGGCGATGAGCGGGCTGGGCGCCTTCTGGGGCCTATACAAGCGCGAGGTCGTGAAGATTTACAGGAGGGCCTTCGCGCTCGTCATGACGTTCATGCAGCCCATAATCTGGATAATCTTCTTCGGCTCGTCGCTCAACGGCATGCCTAGGGAATACTTGGTTCAATTCTTCGGGACGCCTAACTACATCGGATTCGTACTGCCCGGCCAGCTGGCTACCTCCATGCTGTCCACCGGAACTTTCAGCGCCATGTCGATAGTCTGGGACAGGCGCTTCGGCTTCCTCAAGAAGATCTTGGTGACGCCAGCCCCCCGCGAGGCGGTCTTCTTCTCTAAGGTGGCCGGCGCGGTCACGAGAGGCTTGGTGCAGGTGCCGGTGATGCTGGCCGCAGCCTTGGCCTTCGGCGTGGCCCTCCCCCTCGACCCTGTGGGCTATCTGGAGTGGATAGCCGCATTGATGCTTCTGGGGATCGGCTTCTCGAGCATATATCTAGCTGTCGCCATGAAGTCCTCCGACTGGCAACACCCCCAGCTTGTCGCCAACGTCATGAATCTCCCTCTGATGTTCACATCCACCGCGCTGTTCCCGCGGACCTTCTACCCGGCCTGGATGAGGGCCATAGCGGACGTCAACCCCATAACGTTCGCCACAGAGATAGGGAGAGGCGTGGTCTTGAACGACCCCTACACCCCGACGCTTCTGGGCTACCTCGCCGCCTTCGCCGCCGCGTCGATGGCCATAGGCCTCTTGGTGGCGAGGAGGTTCATGACCGCAGAATAACAAGCCCTGCAGACGCGGAATATTCCGTCGTGTACGACATCTTTATATAACCCCAGACCGCGACCCAAGTGAGATCGAGGCTGACTTGGCTCTTCAGAAAGCTGGAAATATTGGCGCTTCTGTTCGTCCTAGGCCTCCTATATGTCTACTTCAAGTCGAAGGTGGGCTATCTGGACCAGATGAAGACATCGGTGTTTCTCGTCCTCGTGGTGCCGCTCCTTATCTACCTCTCGGTAGAGGACGCCGTGAAAAGGGCGCCTACAGCGGCCAGGCGTAGGCCTTAGGGCGGGCAATCCGGCGAGGTATAGACCCCGCGAGAGTTGCGCGTACGCCTTACGGGCTCCAGGCGGCGACCAGCCGCGGCAACATATGCCGGAGACAGGCGCGCCATGTATCGAGGACCTACGGCACAACGGGCTCTCCGCAGACGGCGCGAGCTACGGTGGAGGCAAAACGTCGCCGACTGCCTCCACGCGCCAGACGGATCCGGAGTCGATCCAAGGCTTCCAAAAGCTCAGTCTGGCGCCTAGCCGAACCAGACGAGTAGCCCGGCCGGGATTCGAACCCGGGCCACGGGGTTTCTCCCCCTCAGGTCCAAAGCCCCGCATCCATAGCCGGGCTGCGTCCGGGCACGCGGCCCGAACCGCCCTCCGTGGCCCCTTGGCCGCTAGACGACCGGGCTCGCCCCACAAACACACAAAACATTTTAAACATTTCCCCGGCGGAGATCCGTCGTTATGAAATTTAAATGGCGGGCTAGCTCCGTGGTCCTTGTAGAGGTCCCGCTTCACGTCACAAGCATATGGTCGCCTAGATACACCGACGATCCCCTAACAACCGGATCCATCGGTTGCGGCGTGTTGTTAAGGCCCGGCGTCAGGATGTACGTTGGGCGGGGAGGCGGGAGGCCCGGCGTGAAGCACATAGAGCTCGCGCTCGAGGGTCTCGGGGTCGATGCAGGCGTCGTGTACGAATCGCCTGTGGACCTCGGCGTTGGGTACGGCCTAAGCGCCGCGTTGACTCTCGGCGCCGCTCTGGGCGCCGCCGCGTTGGCGGGCAGGCCTATGCTCGAGGGGGCCAGGCTGGCGCACGCGATCGA
>NZ_LCWM02000004.1 GCF_002077075.2 Thermoproteus sp. CP80 | reverse complement strand
CCCAACCTCGACTCGATAAACATAGGCACGATACTGGTGCTCGCCGTGGTCGGCATCCTGGGCATAGGCACCATGTTGAGGGAAATAGGCATTGGAAGAGGACGTAGGCCATAGGCCCTTACCCACGTCGCACCTCTAGAAGGTCTGCTCCAAGTCGACCGCACGCGTAGCCCGGCCGAATCGAACCGACTGAGATCCACAAGCCGCAAAGCCTTAAGAACCCGGAAGCCAAGGCCACGCGCGGGTTTCTTGAGGTCCGCAAAGCCCCGGGGAAGCCGGCATGTCGGCAGGAGGGCCTCCGCCGCCCTCCAGGTGTCGGTTTTACAGCCCATCGACGGCCCTCCGCAGGCCGGGCTCTGCCTCCCGGCTAAAGCCGCCGCGGCGGGCTCCGCCAGACGGATAGCCCCGCATCGGCGTTGCGCATCCGATCCGATTTCGGTTTAATTATAGTAAAAAAAAAGAATTAGAATCACATTTTATAATAAACTATTTAAATTAGTATAGGCGGACTAGTATGCAAATCGGAATTACTGATTTATTCCAGGGTGTTGTCGTCATCAAGGGCCTTCCCGGCGCCGGTAAGACCCTTCTGGCGGCTAGGGCGGCCTCTGAGCTCGGGGGCGCCGCCTGGTTCACCTTCTACGAGACGGCCGAGCGCCTCGCCAAGTACCTAGCCTCCGCCGGCCTCAAGCCGCCTAGATATGTCTTCGACCTGGTCAGCGTCAGAGACAAATCGCCGGTGGACTTCATCGTCGAGAAGGTGCTGTCGCTGAGGCCTGACGTAGTGGTCGTCGACGGCATAAGCGCCCTGACGGCCGACGGCGAGCGGGAGCTGATACACGCCGTGTTCTACCACGGGATATCCCGCGAGATGCCGGTCATCCTGATCAAGGAAGGAGTGGAGGTCTCGCCGGCGGACTACGTGGCCGACACCATAATAGAGGTGGAGCACAGGATAGAGGAGGGATATCCATTAGAAACATCAAGGTCCTAAAGGCGAGAGGCCGGCCGGTCAGATACGCCTCTCTCCCCTACATCATAACCGAGGAGGGCCCCGTCGTGATAGAGCCGAGGGTGGAGTCCAGGGAGCCGCCGTCGGAGCGGCTGGCGACAGGCCTGCCGGGGTTCGACGAGGCGCTCGGCGGAGGGCTGTTGAGGGGCAGCGTGGCGGCCATGGTGGGGCCGCCGGACGGGCTCGCCAGCAAGCTGGCGGCGGTCGCGGCGATAAACATGGCCGGGAGGGGGTATAAGGTGCTGTACCACCACCACAAGGCGGTGCCCGCCTTCCTGAAATTCGCCGAGACGCTCGGGCTGGACTGGAGGGCGCAAGGCGTCGAATGGTTTTACCACCCGGCGGCGGAGCACCACGACATCTCTTGGTATTGGAGGTCGGCCGTGAGGATCAACCGCGGAGGTTTCGATATACACTTTGCGGATCAGTACGAGCGCATCATCGCCGCTGTCGGCGCCGACTTTTTCGCCGAGGCCCTTGGAATCTACTACTCGGCGCTTGAGCGGCCAGCAGTAACCGTGGCGCTGTTCAACTCGTACGATGCGTGGAGCGAGACGGAGCGGGCCGCGGCCCCCCTCTTCGACTACATCCTAATATTCAGGGGAGACCGCGTCGAGGTGCATGCACCCGATCTGGCGACGCCTCTGGAGCTCAGGTGGGCGGCCGACCGAGGCAGAAAGACTGTCGCGTTCGGGCCATGACCTGCGTCACCAAGGGACTTCTGGCCCAGTTCTACGGCTCCCTCGACTTCTCGCTGCGCGCGCTCATACACTACAGGACGTCGGCCGCGTTCGGCAAGCCCCTGGACTACTTCATAGTCGAGGAGCCGTGGCGCGTGCTGGAGGTGCTGGAGAAGTCCGTGGGCGTGCACAACGCCGAGCTGATACTCCGCATGCTTGCCGACTGGCTGAGACGCCGCAACTGCGACGCCACGATCGAGGAGCTGAGGCGCATGCTGAGCGACAGAGCGGCTTGGACAGACAAGCCGATCGGCTCCGCGTAGCCGACAGCCGCTAGCGACAGAACTTAAGGCCAGGACCTCCATCCCCGCTCCGGCGGCTCGCGCCGCCCTCGGCGTACTGGCCCTGTCTGCAGGAGGGAGGCGCGCCCTCCAGGCGCCGTCGGCTTAGGCCATCAGGTCGGGGAGTCTTCGAGATGCTCGGCGTTCCGACGCTCGAATATGAAGATGCCCTTCAGGCGGAGGATCCACGGATCTGGCCGTCTTTCCCTCGGGCGGCATGAGCCGCGCAAGTCCGGTATTCGTTTTCGTTACATGCATCTCACCTGGATCTGGACGTCGCTATGGAGCTGTCGGGTGTATTAGAAGACTTCGATCTACTATTTAATTCGATAATTTTATAGAAGGAATGAAGTATTGATTTAACATCTTTATATTCTCGTTTTCAACATCTATTTATGCTGGGGCTTAGAGGCGTGACGTTGGTATACGGGCCTCCGGGGGCGGGCAAAACCACGTTCGCGGCTTGGTATACTTACAGCAACTACGAGAGGATATTCTGGGTTTCTGTGTTCGAGGACGAGGTTTCCTTCCGGCGCAACATGGCGGCGTTGGGCTACGACTTCGGCGGGAGGCTCACGTTCTGGGAGGCGCCGCTCATCGACGCCGAGGCGTTCTTCGGGACTCTTCTGGACGCCGTGGCGCGGGAGAGGCCGCAGGCGCTCGTCGTGGATTCGGTGACCGAGGCCCTCGCCGCTGGAGGCGGCGTCGGCGCGATCCATAACATCCTGTACCGCGCCGTCAAGCAGGGAGGCGTCGACGTCTTCATCACGGCGGAGGAGGAGGCGGCCTCCAAGGTGACGTACATAGCGGACAACGTGATCAAGCTCGACTACGAGGTGTACCCATACGGCGCCGTGAGGGAGGCCGTGGTCAAGAAGGTGCGCGGCGGGAGGGCCGGCTTCTCCCTGCCGTTCGTCATAAGAGAGGGGAGGGGCATGGTCTTCCTGGCGCCGGTCGCCTCGACGAGGGCGGCCGTCGAGCGGCTGGAGACGGGCACCTGCCTGGACGAGGTCGTCGGTGGGCTGTACAAAGGCCTGTTGCACGCCATAGTGGGCCCGGTCGGCGCGGGGAAGACCTGGCTTATGCTGAAGGCGGCCAGGTCGTTGAAGGAGAGGGGGAGGAAGGCGCTATATATCGCCGTCTCGGGCGCCGGGGCTGTGTATGCAGACCGCTTTGGGGTGGACAGCGTCGACGTCGGGCTGAACGTCGAGGAGATGCTCGCGGCGGTGTCCTCCTGGGACGGGGAGGTGGTCTTCGTAAGAGGGCTGGAGGCCCTCGCCGCGATGTACGGATCCTCCGCGCTCTATATGGTGCTGCGCATATTGTTGCAGACGGCCAGAGGCGGCAAGGCGGTCGTGGTATCTCTCAGAGATCTGCACGACCTAGACATACTCTTCGACGTGATTGTAAGGGTCGAGGAGAAGAGCGCAGTAGGGATGAGAGGGCCGGGCGGAAGGATAGGCGAGAAAATTACGTGCTGACGGCACACGGCGGCCCCAGGACCAAGCGGAGCACAGGGGCCAGCCCCTCAGGAGGACTTGCATATGTCCACAATCCCCGTTGGGATCAGCGGCATCTGTCGACACTTGTGTGCCGCAGATAGGGCTATGCGACGCAATAGGCGCCTTCTGCCAGACGACGAAGAGGCGAGAGGGCTACAGCCGACCCCACACCGACGGTCAAATCCTGCATAGGCCGCCTGACGCCGTTTAATTCGTAAATCAGCCATTCCATATCAGTGCGCTGAAAGTCCACGATGGTGCCCCAGCAACAACGGCGAAATAGCCCGGCCGGGATTCGAACCCGGGCCACAGGTTGTTTGAGCCATGCAGGCATGGGGAATTGTCCTCTGCCGCCGGGGACGGCCAGAGGCCGCATGTAGCCCTCTGGCTTCGTCTTGTTGGGCCTCACCATCATGAAGCGAATGTTGACGGCGACACATAAAAACTATGAACCGTTGCCTGCAGGTGTGCGCCTGCAGGCATTTCCTCACAGGTGTATTCACACCTATAAGCCCGCACCTGTGAGCCTGCACCTGTCAGTCTTTACCTGTAGAGAGAAGGCTTATATAATGAACTGTAAGAGGTGTCATGGAGAGGCTAGCAGTTCAACATACATCACATTGTTTACCACGTCATGGATAGATACATAGACAAGATAAAAGAACGTCTAGAGCCCGCGCTGAGGCCTGTTGAGAAGCCGCCAACTATCGAAGAAGTGCTTGAGCATGTCTCCACCCGCGGAGTCTTGCGGGGGCCTGTGGACTGGGCCTTCCCGGCGTGGATGCTGTACGTCGAATACGCGACGCAGGAGATCATAAAGACGTTTCGGCTCTCGGAGGACGAGAAGAGACAGTTAATTCACTTCCGGGATATAATGAAAAAACTTCTGCTGAAGGCGTGGATTCAGACGAAAGAGAAGCTGAAGGCGGTATATAAGGCGATAAAGAACGGCACCTACAGAATAGAGGGGGATCGGCTATACGCGCCGGACGGGTGGATGTATATGGGAAAAACATTCTATATTCATATCAACGGCATAAGCGCCTCAACGCGTTTTCCCGACGTGCTGAAGCTTCCAGAGGAAAAGATTAAACTTCTTCAGATAGGATGGCGTGCGAGCGACGAAACCGAAGCCAAGATGCGACCATCCATGTCTACGTCACAGCCTTGGCAGGTATTTGCATGGGCAGTAGTGAGGAATGGAGCACTTTATATACGCGTCGACAGAGTCATCTTGACGCGCGAAGGCGTAAGCGTGGTAATACGCATGATCGCAAGAAGTTGGAAACAGAAGTGGAGTAAGGACGAAGCAATCACTCTTGTCATGAACCATTTTAAACATGGGGAATGGACGCCTCTATTCACTATGTGGCTAGGCGACGGAGAAGCAAATAACAATGCCACGTTGCGAGGTAAATACGTTGTAATAGCTTCGAAGGAGCCAAAGAAGATTGGTAAACCAATTGGACGTTATGAAGCTGTTATCGCTAGCGGTACAGAGGCGTTTGCAAAGCTCAGAGATGCTGCAGGCGTATACGGCACATTGCTTGATGCGTTGAGATCGCACAAGTGGAACTACATAAAGATGTTGGCAGACGATGCTCCAAATAAAAAAAAAAAAACGCGGAACAACGGCACAAAAGCGGAACCAGATATTAAACCGGTCCCCATTGAAAAAAATAGACGAAAAGATGAGACAGCACAAAACCACCACGAAGCCGGAACCGAAAAAACTTACTACGCCGCATAGGAAGCTTGGCATCGTGGCTGTGGCTGGGCTTATAATGCATCTGCGCCTAGTCAGCGGCAGAGGTGGCTCACTCCTTGCCGAGTACTACACCAAGGATATTAAGAAGGCGCTAGAAGCCATCGATAAGCTCAAGGCGGCCGGGTTTAGGCCGAACATAATAAAGTCCAGCGCTAGCTACGTGGTTTACATCTCCACCACGGACCTTCTAAAGCTTGCAGAGGAAGACGACGCCGTCAGAAGAGCCGTAGCGCTCTACCTCGCCGAAAAGGCGGAGAACGGCACGCCGAGGCAGAGGGAGATCGCCGAAAAAATCTTGAAAAGACACCCCCTTTTCATCTCTCAACATCTTTACTACTTCTTTAAAGTTGCCATCGCTGTGAGTCAGGGATGTACGCCGAGCCGGCGCGGCCCTACGTCGAGGAGGTCGAGAGGAGCAGATGGATGGACAGGTTGCTGGGGCGGTCGATATTAAATCGAAGCGCCGAACCTGGCCTATACGTGGAACTAACAACAGCCAACATGGGAATTTGCTCATCATATCTCAGACTAGGCGATAGCTAGAAGAAATGGTAGCCCGGCCGGGATTCGAACCCGGGCCACGGGGTTTCTCCCCTTCCGGTCCAGAGTTGCGGGTCCCAACGGACTCCCCGCATCCATAGCCGGGCTGCGTCCGGGCACGCGGCCCGGACCGCCCTCCGTGGCCCCTTGGCCGCTAGACGACCGGGCTCGCCCCACAAACACACAAAACATTTTAAACATTTCCCCGGCGACCTCCGCCGGGATCTACGCGGCATACATTTCGGCGGCCGCCTAAGCCAGCCTTAAAAGGCGTCTCCGGCCCTAAGGCGGAGCCGTATGGGGGCTACGACCTTAAAGATGGGGCCTTGGAGAGCTACATGAACATACTGGTGACCAACGACGACGGGATATATTCGCCGGGCCTGCGGATGCTGTATTCCTTCGTCAAGGACCTGGGGAGGGTATACGTCGTGGCTCCCGAGACGCCCAAGTCCGCGTCGGGCCTCGGCATAACGCTCCACAAGCCCCTCCGCATATCCAAGATGGAGCTCGAGGGGGTGCAGGCATACGCCACGTCGGGCACGCCGTCCGATACGGTGTATCTTGCTGCTCTGGAGATAGTCGACCGCATAGATCTGGTCCTCTCGGGCATCAACGTGGGCGACAACACGTCGCTGCAGGTCATCCTTTCGTCGGGCACCATAGGCGCGGCCATGCAGGCGGCGCTCCTGGGCATACCGGCGTTTGCGTTCTCCGTCGACGTCAACGAGCCGGAGGAGCTCCTGGAGGACCCGGCCCTCATATTGGCCATCAGGAACGTCGCCAAGACTGCGGTCAAGTTCGTGGCCGAGTTCGGCATGCCGAAGGGGGTCGACGTCATAAGCCTTAACTTCCCCAGGAGGTTCAGGCCGGGCGCCGTGGTGAAGCTGGCGCCTGCCGCCAAGGTGAAGTTCTCGCAGAGGGTCGACAAGAGGAGGGATCCGCGCGGCGGGATCTACTACTGGCTATACGGCGAGTTGGTGAAGGCGGAGCCGGGCACCGACGTCTATATAGTCCACGAGGAGGGAGACATCGCGCTGACGCCCCTCAGCCTCAACATGAACGTGCTGGGATCGCGCCAGGAGGCCGACGGCGCGGCGCTCCAGAAGCTGGTCGAGCTGCTCAACGGATCGATCGCGTAGCCGGGCGTTCAGTGCAGGACCTGCACCCTCCGATCGGTTTTTAGCCCGCGGCGTACGTCTTCTACATGATGGAGCTCAAGAAATACGTGACGTCGAAACACCTATTGATAGCGCCGTTTCTAGACGTGAGGTGCCTCGGGGTGGATAGGGAGCTCTGCACCGACAGGAAAGAGGTTAGGTTGGTCCGTTGCTCGCTCCTAAACTAGCCCCATTTTGCCGCCACGTATATTCCGTACAGCGCTGCGTATATCAAGATGGGGTAGACCACCAGCCTCTCCACTATCGGCGGCTCGCCCAGCGCTATGTAGGCCGCCAGCGACGCCAGGGAGATCGCGCCGAAGGCGACGCCCAGCCATCTGAGGGCCTTCGGCACGGCCGTATATACGCCGAGCGCCGCGACGGCCAACCCCCCGAAGAGAAACGCGGTGAGGGCCGAGACGGTGTGGAGGCCGTAGGGCGAGCCCTCGGGGAATAGGCCGACCCCAAGCGCCCCCAGGCCCGAAAGGCCGAGCAGGACCGTCGAGGCGGCCCTCCTCGTCGTCAGGCGGCCCACCCCGTAGGAGGAGGCCATGACCAGAACGCCCAGAGCCGCCGCGGACGCGTTGAAGAGCGTCGATATGAGCGGCCCCGCCAGCGACCTGTTGCCCAGATCGCTTATGTAGTTGGTCCACACGTTGTAGTTGGGGTAGAGCCACTGCGCTATTTGCACCACGACTATGAACTGAATCGCGGCGACGGCGAGCGCCGTCGCGTAGAGCCTTGCCGACATAGGAGGATAAACAACGATGCATTTTTAACAGTGAGGACATATACTATTTTATGGAACTGATTCTATTTCTCAAGATAGCGACCTCAGACATCAATATAGCCACAATAGACCCTAGGAAGAGGGATAGAACGGCGGGGCTCGAGATGGAGCAGTAGAACGCAACCTCCAGGAGGACGGCCCCGGCGGCCGTCGCGAGCGCGGTGCTGAAATAGAGCGCGTTGGCTGGCGACTTGCGCCCATTGGTCTCAGCGGATTCCCTCGGCAAGTTTCTTTACCCTCTCCACGAGGCTCAATATGCCGGGCAGATCCTCCCTCCTGGCCACTATGTATATCTGGTTGTCGTGCCTCAACACGTGTTCGGGGCTTATGCCGACCGCCCTCATGAGCTGCACTAGGAGAGTCACGGCGCCCACAGGCGCCTGTCGGGGAAACACCACCTTGACGAGGCCTCTGTCGGCCTCCGCGCGGCCCAGAAGGCGGGCCGGCGCCAGGATCCACGTCTTGGCCCCGTCGCTGAGCGCCACGAAGGGCTCCCCGGAGCTGTAGATCGAGTTGAGATCCACACGGCCCCCCTCGGCCACGGCCATGCCGCTGTAGGCCACCGACTCGACGTATCTAAAGTCCTCGGGTCTCGGCGACGAGCGCATGAGGGACTTCTCGAGCCTCTCCAAGGCCTTGACTATGGTGGCTATCTTCACGTCCTTTCCGGCGGCCGCATCGACGAGGGGCTTTATGGCGCGTGCGACCGCCGAGAGGTTGGCGAGGCCCGTCGACATCACCAGCGAATACAAGGGGTTTCCCTCCACCGCCAGCTTCACCGCGTCTTGTATTTTCATCGAATATGGATATCTAATTAGTTTTTATCTCTTCTCTTATAGTAAATAAGTAAATTTTAATTTAATAAAAATATTATATTTTTAACATGTTTATTTTCCCTATGTCATGAATAAGACAAAAAATTTATATTTTTGATGCAACAACCCGCATCCCATGGACATAGGACTGGTCCAGTACGCCCTTTCGGTCATATCGGGGGTGCTGGTGGGGTTTTCCCTGGGCTTGATAGGGGGAGGCGGATCCATACTCGCGGTGCCGCTCTTCCTCTATTTCGTCGGTCTCTCCGCCCTGCCGAACTCGGCGCATGTGGCCATAGGCACGACGGCGCTGGCCGTGGGGATAAACGCATTCATAAACTCCTATATGCACTTTAAAAAGAGGAACATAGCGCCCAGAGTAGGCGCGATGTTCGCCGCCGTGGGCCTCGTGGGTTCGCTGATAGGCGCGTATCTGGGCCACATCACGCCCGGCACGTCCCTCCTCACGTACTTCGCAATAGCGATGATAGCCCTAGGCATATACGTCGCTGTGAGGAGAGAGCCTGCGAGGGCAGGCGGGTTGGCGGAGGTCGAGAGGGTCACGGAGGCGGTGAGGAGATGCCCGAGGCTCACGCCGTCGATTATGGCCAAGGTCGCCGGCCTCGGGCTCGTCGTGGGCCTCCTCAGCGGATATTTCGGCATAGGCGGCGGCTTCTTGATCGTGCCGAGCCTGATGTTCTCGGCCGGCCTCTGCATAACCAGGGCCATAGGGACCAGCCTGATAAGCGTCGGGACGTTCGGCGTGGCGTCCGGCGCCGAGTATTGGTACTACGGCGATGTGCTACCGCTCATAGCCGTGCTCTACGTGCTGGGCGGCATCGGCGGCGGGTACCTCGGCACCGGCCTGGCCGTGAAGGCGCCTAAGGACGCGCTGAGGAAGGCGTACGGCGCCATCATCGTCGCGGTCGGAATCTACATGCTCTATAGGATATACGGCTAGAGCAGATCCTTTATGGTTAACTCGGGCCGGAAGCGCCGTATGAAGGCAAAGCCGTTGACGACCGGGTGGAAGGGGCTGTTGGCCCCGTCTTGTAGCTCCACGTAGCCCTTCTGCCAGAGGTCGCTCAATATGCGGGCGTAGAAGAGCCTCCTCTCCACGGTCTCTCTGGCCACCTCGACCTCCTTCGGCGCGTACTGGACTGCGATCCTTATGTCGCGCATTTTGACCAGATCGCGGGGGGACAGGTCGGACTTGACGACGGGGCAGAGGGTCGACATGACGAAGTTTATCTCCATTCTTATCTCCTTCGCGACTGGATCCAGCTCGTATTTTATCACCTTGGGCAGATAGGGGAACGATCTGCAGGTCAGGGGCTTGTAGAGGTCGTGGACGAGGCACTTAGTTCCTCTGAGGAATGGGCATTTGCCCTCGCCGTCGAGAAGCATCAGGTAGCTGAGCGCTACCCTCACGCCGCTTACGGCGTCGAGGAGCGTATAGGCCGGCGCAAACTTGACCCTCACATCCAGGTCGCGCGCCAGCGACTCCAGCACGTAGACTTCATGCGGCAACACGGTCACGGGGCTGGCTCTGCAGCACAACGCGCAGTTGGGCATACAGGCGAACGCCACCGCGGCGTATCTCCGCTCGCACTTTATAAATTCATCCCCATAGCCCGAGGGGCTTGGTCAAGGGCACCTCGCCGCATCAAGCCGAGATGCCCGCCGCTGAACGCCTGCGCCATAGGTTCCGCCAAGTAGGCGAACGAGCTCTCAGCGTTCTTATCGCCGATCTCCCTGCCCCGCATAATGGAGTCCGCGGACGTATCGGAGCGGGCGTGCGGCCCCAAATGTTTTTAAATAAGCTATGTTTATAGTGGTATGATACCGTTGACGCAGGTTCTCGCCTTGGTCGTGCCCTTCATATTCGGCTTACTTATAGGCGTATTGATAAGACGGCTCATAGGCGTAGCCATAGTGTTGTTGGCCATATTGTTGCTGGCGGTCGCCGTGGGCTACATCTCGCCGTCCGCTGCCATGGGCATAATCCAGAGCCTGGGCTACACGGCCTACCAAGCCGCGGAGAAGCTCGGCGTGTTGAAGGCCATGATCCCCTACTCCTCCCTCACGTTCATAATAGGCCTCGTGATAGGGTTGCTCATCAAATAGGGCTTTTGAACTCCTTGGTTTTGCCGAACAACGAGAAGAAGGCGGCTGACATCGCCGCCACCAAGGGGGCCAGGAGGAGCCACATGGCGCCGTAGCCCCAGAGCTCGGCCGCGGCGCCTAGGGCCGGCGGAATCGCCATACCTAAAACCACCAGATAGGACGAGAAGAGGGAATTAACGGCGTTTCTCTCCTCCAACGTCGTCGTCCTGACTATCATTATGGTCGAGATGGTGAACACGCTGCCGTGAGGCACGCCGAGGATGGCCATGGCCGTGGCCAACGAGGCGTAGTCCCTGGCCGCGTAGAAGACGGCCAGGCCCGACAAGGTCAGCGCCACGGACGCGGCGAAGGCCTTGTTCACGTCCCTGACAGGTCGGAGGAACATGTAGAGGCGCGTGAGCATGGACACGGCGAAGAAGGGCAGGAAGAGAGAATAGGCCGCGGCCCTTGCAAGCCCCAGCTCCTCCGAGGCGTATATGGGCAGATAGGTCACGAGTGCTATGAAGGGCACGTTATACGACGTAATGGCCAACGCCGCCGATATAAAGCCTCTGCTCGACAGCGCGGATCCATAGGTCGCGCGGAGGTCGGCTGATCTAGACCCGACTATGGGGATCCTCGGCGACAGGGCGAGCAGGGTTACGGCGAAGGGTAGGAAGAAGAGGAACACCTCTCTGTAGCCATACCTGGTCAATATGGCCGTCTCGTAGGCCGGGCCTATGACGAGGCTCGTGCTCAGCGAGAGGGAGTAGGCCGCGAGCAACCTCTCGGCGTATTCGGGCCTCACCGACGCGATATTTATCAAGTTGGGCATAACCACGCCGAAGGATAGGCCCGAGATGAAGGAGGCGGCCCAAAGCCCGGCGGGTCCGGACAGCCAGAAGGCCGCCAACGCCGGGGGAATCGCCGCCGTTGCGGCGACTAAGGCCCTCCTTCTAGGCGAGGGTCCCAGCGCGATGTTGACCACGGAGCTGCCGATGAGCTGGCCGACGGCGCCTACGGCGGCCAACAAGCCTATCGAGGACGGCGTGAAGCCGAGCTCTCTGGCCAGAGGCGGCACGGTGCTCTGCACCATGTAGTTCACGGACCTAGCCGCGATCGTCAACGTCGCGATCAGCGCGATTAGGCCCAAGATATCCCTGCCGGAGCGCACGTACGCCTGACGACCCCTATAAAAATCAGCCCCGACGAGGGCCTGCCTCGAAAAGGGCTCCTCGATAGACGCCTCGGTTAAGGATTTTTATCCCGATAAACAACATGGCCGGGCGCCGAGGGGACGGGGGCGGCTCGGAGACGGCCGCCCTCTGGAACCTCCCGCACCGCCCGCGGAGGGCGCCGGCGGGCCGCCGAAAGGCGGGGGTAAAAACCAGCCGGCGCCGCGGCCCCCAAGCAGGGCCTGTGAGGCCGCGGCGAGGCCCGGGTAGGGGGTCAGATCGATACCCCGACAGAAGCGGGGGTATGCGGCGCCCCTCAGCATCGCGGATTCTGGACAAGGCGCGGCCGTCGACGCGCCGTCGCTCCACGTCTCCTACGTATCATGCCGAAATCTGCTTGAGCTCGCCGCGATCCGTCGAGGCCCCCGGCGGATCTCAATTTTGATATACGAGAAATATGTGCGCCATGAGAGCTCCCGAGGCGGTGAACAAGGTTTTTCTGCTGACGTTCGAATATGCAGGTTTGGTCAAGGTGGGCGGGCTGGGCGAGGCCGTGAGGCAGTACGCAACGGCTTTAGCCAGGCGGGGCATCGATGTGACCGTCCTAATGCCGTCGCACGGAAGGCATCTGGACCCCAACAGGGGATTTCCCCTATCGCCGCTGGACTTCCGGGTCTGTGGGGATAGGCGCGGCCTCGACGGGAGGCCCTACCCCTATTGCCTCGGGGCTGAGGGGACCGAGGTCGCCGGGGTCAAGGTGGTTATGTTCAAAGGCTTGGATACGGCCACCGGCCTCGTCTTCGACAGGTGGTACCCCTACGAGAACGTCGAGGAGAAGGCGGCCCTATTCGCTAGGGCGGTGGTGTCCTACGCCGAGAGGTACGGGCTCCCGGACCTAATACATGCCAACGACTGGCACTCCGGGCTCGCCGGGATAGCCCTGAGGGACTACGCAGAGAGGAAGGGGCTTGCGATACCTCTCGTATACACGATCCACCTGTCGTCGGGCTACTCCTTCCCGTGGCACTACGCCTCCGCCGAATGGGCGGGTCTGCCGGACAGGCCCCATCTGGTCTGGAGGGTCTGCTGCCACAGGCAGGAGCTGTACTCAGCCGTGTGGGACTCCGTGGGGGGCTCTGTCGAGGGCTTCGCCGCCGTGGAGAGCGATGTGGTGTCCAGCGTGAGCTGGGGATACCTGCGCGAGGCGCTTTCGAAGTACGGCGATTGGCTTAGGGGCAAGTCGTGCGTCCTCTACAACTCCACGGACTGGAGGATCGAGGAGGCCGAGTCCCACTTCCGCAGGCTGGCCCCCGACGGCTCCCCCTGGCGCCTGGTTGAGGCGGTGGAGAGGATGGGAGGGGAGGGGCACCTAGATGGAGGAGGCGCCCTCTTCCTGGCCGTGGGGCGGGCGACCAGCCAGAAGGGGCTCGATCTGGCGATAAGGGCGCTCGACCTCTCCCCCTCGGCGCGCCTTCTGGTGCTCGCCGTATCCGTGGGGGACTTCGGATATGAGGAATACCTAAGGCGCCTCGTCCGCGAGAGGTGGGGGAGGGCCTTCCTCTCCTTCGCTAAGATCCCCAGAGACCTCTACATGGCCCTCAACTACGCCGCGACCGCGCTCGTCATGCCCTCCCGTTGGGAGCCCTTCGGCATCTCGGCCATAGAGGCCATGGCGGTGGGGACGCCCGTCATAGCGTCCGCGACCGGCGGGCTGCCCGAGGTGGTCGCCGACTTCCGGAGCGGCGAGGGGGTAGGCCTCCTCGTGCCGCCGGAGGACGTGGCGGCGCTGGGCGCCGCGATGGAGTCTCTGGCCAATTGGCTGTGGCGGTTCAAGCCCGACTCCATACCCGACGGAAGGCTCAGAGAGATCGCGTCTGCCAGAGGTATAGAATATGTAAAAGGCCTGAGGCGCTACATATCGCGCTACGTCGACGAGAGGTTCAGAGAGAAAAACCTCTACGAACAGCTAAAACATTGTTACGAGAAGGCTAGACAGATGGCCTTCTACAAGGCGGTCACGCCGGCTTAAAATTTATGTTCAGGCGTACCGATATGTATGGGCGTCAGAGTTGCCGTTATTCCCGTCGGCGGCGAGGCGGTGCGCCTCCGGCCTCTCACCGTGGAGACCTCCAAGGCCATGGTCCGCATGCTCAACAGGCCCCTCATAGAGTTCACTCTGGTCAATTTGGCTAGGCAGGGCGTCGAGGAGATCATAATGGGGGTCAGGGGCTATTACAACTACAAGGACATCTACGACTACTTCGGCGAGGGCTACTGGCTCGAGAGGGAATACGGCGTGAGGGTCCGCCTGAGGTACATGCCTAGGGCTGAGACCCGGGGAAACGCGGAGGCTGTGAAGATCTCTCTGGAGTACTACGGCGTGAAGGAGCCGGTGCTGGTGGTGCAGGGCGACAACATATTCGAGATGGATCTGGATTCCTTCTACAAATTCCACGAGGCCAACAAGGCGTTTATGACCATAGCCCTGAAGGAGGAGGAGAACGTAGAGGAGTTCGGCGTCGCCGCCGTGGACGAGAGGATGAGGATCTTAAGGTTCGTGGAGAAGCCCAAGAGGAGGGAGGACGCCCCCAGCAATCTGGTCAACACGGGGCTGTACCTCCTTTCTGAGGACTTCCTAAATTTCCTGGAGGGCGAGGTGGGGTCGAGGCTCTACAGAGAGGGGCTAATGGACTTCGGGTCCAACGTGATACCGGCCGCGATAGATGCGGGCCTGCCCGTCTACGGGTTCGTCACGAAGGGCTTTTGGTTCGACGTGGGTAGCCCCGATAGATACCTCGCGGCGACGCGGTATCTGCTGGACAACCTGGGGCCGTCGGACCTCGCCTCGGAGGAGGTCCTGCCCCGGATCTTCGTGCAGGGGACGAGCCCCGAGTCGTTGGCTCTGAAGAGGGAGCTGAAGGAGCGTATAAGCTCGGGCGACGTAAGGGTGGAGGGCGACGTCCTGATAGGGAGACACGTCAAGATAGGGAGGGGCGTCTACCTGAAGAACTCGGTGATAGACAACTACACCATCTTGGGCGAAGGCGCCGAGGTCGTCGACTCGGTGGTCATGGACAGATCGGTGCTGGGGCCAAGGTCCAGGGTCGAGGGATCCATAGTGGGGAGGCACAGCGCCGTGGGCGAGGGGGCGCTCCTGATAGGCTCGGTGTTGGGCAACGACGTGACGGTCGGCAGAGGCGCCGTGTTGATAAACGCCAAGGTCTGGCCGCATAGATCTGTCGGCGACGGGGTCAAGCTAGAGAACTTCGCGCTGACGTAGGCAAAATTTTTTAGGGGGGCCCAAAACCGCCGTCCATGGCAACGTTGCCTCGGCCGGGCCTCGGCGTGTATGTGACAGCCGGCTGGCCCAACGGCGCCGTCTTCGCGGAGTTTCTAGACGCGGCGGCCGGGATAGCCGACTTCGTGGAGGTCGGGATACCCACGGAGAACCCCAAGTACGACGGCCCTTTCATCAGGTCGAGCCATAGGTCGGCGCCGGTTAAGGGCATCGCCGCGTTGCGGGGGCTGGAGCTCCCCGAGAACGCCATCCTCATGGGCTATGCCGAGGATTTCGCGGGCAGGTTCGACGAGCTGGCCAGAGCGGCGGCCGGGGCGGGCGCGGCCTCGGTCCTCCTGCCCGACCTCCTGATAGACATGCCCGAGATGCTGGACGCCTACGTGGCGTCGATGAGGGCGAACGGGCTGGCCCCCGCGTTCTTCCTCCCCGGCAAATTCCCCTACGCCCTCGCCGAGAGGCTCGCGGGCTACGACCCCCTGTTCATATATATAGGCCTGTACGCGGCGACCGGCATAAAGTTGCCGGTATACGTCGAGAGGAACATCAGGCTTGCCAGGGAGCATATAGGCAAGACCTACCTCGTCGCCGGCTTCGCGATAGATGGGCCCGACAAGGCGAGGGCTCTCGTGGAGGCGGGGGCCGACGGGCTGGTGGTGGGAACCGCGGCCATGAAGCGTCTCGCGGATGGCGGCGTGGAGGCCGCGGTCGAGTTCCTCGCCGAGATAAAGAGGGCTATTAGATGAGGGCGTACGCCTATCCGCTCGCCGTCGCCGCCATCTGGGGGCTCGCCTATCCTCTGACAAAGTATTTGGTCGCCTACTTCTCGCCCGGCTTCATAGCGTTTTTCAGGGCGCTGGTAGGATTTCTATTCCTATCGGCGATATCTAGGCCGGTTAAGATCGACGGAAGGACGGCCATCGCGGGCGTGCTGAACATGGGCGCCACCGTGTTGTTGATAAATCTTTCCGTCATGTTGTCGAACAGCCCTGGGCTCGTCTCGTCTCTCATGTACACCCAGCCTCTATTCCTTATAGTCCTTTCAGCCATGGCCCTGAAGACGCGGGTAAGGCCCAACGAGATCCTCGGCGTGGCCCTCGGAGTACTCGGCGTGGCGATCTCGGCGGTTGGAGGCGGCGTAGGCCTCTACGACCTATTGCCCATACTCGGCGGCTTTATCTGGGCGTTGGGCACGGTAGTCTACAGCAAATGGTTGGCCGGGAGGCCGCCGACGTCCACCACGGCCGCCATGAACGGCGCGGCGGCGGCGTTCCTGTTGCCGTTCGCCGCCCTGGCCTATAGATCGTCCTTTACGGTCAAGGCCGCTCTCTTGTTGACGGCGTTGGCCGTGTTGGCCCAAGGCGCGGCTTGGCTTCTGTGGTTCCGCTCCGTGCGCGAGCTGGGCCCGGTGAAGGTGGGCGAGCTGTCGTTGCTGGTCCCCGTCTTCTCCTACCTCTTCTCCTACTTGGCCTTCGGGGCTGTCCCCGCGGCGGATCAAGTGGTCGGATCGGCGCTCATACTGCTCGGCATATTGGCCGTCTATATAGGGACGGCAAAGCTTAAATAGAGCCGGGTACTCGGCCCCATGTCGTCGGGGTGGATAGGTGGTACAACATAGGCGCGGATCTCCCCGCGCCGCTCCCCCCTCCCAAGGATCCGGACGAGGGGGACAGCAGAATTGCGTTGCTTACGAAAATTCTGCCCTCGGCGCTGATAGACCAAGAATTCACCGCAGAGCGGTGGATCCCGATACCGGAGGAGGTCAGGGAGGCCTACGCGAGGATGGGTAGGCCCACCCCCTTCAGGAGGGCCGAGGGGTTCGAGAGGAGGCTCGGGCTCAAGGTCCATATATACTACAAGTACGAGGGCGCCCTGCCCGTCGGAAGCCATAAGCTGAACACGGCGCTCGCCCAGGCGTACTACGCCAAGCTGGACGGGGCCGATGAGGTCGCGACGGAGACGGGGGCCGGGCAGTGGGGCATGGCGGTGTCGCTGGCGGCCGCCCTCTTCGGCCTCAAGGCCGTTGTGTTCATGACCAGGCCCTCCTACAACAGCAAGAGGCAGCGGGTCGCCTTCATGAAGACGTACGGCGCCACGGTCTACCCCAGCCCCAGCGACGTGACCGAGACCGGGAGGAAGTTCAACAGGCCCGACCACCCGGGCTCCCTGGGCATAGCCATATCCGAGGCGGTTGAGTACACGCTGGCGGGCGAAAGGAGGCGGTATCTGCCGGGTAGCGTGCTGGAGTTCGTCTTGATACACCAATCGGTCATAGGGCTCGAGGCGATTAGGCAGATGCCTGAGGAGCCGGACTACGCCGTGGGCTGCGTGGGGGGAGGCTCCAACTTCGGGGGGTTCGCCTACCCCATGATAGGCATGAAGCTGAGGGGCGAGGGCTTCGGGAGGACGAGGTTCCTGGCCGCCGAATCCGCTGCGGCGCCTAAGCTCACCGCGGGCGAGTACAGATACGACTTCCCGGACGCGGTCGGGGTCTTGCCCATGATAAAGATGTACACGTTGGGGCACGACTTCGTCCCGCCGGCTGTACACGCCGCGGGTCTCCGCTACCACGGAGCCGCCCCCAGCCTCTCGATACTGAAGAGGCTGGGCCTGGTGGAGGCCGTGGCCTATAGGCAGGAGGAGGTGTTCGAGGCGGCTGTCGCGTTCGCGAGGTCGGAGGGCATAATACCGGCTCCGGAGAGCTCCCACGCGATAAGGGCCGTGGCGGACCTAGCCAAGAAGCTTCCGCCGGGTTCCGTCATAGCGTTCAACCTATCGGGGCACGGGCTCCTGGACGTGGACGCATACGAGAAGGCCCATGTCGCTTAGAAAGCTCGGCGAGGGGGGGACCTTGAGCTACGAGGAGAGCTACGCGCTCGCCCTCTCTATGCTGAGAGGGGAGCTGAGCGATGTGGAGATAGCGGCCGTGCTGACGGCCATGAGGGTGAGGGGCGAGACGCCGGAGGAGGTGGCGGGCTTCGCCAGAGCCGCGCGCGATACTTGCGTCAAGGTCGAGGTGGACCTCCCGGCGATAGACACGGCGGGCACAGGCGGCGACGGCCAGAGGACGATAAACCTCTCGACGGCCGCCGCGCTCGTGGCGTCTGCCGCCGGCGCCTACGTGCTCAAACACGGCAACAGGTCCGTGACAAGCCCGACGGGCAGCGCCGACTTCCTCGAGGCCCTCGGCTACAACATAAACCTGAAGCCTGCCGAGGCCGTCGAGGCCCTCAAGAGGTCCAGGTTCGCCTTCCTATTCGCGCCGGCCTACCATCCCACGTTCTCCCGGGTCGCCCCCGTGCGCAAGAAGCTGCCGTACAGAACCATTTTCAACATAGTGGGTCCTCTGGCCAATCCCGGACAGGTGCGGAGACAGATAATAGGGGTGGCGGAGAGGCGGCTCATGCCGGTGGTGGCCGAGGCCGCCGCCAGGCTGGGGCTGGAGCACGTCCTGGTGGTGCACGGCGAGCCGGGGATCGACGAGGCCTCCATAGAGGGCGCCACGGCGGTCGCCGAGATGAAGGGCGGCAGGGTGGAGGAGTACGAGCTCGCCCCCGAGGATCTAGGCGTGCCGCGGGGCAGAACGCCCAGGGCCGACACCAGGGAGGAGTCGGTGGCCAAGACGTTGAGAGGCTTGAGGGGGGAGGACCGCGACGCCAAATACGCCATAGCCGTGAACGCCGCGCTCGCCCTATACGTGGCGGGCCTGGCGGGAGACGTCAGAGACGGCCTCGAGCTGGCCCTACGGACTATAGAGTCCGGCCTGGCTGCGCGGCACGTGGAGACGGTCGTGAGGGCGAGCAGGCCGTGACGCTTCTGAAGATCTGCGGATTGACGAGGCGCTCGGACGTCGAGCTCGTGGATAGGGTGGCCGACTACGCCGGCTTTATAGTGGATCCGGAGACCAAATCGCCGAGGAGGACGACGCCCGACTTGGCGAGGGATCTGGCGTCGGTTCTGGGCAGGGCGAAGCCCGTCGCGGTCTTCGACTCGTACGATCCGGCGCGGGCCGTGGACCTCGCCGCGCGTTACGACTTCCCCGTGGCTCAGATGCCGCAGATATTCGGCGCCGATGTGGAGGACCCGGCGCGGAGGAGAGGCGTGGCCCTGGCCCCCGTGGTGCTCTTCGGCAGGGACGACGTTCTGCGGAGGGCGGCTCAACTGGCCGGCGGCCGCTACGAGTACGTCTTGGTGGACGCGGTGAAGGGATCTGGCGCCGTCTACAGCTACGGCCTACGCCTGCCTCTGGAGTTGATTGAGGCCGTCTCGACGTTGGGCAGAGTCGCAGTTGCCGGCGGGATTACGCCCGACAACGTGGAGCACGTGTTGAAGTTCAAGCCCTATATGGTGGACGTGGCCAGCGGGGTGGAGTCCTCGCCCGGCGTCAAGGACGGCTCGAAGGTGTACGCCCTGGCCGTGAAGGTGAAGGGAGTTGGTATATAACCGGGGGCGTTCCCAAGGGCTTGTGTTGCTGGTGCTGGTGCACTCCACAGACGAGCGCCTAGCCGCGAGGATCCTGAGGGACATCCGCCACGTGGAGGTGGCGCCCGGCGTGGCCATCACCTGGGAGCCGGAGGAGAGGGTCGACAGGGCCCTCGGCGCGGCTAAACGCGAGCTGATAGAGCGCTGGGAGTCCAAGGGCACGGGCCCCCTCCTCGAATACGCGGTGTTGAGGCTCACCGACGATCAGTACAACGCGGTCAGGCATATGGTGAGGAGGGCCGTGGACGCGAGGGCCTCCGCGCTGGCCGGAGGGCTGAGGAGACTGGCCGCGGACATGAGGAGGGGGAGGGGCCGCGTCCAGGAGCTGAAGGCGAGGTTTAGGCGGCTCGCAAGCGCCGTCGCCGAGCTGAACGAGGCGGCGGCCAAACTGGATATATACACCTCGGCGTTGGACGAGCTCCGGGAGGCGTATCGCGAGGCCAACGCCGAATATTTAAAACTGGGCTGAGGTATCCTCAATGCAGAACCCCGAGGAGCTGAAGAGGTTCATCAGGCGGAGTAGCTCGGTGCTGGTGGTCTGGGACGTCCAGGAGGCCCTCGTGAACGCCATATTCAACAAGGAGGAGTTTCTGGCCAAGCTTAAGGAGCTCGTGGACGCCGCCAGGCGGCTGGACGTGCCCGTGGTCTACACCAAGATCACCCCGTTCCCCGAGAGGTTCGCGTCGCCGTTTAGGAGGAGCTGGAACCCCGGCGATATACACAAGGAGGTTTATCCGCGCGATGGAGACGTGGTGCTAAACAAGAACACCACCTCCATATTCGTCGGCACCAACTTCGAGCTGTTGTTGAGGAACGCGGGGATAACCACCATAGTCTTCACCGGCATAGCCACCGACATAGGCGTCGAGACGTCGGCCCGCCACGCGCAGGCGCTGGGATATCTGCCGGTGGTGGCCAGAGAGGCCGTGTCCTCAGCCGACAGGGCCGCCCACGAGAGGTCCCTGTCCAATATGGCGCGCCTCTTCCCGGTGCTGTCGAACGCCGAGATAATAGAGCTCTGGACCAGAAACCAATAAAACCATCACGGACCTTTTATCGGTGTCCGAGATCGAGAGGATATCCACAGGCGTGGAGGAGCTCGACAGGGCCCTAGAGGGAGGCATCCCCAAGGGGAGCTGGGTCGTCGTCACGGGCGAGCCGGGCGTCGGCAAGTCGATACTCTGCATGCACTTCGCCTACGCAGGTCTCAAGGCAGGCGACCCGGTGGTCTACGTGACGACGGAGCAGGAATATAAAGACGTGGTGACCCAGGCGAGGCAGCTGGGCATGGACCTCTCCAGGTACAGGATGTACAACATAGCGTGGAGGAGGGAGCCTGAGGAGTTGCCCGAGATCGTGGTGGTGGACATCTTCGGCCTGCTCAAGGTGGCGCGCCAGATGACCGAGAAGGCGAGGGAGGAGAGCCCCGAGAAGGTGAGGCGCTACGCCGCCCTCTCCATGGATACGCTCATAGAGGCCATAAACGAGGCCTACTCGGTCTTGGAGGTGGCCAAGGAGAGGGGGACGCCGGAGCGCCACGTGAGGCTCGTGATAGACTCCATGTCGGCTTTTTGGGTCGACAGACCGGTGATGGCGCGGAAGTATTCGTATCAGCTGAAAATAGCGACGCATAGGGATAACGTTACGGCGTTGCTCACAAGCCAATACGCGCCCACCACGGGCCAGGCCTACGGATTCGGGCTCGAGCACATAGCCGACGGCATCATCCACATCTGGATGGACGACGTCGAAACGGCCAGGGAGGTCAGAAGGCACCTCATAGTCGTCAAGATGAGGATGACGAACCACAGCCGCAAGGCCTTCGACCTTGAGATCGAGACGGGGAAGGGGCTCGTGTTGAGGCAGTAGGGGTTGCGATAGCGCTGTTTTTAGCTAGACCATTCTGGCTATGAGCTCGTTTATCGCTGGCCCTCTGTAGCCTAGGTCGCCGCCCTCGGCGAAGCTCTTCTTGACGTCCCTGAAGCCCCCCACGGGCGGGTGTAGCCTGAAGAACGGCTTCAGGTAGGGCACGCAGAGCGTTCTGCCGTCCCTCCTAGGCCAGGTGCCCCTCCTGGGGCAAGCCACCCTCTCTATCTCGCCCGAGACGTAGGCGAGGGCCAGCTCCTCGAAGCTCTGCCACCCGTATCTCCTCAGATGTTCCTCGGTCAGAGGCTTATCCCCGACGATCCTTCCCCTTTTCGCCAATACCTGGGCCAACGTGTCTGCATCTATCTCGCCCCAGGTGATCCAGCTCTGGGCCCTCTCCAGCATGCCGTTTATATTCGGCTTGGCTACCACAAGCGACATAACGAACTTCCTCCTGAGCCTGAGGTAGCCCAACGCGGCCTCGACCTCCCTAGGCGTGTTGACTACGCCGCGCAGCCTGATTACGGCGTATCGCGGATATACGGCCCTCTCGGCTTGGCTCTCCGCCACCGCGGTCATGTCTTGAACCTATATGTATTCCTCAAGGCGTTGTACGTAGCCAATGCGAAGTTCAGCGTGGTCCTAGTGTCGCCGGACGTCTTGGTCCATACGTCCTTTATCCCGGCGAGCCTGAGCACGGCCTTCGCCACGTCGCCCGCCACGAGCCCTACGCCCTTGGGGGCCGGTATCAGCTTGACGACGATGCTGCCGGACTTGCCCTCGACGACGAAGGGCACCGAGTGGGGCTCGTCGCAGGAGCACCTCCAGGAGCCGCATCCCCTTCTGACAGGCGTTATGTTGAGCTTCGCCTCTCTGACGGCCTTCTCTATGGCTTGCCTGACCTGGCGCGCCTTGCCTATGCCTATGCCCACGTAGCCGTCCTCGTTGCCCAGAGCGACGACGGCCTGGAACTGGCTCACCTCCCCTGCGTCCGTCTGCCTCTGGACTATATTTATGCTGAGCAGCTCCTGCCTCAAGTTGGGAAGAAGCGCGTCGACGATCTCCGGCTCTTTTATCAACATATTGGTAGCGAACACCTCGTCTACAGACCTTATCTTCCCCTCCTTGACCAGCTGGCCGAGGCGCGTCCTCGGTTCCCACATAGAAAGATCTACGGCGCTCATCGCCGTACCGTGTTCCGGCCAATATTTAAACATTTGCCACGGGCTCCGCCTCGATCCCCGTGCCGGCCTCTCGTATTTGTCTACGCCCAGAGGCCCCGCCTCCCCAGGCCTCGTATGCCACCTACTTCTCGGCGGAATCCGTAGCAACCTCGCTCCATAGGCGGATATTAGCATATTATGAGGGCGGTTGAGTCTTCGGTGGGTCGAGGGGCCGTAGGCCGCGCCGGTCCACGCGGTCTAGAGGATTTCGAGGCGGCTTCGAAAAGTTTCCACGCGGCGAGTATGGACGTGCTGCTCAGCGCGATGGAGGCCGGCTTGCGATGACGTCCGAGCGACGATGCGCGTTCGGGAAGCGGCTTCGCGGAACCCGGCGCCCCTAAAGGCCCGACGGTTGGCGCGGCCTTCGGCCGACATCCTACTTCGACATCCAGCCGTCAAGATCGCCGCCCCGTAGTCTCCTAGACGTGCTCCAGCTGTGCCTAACGCATTCGCGGGCTATCTTGCTGGCGCGCAACGCGGCGATGGTCCTGCCGTCTGAGGGATAGCCGGAGCCGAAATCCCCCATCTCGGCCTTCAGCATATCCACCAAGCGGTCTCTGACGACCTTGGCCACTATGCTGGCGGCCGCCACTTGAGGTATGCGCTCCGCCTTGTTCATGGCGACGATCCTGCGCCCGGCCATCCTCGAGAGGAGTTGCGCGAATCGCTCTGGCTTGGGGTCGGGGCTATCCACGTAGTAGACGTCGGCGTCGCATAGCCGTATGAGCTCCGCCGCCTCCTCGACCTCCAGCAAGTTGAGCTTGTGGGAGGCCGTCCATCTGTCTATCACGTACGGCTCTACAACTACATAGTTTACACACTTCGCGGACTTCAGGATAAGCGGGTAGAGCCTCTCCCGGGCGCTCCGCGACAGAGTCTTGGAGTCCCTGACGCCAAGGGCCTTCAAGGCCTCTCCGTCCCCGGCCACTATGGCGAGGACCATGGGCCCCACGACGGGTCCGCGCCCCGCCTCGTCGACGCCTGCGACAACCACAAATATGGACGTGTCAGGGGTTATATGGACGTGCCCAAGGAGCTGTCTGCCTACCTCCAGATCGTGGAGGAGGGAGGGGTTAGGCACATAGCGTGTAGGAAATGCGGCAAGCGGTTCTTCTCCATAAAGGACGCCGCGAGGCACCTCGCGGCCGTGCACGATGTAAAGTTCGCATCTCAATTCTACGAAAAAGTTTAATTGTAGAAAGCGAACTCTCGACATGATGATGCATCCCAAGTGGTACGAACGACACGTGAGGCATCTCAACGACGCCATCTCAGCCTTTGAGGAGGGCGATCATAGATCTGCCTGCTACAACGCGTACGTGTCCGTGGAGGCGCTGGCGAAGGGGATCCTGGGCTACGACCCGTACGGCCATTTCCAGGTCATAAAGAGGTTGCCCGCGCTCGTCAAGGAGATAGCCGGAGTCGAGCCCCCCGAGGACGTGAGCAAATGCGTCGTCTGCCTGGAAAGCCAGGCCTTCGGCGAAAACGGCGAGAGGTGTATAAAATGCGCCGAGCTGATAAGCAACTACCTCTACGTCTTCCTCAAGGCAAGGGAGAGGCAGAGGCAGATCTGGAAGCCCTACTGACGTCGCGCGTAGGTCCTCGCCGCATCGAGAACTGCCCTCGGTCGAGCCCGCCCACGTTTGCACCGCGAGGTGGAGTCCGTGAGAGTCTACGCGTCCTACCACCCGCCGGCAAAGGCGCCGCAGACGAACTCGGGCGGCTTGGAGCCCAACGCCCTAGATACGGCGAGCCCCGTCGCCCCTCCGAGCGCCACGATGGCCCTTGGTCTCGTGATCTCCAACTCCGCCTTCAGCCAAGGCGGGCGGTTAGCGGCCTCCTCTGCGGCCGTCCCGTCGCCCGGCGGCGCGCGCTCGGCCGCCGAGGTTATGTATACGCGCTAATCTCGGTCTCCGCCGTCCCCTCGAGACGCCGTAGAGATGGCTGGAAAGGCCCCGCCGCGTGTAGGGCCTTGAATAGAAACAGGCTGGGAAATCGACCGCGGACACCCCGCCGGTCCCCGCGCACGGCAAGCGCCAGGCCTACCGCCATCGACCCATCCTCGGATCGCCCAGAGAGGGTCCGGCCGCTCCAGTGGGCCTGTCGGCGGATTTAGGCAACGGGCCCCCTCACCCGTAGGCACGAGCCTCGGGCACCTCATGCGCTGGACGAGCGCCCTCGAGAGCTCTTCCATAGAGTCAAGCTTATATAGGGGCTAATAAAGTTCAGCGATGGTCCGCCGTTTTAAGCCAGCCGTTAAGTACAGAAGAGGCACAAGGACCCACGGATGGGGGAGAGTCGGCCAGCACAGGAAGAGCGGCTCGTCGGGCGGCAAGGGCATGGTGGGCTTCCATAAACACAAGTGGTCCTTCGTGATGGTACACGCCGAGGAGACCTCAGGCTGGCCGTTCTACGGCAAACACGGCTTCAAGCAGCCCAAGGCGATATCGGTCGCGTGGAGGCCCATCAACGTGGGCAGGCTGGAGGAGCTCTTGGAGGAGATGGAGAGCCGCGGCGCCGCCGTCAAGGAGGGCGAGCGGTACGTCGTTGATCTGCCCAAGCTGGGCTACAACAAGCTGTTGGGCGGCGGGAGGGTGTCGAGGCCCTTGATAGTCTACACGCCTGTGGCGACCCGCGACGCCGTCGAGAAGATAGCCAAGGCCGGGGGCGAGGTCCGCATAGTCCACGGAGCCGTCCATAGGTAATGGACTTTCTCGATCCAATATTGGAACGGCTTATAACGGTCCAGAGGCCCAAGAAGGCGTTGCCTCTGTCCACCCGCCTGATGTGGACGGCGCTGGCGGCCCTTGTCTACATAATAATGACGATTACCCCCCTCTGGGGGATACACAGAACTACGCCGACGGGCGCCGCCGCGTCCATCTTCTACAACCCGCTGGTGTCGACGATATTCGGCACCACCTTCGGGACGTGGGCACAGCTGGGCATAGGCCCCATAGTCGTGGCCGGGATAATTATGGAGATCCTCCAGTTCTCCGAGCTCCTGCCCTTCGACCTCGAGGACAAGAAGGACAGGCTGAGGTTCTCGGCCTTCCAGAAGCTCCTGGCCTTGGTCATGGCCGCCGGCGAGACCGCGGCCACGATAGCCACGGGCACATTCGGCCAGCTGACGCCGCTCGAGGCCTTCGCCGTGTTCGTCCAGCTGCTCATAGCCACGCAGATAGTGATCTTGCTGGACGACATGATAGCCAAGGGGTGGGGCTTCGGCGGAAGCGCGATAAATCTGATAATACTCCTCTCGATAACCAGGACGTTCTTCGTGGACCTCTTCTCCTGGAGCATGCCGACGTTCCCCAACGTCAATCCCGCCGACTATCCGGCCATGCAGCTCCCGCTGGGCTTCGTGCCGGCTCTGGCCGTCGCCGTGTACAACACGTTGCACGGGGCCTCCCCGGGCCTCCTCGACCTCTTGTTCAGACAGGTGCCGCCCTCGATATCTCTGCCTGACGTGGTGGGCCTCGCCGCCACGCTGGTCCTCGCATATATATTGGTCTACATAGAGCAGATGCACGTCAACATACCGGCTGCCTACACGCAGTATTGGGGCTTCAGGATAAACATACCTCTGAGGTTCATGTACGTATCCGTCATACCCATAATATTCACCGCCTACTCCCTCATCCTGGCCGAGCAGCTGGTGGCGGGCGTGGCCGCGCTGACCGGCGGCATATCCCCGACGCTCGCCGTGTTGCTCACCGCCATGACTCCCGCCAGAATACTGACCCCCGACTACGTGGTGCTTCACATCCTGCTCTACGTCGCTCTGGCCACCGCGTTCGCGTGGCTGTGGGGGCAGATCGGGGGCATCGGCCCCGACGAGTACGCCAAGAGCTTGACCCAATCGGGCCTCCACGTGCCGGGCTTCAGGCAGAGCGAGAGGATCATGGCGCGGGTCCTCAGAAGGCCCATAAACACTCTTATACTGCTCAGCGGGATGGTAGCGGGCACGTTGGCCGCTATCGGCGACATCTTCGGCGTATGGGGCTCGGGGATAGGCCTCATACTGCTCATCGAGATAGGCCTGGGCTACTACACGCAGATACTGCAGGAGGGATTGATGGAGGCGTATCCGGGCTTGAAGCGCGTGTTAAGCCAGTAGCATGTCGGCCGCCGGCCGGGATAGACTAGCCAGGAGGCTACGGGACGTGGCCGACGAGCTGGAGGCCGCCGTGGAGGAAAAAGACTGCGAGTCGGCTGAGGAGGCCCTCGACGAGTTGAGAAGTATAATAGACGAGCTGGAGGAGCAAGAGGTATAGCTCTTTTTATATCGGGCAGGTCGCCACGTGGATATAGCCATACCTCACGACGTGTTGGCCGAGGCGCCTGACGACGAGAGCAAGGTCAGGAAGCTGGGCTATATAGCCAGAGGCGCCGCCGTGTTTAGAGCCGAGACGATCATCATCTACACCTACGGCGAAGGCGTAGACTGGGAGGAGGTGGAGCTGATGAAGCTACTGCTGGAGTACGCGTCCACGCCCCCCCATCTGAGGAGGCGGCTCTTCAAGCTGGACAGAAGGCTGAAGCTCGCCGGCCTCCTGCCTCCGCTGAGGATACCAAGCCACATGCCTCCTAGAGAGCCCTCCGCGGGAGATGTCGTGGACGGCGTCGTCGAGAGGTGGGACGGATACTACTCCCTCGTGTATATAGGCGGGGGGAAGTACGCCAAGATCCCCAAGCCGTATCCAATAGGCTCCCGCCTCATCGTGAGGATCGAGGCCGAGACCAGCCGGCCCGACACGTATAGAGCCGTGGTCGTCAAGAGGCCGCCGGACTACTGGGGCTACAGGGTAGAGGTGAAGCCCTTCAAGCAGCTGGCGGAGGGCTACGATACCGCCATCTATACGGGCAGAGAGGGCAGATCCGTGTGCGAAGGCCTGCCGAGACCCGTAGGCCGCACCCTGGTGGTGTTCGGCGGCCCTAAGGCCGGCGTAGACGAGATAGCGAGGATCGAGGGGATAGAGCTGAAGGGCCTGTTTCTAAACTTCATACCGAGGCAAGGCACCGAGGCCGTCAGGACAGAGGAGGCCATCTTCGCCGTGTTGGCTCTGCTCAACTACGCAAATATATGTAGCGTAGGGAAGCCAACAAAGGCCGAAAAATAGGTTCGATCCGCCTCCTCACTTCTTCTCCTTCTTGCCCTCGGCCTCGGAGGAGGCCTCTATTCCCAGCTTCCTGGCCTCCTCCTCAGTCGTCATGAACAGGCTAGTCCTCTGCCTTCCGCCCATGCTCCGCAGTAAACTCGCCACTAATAACCTTTTCTGGCCATTGGGCGTCGTGCCCCCTCTTGGGCCGGGGCGCCCATGTTCGCCGTAATCCGCCGTCGGCAGATCCACGGAGGCGGTCGGACCGGCCCCGTGGCCTCCAGCCGGCGGCGAAATCCGCGGGTCGCGGGAGAAGGCTGGACGGCCCTCCTCGACGGCGACCTGCATCGCGCCGTCAACGTCCCGCCTACGGGGCTGTTTTTGTCCGATAGACGTATAAGCAACGCCGTTTGGTTGGGCATGCCGCAGAAGCTGAAGTTCTACGACATCAAGGCCAAGCAGGCGTTCGAGACGGACAAGTACGAGACCGTGGAGAAGAACACCGCCCGCGGCCCCATGATATTCGCGGTGGCCACCTCACCCTACACGGGCATCAAGGTCTGGAGGCTGATAGGCAAGAAGAAATAAGGAAAAACGGACGCCTAAATTCAAACCCTGTTTTTCCCTCACACGTCCCTGCGTCCCAGCGCGGCCGGCCTATCCCCTTAATATATTCACCCTTCTCAAAAATACTGAAATTAGAATGAAATCTATATTATAAATGCGTGCATTATAGTACAATATAGACATAAGGCCTTGAGGACCGCCAGCTCCACGTAGAGGAGATAGGGCAACACCGCGATGCCCACAAGCCTCCAGTAGAAAAGCGCCGTGAGCAAGCCGTCCCTAAACGTGCGGAAGTAGACGGCGGCCAATCCCATGTTCAAGATGAACCACACAGCGGCCAAGCCGTCCAGAGGGATCGGGCCTATATGTGCGTAGGGGCTCGACAGGACCGTCATGCAGTCGACGGTGACGCCGGGGAGCACTGCCTGGGGGAGGTAGCAGCCGGGCGGCAGCCTGCCGACCACGTACCATAGGTAGAGAACCAACGCCGATGCCGCCAGCCCGCCCGCGGAGAAGGCGATCAGGAGGATGAACCAGCCTGTACGCCCCATGCCGAGTGGGCGCAGGGTGGTTTTTACGTTTTTGCCGCCAGCTCCTCCAACGCCTCTAGGTAATCCCTGGACTTCTGGCTTAGGCCGAATCTCGACAGGTCCCTTTCCAGCAGTGCTGGCGGCTCGTCTCCTCCAGCCACCTCTCTATGGCGTCTGCGAGCTCGGCGTAGCGGGCGAAGCCGTCGAGGTGCTCCCTGGTGCACTTTATCACTATCGTGCCGTCCTTCATGCGGCGCACCCTCGGCTCCTTTCCCGTCAGGGCCTTTATGAGGGCTGAGAACCTCTCGGCGTCGGCCTCCCTGCCGCCGGGGGCGTCGGCCCTAGCCACAGCGTAGCCCACGGCCGCGTTGTCTTTCCCATACCTGCCGAAGGTAATCGTGTACTCGCCCCTGACGCCGTCGCCTCTCGCTTCTTTTTCAGCTATGTCGGCGGCTATCGTGATCCTCAGGAGGGTCCTGCCGCTCCCGCTCCTCTCGGTCTGGGCACCTCCGCCGAGGACGTCCACGACGTACCTCTTGCCCCCGACGAAGACCTCAGCCCCCCTAACGTCCGCAAGCTTTAGGGAGCCCACCTCCCTACCCCTATCCACGATCTCCAGGGCCTTCTCGTAGACGGCGCCGCCCTTCTCCTCGGCCCTCTTCAGTATGTAGCTTACGAACTTGGCCGCGAGCCTCTGCCGATCGCCTTCGCCGTGGACTGAAAGCCACGCGGCGCGCTCAAGGCCCTCCCTGAGGACCCTTACATACCCCGCCTTCCCGCCCTTCGGCATCTTGACCGTGAAGTGCCTGCCCTCCACGAGGCCCATCGCCTCAAGCCGCCGTGCCTCCCGCTCTATGTTGCCGGGGTTTGTGGAAGCATATCTGACAACCAGCGCGCCCTCGGTCAGCCCCACTTCGTACTTCGGCCAGTCCTCCCTCAGCGTGAGCCCCCTCTCCAGCTTTTCTAGCCAGCGGTCGGCCGTCTCCCTGTCAACCCCGCCGTTCTCGACGGCCCTCCTAACGACCTCCGCGATGGCGTCCCTGAGCTCCTTGCGGCCGGCCGCAAGCATGTCGGTGGTGGCTTCGACGCGCCACACGCCTCTATCGCCCACCTTCTTCACCTCGGCGTTAACGCCCGCATGCCTGAGGAGGCGGGCCGCGAGCTCCACGCGGTTGCGATCCGTCGAGATGAATTCAAGCACGATCGCGTCTCTGCGCAGATAGACGTTGTACTTCACCTCGACGCCGCCCTCCGATATGGTCAGATCGGCGGCGACGTGGCCTTTTGGAGTCAGCCTCATGCCGCCGAACCGCACCTCCACCCGGGCCTCCCCCACGAACCCCTCGAACTTGTCGCTTAAGTACCCTCCGCCGGCGGAGGGCGCGGAGACGGCGAGGAGGCGCTTAAGCCTCGCCGCATCTCCGCCGATTGCGGCTATGCGGTATATGCCCTCGCCCGCGTACGTCCGCACGCCGAATCTCAGATCCTCGGGCAGGAGCTCGTTGAGCAGATGCAACGCGGTGAGGCGCAGGAGCGTAGCCCCACCGCCAAGCTCACCTCCGACGACCAGCACGACCAGCCCACGCTCCACGGAGCCGTCCCCCGCAATCGCGGTGGCGTACATCTCGCCGAACCGCAGCAGGGCCTCCTCCCTATCGAACCCGCCCCTAAGCGCCTTGTCCAGCATGATGAGCTCAAGGGCGGGGGCGACGAACTTCCTGGCCACCTCATCCCTCGCGCAGTCCCTAGCGAGGCAGCGCATATCGCTTAGGGCGAAGTCCACGACGCCCCAGACCTCTCCCCTAACCCTTTCCACATCCTCCTTGAGGACGCCGGCCAGCTCCCCAGCCAGCTTGTCGATGCGCTTCTCTGCATCTTTCTTATTCCCCTCAGTGTAGCGGATAATCAGCTTGGCCAGTCTCTCGGCGTACTCGCCCCTTATCCTCCCGCCGCTCAGGGCCTCCACAGCCCTCGACAGCCTCACGGCCCTCTCCTTACGCCACTCGCCGTCGTCTAACCCCCTCCTCGCCTCGGCGAAGTGGGCGAAGAGGGCAAGCTCGCCTAACATCTTCCCTACGAGACCCTCCCTCTCCGCCTCGCCCATCTCCTTGGGGCCCATCCAGGGCTTCAGCGCGTCGGCCAGCTCCCCGACCCTCTCAAGGATCCGGCTCCAGTCTATGACGTCCACCAGGTCGCGCCAGCCCTTGACGGGGCGGCCCAGCACCGACTCAAGCCATCTGCTCCCCCTCAGAATCCGGTCCTCCCTCCCGCGGGGCCAGTACATAATGACGTTGAGCCTATGGCCCTCCTTCGTGATGCTGGCCCCGCCCCTGATCGACTCCGGCTCGCCGAGGAGGGCGACGTACCAGGCCGCCTGCCAAGGATGGGCGGTGGCGGCCTCTATCCGCCCTCCGGAGGACGACACGTCCGTGGCACGCCACGCCATGAGTTGCGGCGCCTTGTCCATCCCCGAGAGGTCTGGCGCCTTCCTCTTCGCCTCCTCCACGAAGCGCCTCGACTCCTCCTCGGTAGCCTTGGAGCGCGGCTGTCCCTCCACCACCAGAGCGTCTACACGCGCCTCGACGCCGCCGTAGGCCCTGAGCACCTCGAATCCCTCCCCGACGCGCCTGAACTTGAGGTCGGCCTCATCGGCTCTGCTTAGGAGGTAGCGGAGGAGCGCCGAGGTGGCCCTGTCCTCCCAGCGGCCCGCGGCCCCCTTAGGCGAGCGGGAGGGGTCGACTGCCTCGCCGCGCCCCTTGGCGATCTCCCTGGCCTTCTTGTAGGCGGTCGCGGGCGTCGACAACACTATATCCGCCAGAGCGCCCTCCCCGGCCAGCAACATCGCCGCGTGTCCGTATATCCCGCCTCTGGCTATGGAGAGAAGGGCGGCGTATGCCTTGGTCCCCATGCTGGCGCCTCCGAACTTGGAGAGCTCGCCGCTCCCCGCCTCGGCCAGCCCCTCCGCCATTTTCAGGTCCACCTCCAGGAGGGGCTTGAGCCTCTCGTGGAGGTCGGGCTTCTCCTTATAGAGCGCCAGCACGACGTTCAGCTCCCTCCTCGTTAGCTCAGCCGCCTCCTCAAGCCTCCCATGCGCCTCGCGGAGCCTCTCGATCTCGCCGGCCGCCACCGTGAACTCTTGCTTCTTGACCAGGCCCCTCGCCCAGCGGTACAGCTCGCCCCACTCCCCATAGGCCTCCGCGCCCCTCACAAGCGCCCTGTAGAGGGCCAGCGCCGCGACCACGGCGGCGTCCTTCTCCGCCTCGCCCTCCACCGATCTCAGCGCCTCCCTCAGCTCCGCGAGGGGCCTGGGCAGGCTTTTGGATTCGGCCGGCCTCAGAAGCGCCCTATACGGCCCCTCCCCCCTCAGAGGCGCCTTTAGGACCCCGTCGACGGCCCCCTCGTCGATCCTCCACTTTATGTACCTCTCGGCCAGGGCCCTGAACCTCTCCGCCGCCCTCTCTCCCGCGTCGGCGAGCCCGGCGAAGAGCGGCAGGCCGGCCGCCGCGTAGGCGAGCCTGCCCAGCTCGATGAGGCCCCAGAGGCCCATGGCGGCGGAGGCCGCCACCAGCCCGGCCGCGACGGCCGCGGCCAGGAAGAGGTAGGCCTTGTGCTCGTCTACCCAAGCCAGGACCCTCGCGACGGCCTCGACGAAGAGCTCCGCCGGCCTCTCCGCCGCCACCCTGGCCCTCTCGAAAAGCTCCTTAGCCGACTCGTATAATGCCTTGGCCGCCCTCCGGACGTACTCGGCGGCCTCCCTGAACCGGCCCGCGTCCGCCAGCGCGAACGCGGAAGCTACGGAGGAGACCACGGCGTCCGAGTAGAGGCCTTGGTAGGCCGAGTAGGCGGCCGCCGCGGAGAGACCGGCTAAGGCGGTGGCCCTAAGCGCCCTCTCGACGGCCGATACGCCCTTAAGCGCGTCCCTCCTGTAGCGCTCGCCGGCCCTCGCAAGGACGTCTAGGATCTCCAGGACGAACTGCTTCACGCGGTGCTCGGCGTCGGGGATGCCCGCCTCCTCGGCCTTTCTTACGGCCTCCCTTATAGCGGGCTCTATGCGCGCGTAGAGCCTCTCGCCGTCCCTGGTCCGGTACCCCTCGAAGAGGTAGAGAAGGGCGTCCTGCGCGTGCCTCGCGGCGTCGGGGGACGCCATCAGGAGGCCGAAGTGGCTGAGTACGTCGCCGGCCACCTCGGCCAGTATGTGGGCGAATTCGGGCTCCCTTGCGGCCGCCCTCTCCAGCCTCTCCCTCACCCTCGCCGCGGCGAAGTCGTGGGCGCTGAAGGCCGCCTCCCTGTCGAGGACGGCGCCGAACCTCCCCACGAGGTAGGACGCCTCGTCGGCCGCCCCATCCGGGATCACGTCGGCTATAGGCGCCCTCGGCCTCCCGGGCTCCGCCCGCCCCAAGCCGCGCTCCTCTACGGTTTGTACTGACTGCCTCACCGCCTCGGGTTCCGCGCGCCCAGCCGCCTCGGCCGGCTCGGGTTTAGCCGGCTTCGCCGCCTCGGCCCTAGCCGCCTCGGGCTTGACCGACTCGGCCCTCTGGGGAGGCGGGAACAGCTCCTCGTACTTGAGGCCGGCGCCCATGAAGGCGTTGAAGAGCTCCAGCGTCCTCCTCGCCGCGGCCGGCTTCTTGGGCTGGTACGGCTCGGCCATCCCCTCGAACCACATGTTCACTGCTGTTATCCACGCGGCCCTGAACTCGCCCCACCCCTCCTCGTCCCCCACCAGCCGGTACATGAAGGCCGGCGTAAGCTCGCGGAGGAGCCACGGCGTAGAGATGACGTCCGCCACCTCCTCCTTGGTCCTGAGCTCCCTGCCCGCCCCGCTCCTAAGATACGACTCGAACTCGTCGGCAAGCCTGAAGGCCAGCCAGGTGAGGTAGAGCTCGTCGTGCCTCTCCCAGAGCCTCCCGTAGGGCTCTCCGTACCTCCTGCGCAGATGCTCAAGGGCGTCCCTGGCCCTGGGCCGGTCGAACTCATACACTATCTGCCACGCCGTTCTGTTGAGCCTCGCCTCGTAGAGCTCCCTCACCATCTTCCTCATGCCGTCGCGGTCCCTGGCCCTAAGGGCCTCCCCGAATTTAGACAGGGGCTCCTCGATCGAGAGCCTATCGATGGAGTAGGCGACTATCTGGTCGCCGTCTCTGGCCGGCTGTCTGTCCCTGAGGACGAACCAGATGAACGGCTCCGGCGCTGGCCACTCGGCGGGCCTTATATAGGCGAGGCCCTCGGGCGCGCCGTCAACGAGCTCCGTCACGGCCCTCTCAACCGCCGAGAGGTCTACGCCGCGGGGGGCGACGACGTAGGCGGGGCGCCACTCCTTGGGCACCCCCTCCTCGAAGGAGGCGGGCCTCTTTATCTGGCGGACCTCCCAGCCGGCTTCGCCGGCCCTTCTGGCGAGCTCGGCGTCCTCGGTCCAGTAGGCCACGTAGGGCTCTATCCGCCCCCTCCAGCCGCCCCGTGTATACGCCTCCACGTGCTCCTTAGGCACGGCGGAGAGGGCCAGCAGGAGGGCCCTCTCGGCGGCCTCCCTGCCCATCCTAAGGCCGGAGCCGCGGGCGTAGCGCCGCATGGCCTCGTGCATCTCCCCCACCGCGTCCTCGAGCCTGTCGCTCTCCACGAAGCGCTCCGCCGCCCTAACGCCGTAGGCCGCCAGAAGGCCGTCCACCGCCCTGCCCAGCTCGTCCGTAGACGCCTCCCCCCTCTGAACCCTCCTAGCAACCTCGACCGCCTGCTTTACATACTCCCCGAGGTCGCCCCACTCCCCATTCGCCGTGAAGACCTTGGACAAAGCTCCCTCAAGGGCCGCCAGGTCGGCGGCGGCGTCCCTCTTCACGATAATGCCTGCGCTCCTCAGGGCCTTGCGCAGGACCTCCCCCACCGCCTCGTCCTCCCTCCTGGCGATGATCTCCCTGACTGGCTGGGGTAGGGAGTTCCAGCGCTCCTCAAGCGGCCTGGCCCAATGCCGGGCGTACTCCCTAAGCGCCCTCTCCCTGGCCTCGTACGCCGTAAGGGCCATCCATCTGGATATTGGGTCGGAGCCCGCCTCCCTCGCCATATCGCCCAGGGCGAGGGCCGCCTCGGGCGAGAACTTGGCGATAGCGTCCACCGCCGCCAGGTACTCCCTCCTAGCGTTGAGGTACTCCTCGTAGGCGGGCCTAGCCCTCTCCTCCACGGCCTTCACTATGGCTTGGGGAGCATCGCCCTCGACGTCTATGCCGAGGGCCTTCAGCGCCTTCTTCAGCTCTTCGAGGGCCGCGAGGGCCTCCTCCCTGCTGCCCGCCCTGAGGGCCTTCAGGAGGGCCTGCCTGGCCCTCTCCACCTCCCTCTTGGCGAACCTACCGTCGTTCTTGACCAGGGCGAGGTAGACGGCCGCCCTCTCGGCGGCATCCCTCAACCTACTATAGTAGGTCGCGAAGACGTCCCTGACCGCCCTCGGCACGGCCTCCTCCACGCGGGACCTCTTGGGGGCTTGAGGGACGGCCCCCTCGAAGAACTGCCCTGCCCCCTCCAGGCGATAGCCCGGCTCCATGGGCCTTCCCCGGTCGGCTAGGACCCTCTCGAACTCCGCGTAGACCCTTTCGGCGTCTATGACCCTCACCGCCATACCGCCCAGCTCCCTCGGGAGGCCGAGCCCGTCGATCCAGCTCGCGACCCGCCTCACGTTCACTGCCTTGACCATCCTCTCCGCCACCTCCTGGGGATCGCCTGTAAAGGCCCTCGCCGTCAGGCCGAAGTACCTCGCGGCCACCTCGCGGACGTCATGCTCCTTAACGAAGTCGCGGATCTCGGCCACGTGCGCCCTATAGCGCGCCCTCGCGTCCGCCAGATGCCGCTCGGCCCTCTCCCTAGCCGCCTCGAGCTCCTCCCTGGCCCTTCTAGACAGTTCCTCCCGCGTCCCGGGATCCGCGGCCCTCTCCGCCTCCCGCATAAGCGCCTCGGCCCTCCTCTCGGCGCCCCTCAGATACGTCTGGACAAGGCGGATCTCCTCGTACGCCGCCCTCGCGCGCAGCGCCGAGGCCAGGAGCTTGAGCCCCTCCGCCTCGGCCCTCAGCTTCTCGGCCCTCTCGTCCCCGGCCGCCCCGGCCTCTGAGAGCAGGCGTGCGGCCTTGGCGCCGATCGCCGAAGCCGCCCCCTCGTAGAGCTGGATCTTGGCGCCCCTTATCGTCATCTCAGAGACCTCTCTGAAGGGCCTCCCCTCCCCCCTGTAATAAGCCCTCAGGCCCCTCACCACCGCCTCCTTGCTGAAGTCGCCGAGCCACCTCATCATCTTGCCGGCGTAGCTGAAGCCGCCCGCGATGCCGACGGGGGCGCCGGCCTTGACCGGGCTGGTCCTGGCGTGCTCGAAGGCAGAGGCTATGTACGGGCCGTACTCTACGAACAGCGAATACCACCTGGCGTACGTGGGCCGGAGCAGGTCGTGGCCGAGGCGGTCCACGACGTACGAGTACAGAGGCGCCCTGACGAGGGCCCTGACCCTCTCCTCGTCGATGAGGTGCCTTACTTCATCATATAGAGGAGACTCCCCGAAGGCCCCAGCAACCGAGCGCGCCCCAAGCGCCTCCCGCCTGACGACGCGGCGGCCCTCCAGGAGGTCCCTGACGAAGAAGAAATCCTCCCCGAACCTTCTGAATACGGCCGAGGTCTCCCGTAGGACCTCTTGCCTCAGCCTCTCGGCCTCCGCCGCGAGCCTCTCGACGGCTTGAGGCGCCAGCCTCAGCTCCTCGGCCCTCTCCAGCACGTGCAGGACGCGGCGGTACTCGACGGCCTTGCGCAGAGCGTCCAGCGCCTCCCCCTCGACCCTAAACCCGGCGAGGTATCTGGCGTAGTCCGACAGAAGGACAACGTCCGGCTTAATCTTGACGGCCTCCGCGGCGTTGGCCCTCTGCTCCCTGAGGAGCGACGCCCTATGCGCCACCGCCTCCCACGGCGCCTCCTCCACGCGCCTTACAGCAGTCCTCCCGGCCCACGCCCTCAGCGCCACCTCGCCCTCCTCGGCGCCCCTGGCCCCCAGCGCTATGCCTCTGGCGAGGCCGGCTATCCTCAAGGTCGGAATCCTCTCCTCGATATGCCACCTGACCATCTCCGCCGCTATCTGCCTCGTGTCGTACCTCGTGGGCGCCACGGCGTAGTGCGCCTCCAGGTACCTCTCGGCGCTTCTCAAAGCCCTTACGGCCAGGCCGAGGTCCATAAGCGCCAGGCCCTTGACTATGTCCTCGGCGGAGGCGTCCCTGGGGATCTGCGGCGCCCTCCCCTCGGCTATGTGCCGGAGGGCCTCGTTGAGGGCCGCGACCAGCCTAGCCCTAGGCGACCTGTCGATCACGGCGAAGTGCCTCAGCGCCTCCTCAAGGCGCTCCACCGCCTTCTTGGCCTCCTCGGCGATTTCAGCCCTTCCCTCCGCGGGGAGGTCGCCTGAGAAGTACCTCCTAAGGACCTCGTAACGCCTCCCGAACTCGTCGATAAACCGGCGGAAGTCTTCGTGGCCCTTCTCGGCGGCTTCGAGCATTATCTGCCTCGCCTTTTCGAGCTCCTCTCCGGCCTCTACGTAGTAGCGGGAGGTAGCGTACTCGGCCAGGTGCCTCTTGAACTCGCGGACGTAGGACTGCGCCGCCGCCCTCAGGTTGAGCAGAGCCTCGGCCTCCTCCGGCTTGATCCTGCCCTCCGCCTCGAGCCTGGCGACGACGTGCGGGTCCAGGCGCAGGAGGGACCGCCACGCGAACGGCAGCCTGTCCAGCCTCCACCAGAAGAGGTAGTACGAGAGGGAGTGGCGCGTCATCTCCACCTTCTCCTGTATCTCGGCGTCTATCCTCGGCGAGAGCTCCCTCACGGCCTGGACGATGTTGTCCGCCCTCAGAGCCTCCTTGACGCGTCTAGCCATCTCCAGCGCCCTACGCCTCTCCTCCTCCCTCCTGCGCTCAAGGTTCCTCATCCACTCCACGTCCGCCCTCTCCTCCACGGCCCGCCTTATGCGCTCCAGGGCCTCCCTCCTCCACTTGACGTCGATCTCCTCCCTTATCTGCTCCGCCGGGTCCTTCACGGCTATGTCCCTCCTGCGCTTCACGTACTCGCGGTAGTACTCCCTCAGGTCCGGGCTTCTGATCCGCCTCAGCGCCGGTATTCTCGAGGCGGCGAGGGCGTGCGCCCTTGCGGCGATCCTCACGGAGGCCCTCATGAAGGGCCTCCTCACGGCCCTCCAGACCCCCGCGGGCACCTTGACGCCCACCGTGAGCCTCACCGGCAGCCAGTAGGTCCACTCCTGCACCGCGCCGGTCGCGAAGCGCCAGAGGAAGTAGCTCGGCGAAGGGAACTCGAAGAGGGACGCGAGGAGCTCGAAGGCGGCGACCACCGCGAAGATCGATACGAACAGGGTCTGGAACACGCGGGTTATCAAGCCGGCCGCCGCGGATATGGGGGACAGCATTCTGGAGACGTCCCAAAGCGCGACGCCGACGGCCCTGTCCACGGGCGGCATGGCCATGCCGGGGCCGTAGTAGGGCGCGTAGGGGAGGGCGCGGTTGTCCCAGGGCACGTCCCAGCCGCCCGCATAAGGCGCCAGGGCGGCCGGAGGGGGCGGAGGCGGGCTGTTGAACATGGCCTTGAAGTATTCGGCGAGGCCGCGGTACTGCCCAGCCACTCTGGAGTCCCCCAGGGCGTATCTAGCGACCCACCACTCCGCGGCCGGGGTGAGGGCAAGGGAGCCGTTGACCGCGGCGGAGCCGCGCCAGTCGTACGCGACGCATGCGACGAGGAAGTTCTCCGCCCGGTAGGAGCCCGGCGCCGTGTAGTACATGGGCACCACGGCCGGGGCCCTGTCCAGCGACTCCAGAAGGGCCTGGCCGCTCGCCGCAACGGCCCTGAGGACCGGGTCCCCCTGCGTCGAGGCGAAGGCCGCGAATCCGCTGTAGTTGGCCCACCTGAGGACGGCCCTGGTGAAGTTCCTGAGGACCACCTGGCTGAAGTAGTCGTCCCTAAGGAGCGCCGTGAGGTTCCCCTCGGCCGCCGGCACGGCCCGCCAGTCCGGCGTGGAGGCGGGCGCGGTTAGCGCGGAGCAGTAGAACTGGCCCTCGGCCCCATCCACGTAGGCCGCCGACGTCGAGTTGTCCCAGAGGACGCCGGGGAGGGCGCCGCCGCTGGGCTTCACCGCAACGACGCCGCCCTGCATCCACCAGAACCCATAAAGAATGCGGGTCCTCGGCCTTACGTCGTAGACGTAGATGGTCTTGTAGACGTGCCTATCCTCTATCGTGCACGTGGCGTTGTTCGGCGGCGTCGGCCCGTCCCAAGGCCCGTGCTCGCTCCACACCGAGATGACCCAGCTCCTCTCCACGACGGGTATCTGCGCCGTGTAGTTCTCGGGCTCCCTCACGACCCAGGGCCTTCCGTATATCGTCGTCGATATGTTGTATAGGATCTGCTCGTCCACACTCTGCACGCTGTAGGCGTCCCACCACTGTCTGCTTGAGGTGTATGTATTGTTTCCCTGGGTCCATGTACATACCTCAGTCCATGTATATAGATATATAGTTTTGTTTAGATACAGGGAGGCCTTGGGGAGGGAGAAGTTGAAGTAGTCGGCGACGCCGCCGACGACTGGATCCACGGCGGCCTTGGCCCCTATGCCGCGGAGGTTCCAGAGTGAGAAGTTGTAGAGGCCGGCCTTGAGCGTCGTGTCCAGGAGGGCGCATCCGGACCTATTCCCCAGGGCGTTGATGCACGTCTCGTTGTCGGGCCCGGACAGCCAGCCCCACACCCCGTCCCAGGCCTTGGCGACGCCTCCGCCCACGGGGCCGTGCTCGCCCAGGGCCGTGTACCTGATGTCGACGCTTAGGAGGCGCCAGAAGGGGGGCGGCCTCACGTCGACGAAGTAGCTCCTGTAGCCCAGGGACGCCGCGAATCTGCACGCGCGCTCCGCGGTCTGGTTCAGCCACTCGCCCACGTCGGGCGGAGGCGGGCTGCCGCCTCTGGAGGCCTCCTCAGCCGCCAGCCGGTATATGTCGGGAAGGCCCTCCCTCTCCACGCAGGAGCCGCTCTGCGGCGTCGGCGCCGGGAAGTCGAGCCAGTCCAGGACGGCGTAGGCCCTCCACGTCTTGTTGCCGTACGCCACGGGCGCGACGGAGCCGGTCGTCGCGGCGACCCAGTCCGACCCGTTGAAGACGGCCCTCGCCGACCTGCCCAGACCCAGTATCCCCTCCACCACGTCCTCCGGCGGCGTCGCCGATGCGTTCGCCACCCACCGCATCCCCTGGGCCAGATAGGCCGGGCTCGGCTGGACGAAGGTGTTGTTGTACCTGGCCAGGTAGAGGACGTCGGGGGCACCCTCCACAGCCAGCAGGGGCGGAGGGGAGGAGCCCGCCGCGCTCTGGGCGATCCGCTCGCCCCAGGCCGCGGTGGCGTTGCCCCACTGCGCCGCGTCCACGGCTAGGGGCGACAGGTAGTACCCCGTATACGACAGCAGTACGGCGAGGAGCGCGAAGGCGGCCATGAGGCCTCCCAACGCCCTGGTGCGGCCCGTGGTCAGGGCCAGCGCGGACAGCGAGAGGAGGGGGACGGCGAGGCGCCTCGCGAGATCCGCCATCGCGTCGAAGAGGTGGTACACCATGCCCATGGACGTGGCCGCGTTGTACATAGTGAGGAGGAGGCCCATGACGGGGTCGAACCTGGAGAGGCCCGCGGCCCACTCGGCGATCGCCGCCCCCTGGCCGCCGGGGACGACCGTCAGGAGCACGGACACGATCACGTCCTTGAACGCCGCGGCGTACACCGCGGCGGCCATGGCCCGCTGGAAGGCCTCCACGGCCGTCATGGCGGCGTGGATCGCCGCGTAGTTCCTGTCGAGGGCCTCCTGAAGGGAGGGGGCGGGGGCGACGTACCAGAGGTACTCCCCCCGCCTGGGCTCGAAGACGCCGGCGGGCATCGGGGCGCCGAACCACGCGGCCACGGCCGAGACCGCCGCGGGCACCAGGATCATGGCCGCGACGGCCGCCATCACGGGGTGGGTCCACCTGGGGTCCCCCCTGATGAGCATCAGGGCAGCGGCGAGGACGGCCGAGGCGAGCACCACCGGGTCCGGCGCTATCTCGATCATTCCACCGCGAAGTGCGCCCCCACCTCGTCGAATATGCGGGAGAAGGCGTACGCGAGCGCCGCCGCCGTCAGGCCTATCAGGCCGAGGACCACCATGGCCTTGACGGCGTCCCAGACGGGCCCCACGTCGCCGATCAGGTTCTGCCAGGTCATCTGGACGGGCGGCGCCGTCCTGTAGGCGACCTCGGCCCCCAGCGCCAGGACCACCGGCACGACGGCGCCTATGGCCATGAGCCACGCGCCGAGGTTCCTGGTCCTCTCGTACGTCACGAGGACGGCCCCCACCGGCAGGAAGGCGGTCCACGTCTTGGCCAGGGCGGCGGCTGCGGCGTAGATGGGCGCCGTCACCAGTACGTTGCCCAGCACCGTCGCGGCCACGGACATGACGTTGGCTATGGCCATGCTCCAGCTCTGCGTCCACGGCGTGAGGCCCGTGCCGAAGACGGCCCAGAAGAAGGTCGTGAGGGAGCTCTCCGCGTCGTGGAAATATCTGGCGTATAGGGCCGACGCGTTGTCGAGGGCCGCCTGCATCGCGTCTCCGAACCGCTGGGCGTCGCCCACGGCGCTGAGGAGGGCCCCCGCCTGCGACCCGCCGATGCCGGTCAGGCTCAGATATGCGTCCACGCCCAGCAGGAGGAGGTGGGGGACCGCCATGGCGAGCCCGAAGAGGACGCCCGCGATGACCACCTTCTCGAAGCCCTCGGCCGCCCTGGCCTTGCCCTCCCGCCCCCCTAGGAGCCAATGCCCAGCGTAGTAGAGCGCCTGCGCCGAGAGGACGGCCACGCCTGAGAGGGTTAGGGGATCTAGAAAAACGGGGGGCTGGGGCATCCGGCTAGATGGACTTCATTATGGCGTTGAACATGTCCACGAGGGGCTTCGACACCACCTTCGCGAAGAGGGTCCACGCCGTCCCCGCGTTGAAGCTCCCGCTTATGGATGCCGCGGCCGCCATGATGCCGTAGAAGATGAAGAACAGCACGGCCAGCCCTATCGCTATGTCCTTGGTCCTCTCCACCGCGTCCCACATGGCCCCCAGCCTCTGGAAGCGCGTGGGCGCTATGTAGGCCACGGCGATGTGGAATATGGCTATCCCCACGGCGGCCCAGAACAGTGCCCCGAATATGTCCACCACAAGCCCCAGCCCGCCCACGGTCCAGCTCTCGACCTGGCCGACGACGGCTGCGGCGTTGCCCGCGGTGGCGTTGCCGGTGGCGTTGGAGGTCTGCGCGTGCGCGAGCGCCGCGGCCAGGGCCAGCGCGAGGGCCGCCGCGACGGCGGCCTTCTTAGGCTCCCCGATTGCCTTCTTGGCCTTGGACTCCCCGCCCCCCTTGCCCTTAGCCATCGGCTTGTTCGTGGGCGGCATGCCGTCGAATACTCGGCCGGCCGGAAAAACCCTAAATGCCCCGATCCGGCGGACGCCCCCAGCCGCCGGCGGCTGGAGGCATCCGACGTGGGCCAAGCCCGTCTATCCCTCTGGAGCCCTCGGGATGCCGCCTCTCGGGGGACGTCTCCTCGGCTCTGGAGCCCCGTGGAGCCCCCCTCGCCCGCGTCCCATACCGCCCCCATCGCCTCCTAACGGCCCCGGCAAGCCCGTGCTCCAGCCCTCGAGGCGCCTCCTCGGCCTCGAGTCTGAGGGATCGAGGCGGCGGCCGGGACGGCGCTATGTAGGATATATAGCGCTAGGCGCGGCCTACGGCCTGGCCGTAGACGAGCCTCTCCATGCGGCTGACGGACCTGCGGGGGAGCACCGCCTCGTAGAGCCTGCGCACGACGCCGACCTCGCCCTCCATCTCCGCCTCTATCTTCATCGCGACGCCCCACGGGGCCCTCGCCACCTCCACAAACTCGGCGCGGCAGAGCGGCACGCACCAGTAGAGGGAGCTGTCGAGCTCCTCCAGCGGCCTCCTCCCCGCCAGCACGTCGAGGAATAGGGTGAGGGCGTCGTGTATGCCTATGAGGGGCCCGCCGTAGATGTCGATCTTCGCCCAGTGCCGCCTCCCCAGCTCTGTAACCTCTGTGTAGAGCCGGAGCTCGCCCAAGAGGGACCCGTCCGGCGTAAACAGGTCGAAGCGCTCAGATCTGGCCATACCTAACGAGCCCGCCCCTCCCTGGAGAGGTGGGGCACGCCCGGCTCCTCCGCGCCTCCGGCGAGGCGGAAGCCCTTGGACGCCTCCCGACTCCGTAGACCGCCACGTCCACACCATCTGGCCGGGTTTGGATAAGCCCTAAGCCCGCGTAGCCCTCCAGAACCTTCATGCCGAAAGATCAGCGCGGCTCGCCCCTCGCCGCGCTCGGCATCGCAGAACGTCGACGGGCGGTACAGGCAGTCGCGCCAGTCGGGCCTGCCGCTCATGCCGCCTCCTTCAGGGCGGGCTCCAGGGGTATCTTGACGTGGTACTTTATCTGGCGCGGCGACAGCTCCAGCACGCCCATGGCGTAGGGCTTGCTCCCCGCCGCCGCGGCGCCGCCCACAGTCTCGCGGGGCGTCGTCGCGCTGATCAGATACTGTATGTCGTCCCTGTCCAGCTGGAGCACCTTGGCGCTGCGCTCAAGGGCGCGGAGGGTCCCTCCCAGCTGGAGGACGAAGCCGGCGGACTTGATTATGTCGTCGGGGATGTGGTCGGCCAGCTGGGCGACGATCCACAGGGCGAACCCGTACTTCCTCCCGCCCATGGAGAACTGCCGTATGAGCGAAAGGACGGCGTTGGTGACCACGCCGCCCTCGGCGACCCTGGCCGAGTGCATGAGGAGGGCCGCCTCGTCCACGACGATCACGGTCTCCACCCTCTCGGCGAAGGGCCTCCCGCCCTGCTGCGCCAGATACCAGAGGAGTATCAGCGAGACGAAGAAGGCCTGCGCCGCCGCGTCGTGCCTCAGCGGGCGCAGGTCCCACACCACGTTCTCGGGGGGAGCCGCCTCCTTCACGGCCTTGACCCCGGCGGCCTGCGCCACGGCCTCGGCCGCGGCCCTGGGGTCCACGGAGGCGGATCCGGCCGCGCCGGGAGGCATCAGGCCGAACTCCACGAGGAGCGTGCGGAAGTACCTGTTGTCCCTCAGGGAGCCGAGGGGCGGCACGAGCCGAGGCACCTCGAAGACCTCAGCCCCTATCAGCTTGGCCAGCGCGACGTAGTCCCCGTGGGGGTCGATCACGACCAGCCTTATGTCCTTATGCTTGGCCAGCCGCGCGGCCAGGGTGCCGACCGTCCACGACTTGCCCATGCCCGAAGGGCCCAGGACGACCGCGTGGGCCACAGGCATGGAGTCTATGTCGATCTCCACGGGCCTGCCGAATCTGTCGACGCCCACCAGGAGCTTCCTCCCCGACGACATCAGCTTCCCGCCGTAGAAGATCGGGACGCGCGACAGGTCGTGGCTTAGGGCCTTGGTCATGTAGGCCGGGTTGGGCGTCCAGAACAACACGTTCGCCAGGGGGTCTCTGCGGATCTCCAGCTGGGTGGCCAAGTCCTGCGAGCCGAAGACCTGCATGTAGATGGGCCTCTCGTCGTACTTCAGCATGCGCTCCAATAGCTGGGAGGCCTTGTGGAGCCTCACCACCACGCTCCTCTTCTCGACGGGGCTTTCATACGCCTTGCCGAACTCCCTCTCCACGCTCCTCTCGGGCCTCGGCGCGAAGACGACGGCCCACTTCTCCATCTTGGCGATGGCGGTTGCCTCCGCCGATGCGTAGAGCTCCAGGGTCTGCCTCGACGTCCCTATGTCGCGCTTGGTGGACACGGCCTCGACCGACAGGAACAGCTCCGCCTCTCTGTACCATTTACGTATGTAATGGGCGTGGTACAGCAGTATGAGGGCCACGGCGATGAACGCAGGGTCGAGGGGCGCGAGGGCGAGGGGCACCGCGGCCACGTAGTAAAGCCAGCGCCGCGGCCTGATTCTGCCGGACAGCCAGAGGTCCCTGTGGAGGACGAAATACGTGCGGAGCACCGACTCCACATGCGATATGCGGCTTTCGTCCGGGATCCTCGTGGAGTAGCGTATGAACCTCTCGTCGCCGAGCTGGATGACCGAGATGAACTCGTGGCTCTGGAGGGCGAGGGAGGCGTACATCTCGTGGATCGTCTGGGCCGCTGATATGCCGAACTCGCTTCTAGTGGGCTCGGCCTTCCACAGGACGTGGTACAGCCTGCGGCGGGGGTCGTACGCCGCCGGGTACTGCCCTATCTGGGCCCTCTCGCGGTAGGGCTCAAGGGGCCATCTCCGGCCGTATATCCAGAGCAAAAGCCACCTGCCCCAGAGGTACGCCGCGGCGACCGCGACGAGGGCCGTGGCGGGGTGCCGGTAGAGAGATACGGCGAAGGCGGCGAGGGCGATGTAGATGTAGGCGTGGGGTCTCCTCATCTCCTCATCAGCTTTGCCGCCTCCTCCCTCTTGCCCTGATACAGCAGCGTGACCAGCATCTCCACGTCGGCGTCAATCCTCACGGCCTCCCTCACGAGCTTGAGGTCGTCCTCCCTGCCCTCAAGCTTTAGGTACGCCAGCATGCGGTAGCAGCCGCGGACGTCCGTGCAGTGCTCGGCCATGTGCCAGAGGTCCTTGAACAGAGGCCTCACCTTATACATCCGGAGCACATCCTCAACGCCGAGCTCCACGTAGTCGAGCTCCCACTCCCCGTACAGCTTTTCGGCCCTGACTATGTCGCGGAACCTGCGCGCCGCCTCCCTCGCCCTGCGCCGCTCCCTCAACCTGCGGCGGGCCTCCGCGACTCCTTCCCTTATCCTGTGGCGGATCTCCAGAAGCCTCATCTCCTGACTTGCCTCGCCACCTCGCCCATGAGCCGGAGGAACGCCTTCTTCCAGCGCCCGAGCGACCGCGCCTTGGGATGGTGGGGCAGTATGGCGGGCGTCAGCCTCTGATAGGCCCTGGCCACCGCCGGCGAGTAGGGCAGGACGGCGGCCGAGTTGGCCAGCCCCTTGTATCTGCCCAGGTCGACCCCCTCGGCCATGTTCACGGCGAGGATGCTGTGGGCGGCGTCGGCCTTGAAGTCGCCGACGAACTCGAGGCCGGGCGGGTCTGAGACGATAACCGCCACGTCCAGCCGGGGCGTCTTGGCCATGGGCGGGAGGTCTATCACGGCTATGGACACCTTCATCTTCTCCAGCGCCCTCAACGCCGCGTCCAGCGCCTCCGGCGTGCGCGTCACGGCCACGGGTATGTCCTCCCTTCCCGCATGGACGCCTGGCTGGACCCCCGCGGCCAGGAGGAGGGAGGCCATGGGCACGGGCGAGGCGTCGATGAGGCCGGCGGTCGCCGCGACGGCGTTTAGGTACAGGACCGCGGAGGAGGCGAGCGTGGTCTTGCCGGTCCCGCCCTTGACGAAGCAGAACCCTATCCTCATCATATTCTTGATGGGGTCGGCGCCGCCTCGAGGCGCGGCCCTCCAACGCGCCGGAGCGCCTCCAGCAGCACCCGGTCCATACAGGAGGCCGGCCTCAGCGCCGCGTCGTCGGACGTCGCCGAGAGCAGCATAGAGCGCCTCCTCCGCCCCGCATCGTGCGCCGCCCGCCGAGGCTGAGGCGCAGATGATTTGGACGCGTCCGCGGCCTGGAGCGCGGCCTGAAGGGCCGGCTGATGCGCGGCCTGGGACCGCGCGGCCCGTCCGCCGGACTCGTCGAGGCCGTCTACCCCTCTGCTGGCCGGTATCCGGATCCCTTTCCTGATGTTCGACACACGTGTCCCGCTCGGCCGAGAGGAAAAACCTTGCCCGGCCTCCACTGCCCCTGTCGTCGCAGAGCCCTCCACGGCCCTACATGCGGGTCCTCGGGCGCGGTCCTGCGGATCGAGCGGGGGCCGCGTCCTGGCCGGGGCGGAGGGCCCGCCGGGCGCGTCACCCCCTCTCCAGGTACTTGTAGAAAAGCCTCCTGGCGGCCCTCGCGGCGTCCTCCCGCGAGGCGTACTCGCCGCCCAGCATCGCCCTCAGCTCCCTCAGCACGTTGCTCACCCGGCGCATGACCGACCCGTCCTCCCTGAAGCGCCCGACCTCCCGGACCAGGGCGGGCCTGATCCTCACGAGCCCTCCCCGGCCCCTCGAGAGCGAGGAGTAGAGCATCGCCGAGAAGCAGAGCTCCACGTGTGCCTTGAAGTAGGCCGCGTCCCCGCACAGAGACGCCTCGCAGAGCTCCGGCCGCTCGCCGTAGGAGGCGCCCAGGCACCCGGCCTCAGGCCCGCGCGCCGGCACGGCCCCCCAGGACGCACCTCTCCCACTCCTCGAGCCTCCCGCCGAGGAGCCCGGCCGCCCAGCACCGCACGGCCTCGAAGTCGACCTCCGCGGCCCGGCCGCAGCCGCCCGCCTCGAGGCCGAGCATCCCGAAGAGACAGCGCAGGGCTGCGTCGAGCCCCACCCGCCGAGGCGCCGACCCGGAGGCCGGCCCCTCCTGCGGCGGCGGAGCGGCGGGCCCGGCGGTCGCCCTCCTCAGGGGCCTCTCGGCCCTCCTTCTCTCGCAGTAGTCGGCGAAGTCGGGCCTCCCGCAGAGGCCCACGGCCTCCACCACCGAGACGTCGAACTGGGGCGTGAAGAAGTCGAAGATCCTCTTGCCGTAGTCCACGAGGGCCTCCACGGCCCTCCGGGCGGACGGGAACTCCCGGTAGAAGGTCACGGAGACGCACCGCTCCGCCGGCGCCACCTTGCCCAAGGCGAACCACTGCCCCTCGGCCTTGGCGGCTAGGTAGACCACGGGCTTGGGCTCCCCGCCGCACACGGCGCCGCCGTCCTCCAGCGCGGCCCTCCTCACCACCCACACGGCGTCGGCGGGAGGGAGGCCGCGCGCCATCCTCCAGCCCCCGCCGAGGATCTGGGCCACCCTATCCGGCTCCACCCACGCCATGGCCGGCCAGGGGCCCGGGCGCTGCGGCTACGGGCCGGCGGGCGGCCCGCTTTACGTGCGCACAAAACGGCGGAGTCCCCCCGCCCCTCGTAGCGGGGAGGCGCGGCGGGGCCTCCGCTACGGAGGGCGGCTCCGGGCCGCCGTGTTGTATATACGTAGAGAGGCTCATCCCCCCTTCTGTAGCTCGGCGGCCTCCAGCCTCCCCATCTCGGCGTCTATGTGCGCCATCCTCCTGGTCGCGATCCAGTAGGCGAACTCCGCCAGCGTGAGGTTCCTCCTGCGGCCGCGCCTCGGGTTCCGCGTGTTGGCGAGCCAGAGGAGGCCCCTCGCGCCGAGCAGGTCGAGGACCGCCTGCGGGAACACCCTTCTGAGGTAGGCGTGGGGGTGGCCGACCGAGCGGGGGATGGGCAGATCCGGGGCGTTCTTGCGCCAGGCCTCCCAGGGCCCTCTGCCGTAGGTGCCGAACAGGGACAGGAGGAAGCAGGGGGAGACGAAGACGCGGGCCCCCACCTCCTCGGGGACGTCGAGGAGGGGAGGCCTGAGCCTCGCCCCCATGGGGACCAGGCCGGACTCCACGTAGCGGTTGAGCTCCTCGGCGTGGGGCCCCGCGAATCTGACGGGCCGGGGCTCCGCGAGGGCGGGCCTCACCGCGTGGGGGTTTTGGAAGAAGGCCGAGAGGACGTCCTCGGCGTCCCTCACGCCGAGCCTCCGCTTGAGGAGGGGCACAAGCGGTCCGTACAGCCTCTCGAAGTCCTCCACATCCCAATGCAGGAAGCCGCAGACGTCGCCCACGACCCTCACCTCCACGGCACAAGGTACGCACCCACTAAAAAACGCGCTAGTTATGCCGGAAAAGTGGAGGGAGACACCTCCCAAAAACTTCCCCCACGGCTATAGTTTCAGCGTGGACTCTCCGCTGCGGCCTCGATCACCCGTGGAGATATTAGGCTGGGAGGCGTTCCCCGCGTGTTCGTGCGGCTCGGCGACGTGGTCAGGGCGTTGAGGGCGCTGGAGGCGAGGGGCGGCTTGGCGCGCCTCGCGCTGTTCGAGCGCACGTGGGGCCCCTACGCGCACGCCGCCCTGGGCCTGGCGCTGGAGTGGGGGCTGGCGGAGAGGAGGGGCGACGTCTACAGGCTGTCGTGGAGGGGCAGGAGGCTCCTCCGCGAGCTCGACGGATGCCCCGTCGAGGCGAGGGCAGTGGGGGGAAGGCTGCTGCTGGAGACGCCGTTCGGCGAATACGCCGTGGAGCCCACGGCCGGCGGCCTGCTGTCCGTCGCCTACAAGCTGGCCGAGGCATGCCGCGAGAGGCCGCAGATAATGCATAGGAGAATAGTGGAGGAGGCCGCGAAGGCGGTCGCAAGGGCGCCCGGGCTGGAGAAATGGCTATACCCGCCGCCGGCGACGAGATGAAGCGGTTTGAGGCCCGCGGCCATGCCCGGCCGCGGGAGGCGCCGCTAGAGGTGGTAGTAGTACAGCTTCAGCAGGGCCATCCTGCACCCCTCGCTGTTTAAGTCGTCGCAGTTCTCGTAGACGGCGCGGAATAGCCGCCGAGGTAGGGGTTTCTTAAACCTCGCAGAGCCCCTCAGGCCGTGTAGCTTAACCGCGTCGATCCTCCCCTCTACAGCCGCCAGCAACGTGAAGGCAAACTGTGCCAGAGAGTGTATAGGTGCCAGGACTTCCACTAGAGTCCTCCCATCCGCCTTACCCAGCAAGAGACGCGCCTCAGACACTAGTTCCTCTATATCTGATCTTAAAACTGATCTCAACATCTCGGCGGCTTCTCGATCGCCTGCGGCGGCCGCCACGGCGTTAACGCAGGCTTCGGGCTTGGGTGGTAGGGCGTTGGACAATTTGTCGCATTCTTCAAGAGCTTCGTCTTTCTGCAGAGGGCCAGCCAGCATCAATAAAGCCGGCCGAAACTCCGGTGAAAGCCGCGGCTTAAACACGTCCACAACTTCTTCCTGCCTCGCCCCCTCCCCCACGCCGAGAACCCTAAGCATAAGCCGAGTAACCACGGAGACCTCCCGGTCGTAGTCCAGCAACCACCGCGACTTTTTCAACAACTCCTCTGCCATCTCCTTGTTACCAGAGGCAGCCAGGTAGACTAGACACTCGCCTAGTATGAAAGCCGCTGTCGCTAAATTAATGGCGGTCGGTTCAAGGTGTTCCTCCGCCTCACTCCACAGCTCCCAGAAGCCTTTAGCTCTCTCGAGAAGCTCCTCCAAATTCTTTGCGACGAGTACGCGGGCCTTAAGAGCCAAACCGCAGGCGATGAGGTAGTTTCCCCAGTCCTCCAGCTCTCTGCGCATCTCAGCCACTTTTTTGAACTCTTCTGCCGTCTCTTCCAGCTTTTTCTCGTCTAACTCGCCTTTATCATCAAGGGCATGACTTAGCTTGTAGCGAGTCAGCACATACATGAACCAACTTCTAAAATTCCTGACCATAAACCCGGCGTCGCGTGTGATGTTGCGTACCCTCACCCAATCGGCGAAGTCTTCGTTTTCCATAATTATTTTCAACTCCTCTGGACGGGCCGCCGCTTTGTCCAACACACTCCTCACAGCTTCGACCTCTCTTTCGAAGTCGCTTAAGCCGCAACGGTCCTTCACATGTAGCGCCAAGTCGTAGCTTTCGAGAGCCACAGCCAGCACATAAGCCCTAGCCACAGCGTCGAGCAAGCGTTGCGCCGAGAGGCCGCTGTCCGGCGTCGTTGCGGCGCTACGCCTTCTAACCTCGCCGTACAGCCGGCACATATCAGCCACAGTCTCCTTCCAGCGATCCTTGATGTGTGCCGAGTGATTTCTCAATAGGTTTGAGTAGGCGACAATAGCCTCCACCAGAGGCCAGAAGCGCTTCGTCTTAAGGAGGCGGTCCCTGAATTGCCGCAAGGCGTCGTAGATGTATTGCACGGTTTTTTGACCTAGCGGCCCCGGCTCCGAGGCGGCGGTCAGCGCAACGACGTATCTATGCGGCGCCTTCTCGCCCAGAGGACGCAACGCCGCCAAAACCGACAACACCGCCGCTGAATGAGCCGCCCCTTGTATCGCGAAAGGCGCCACATAGAGCAACAACTTAGCCGTCTTCCCATCTACCTTAGCCTCTGCGGCCAATGCCGCCAGACCCAAGACATAAAAGGCCCCGGCCAAGCGCGATCCCTCCCTTCTCCACCTTGCCAGCAACTCCTCCGCCGTTTTCTTCGCGGTGTTTACGGCCACCGCGTCTGCAAGGGGGGAGAGGACGCTTATCTTTTCCCTTATCTTCCGAATCCGCGAAAGATCTCTGGCGTACAGCACCTCAACGTAATACGGAAACCTAATCATGTATATTGAAAGCGGCGGTATCTTGCCGTCTATCGTCAAGTAGTCATCCACGGCGCAGGACTTCAGGGAGTCGCCCAGGGTCTTTGCAACGCCCTTTGGGAACTGCTTCCTCTTAGGCAACTTGGGATATCCAGCCAGCGCGTGGCCAGCGATGAAGGCCACCCTGCGCCAGCAACGCCTACTCTCGCCGCTCTTGAAAACAGCGGCGAGCCTCCTGGCGACTAAGAGCAGCAGAGCTGTCCCCAATCCCCGTCTCTTCTCTTGGATGCCGAGCTCGGCGAGGACTTTGTCGCCTTCTTTAAGCACCTCGCCGCGGGCCCAGTCCAGTCTCTCGATTAGGTCGCCCAAGTCTTCTCTGTACTGCTCCCTCGCCTCCTCGCCGTTTAGGCCGACGAGGTCTTTCAGCGCCTCCTCCACGAGGTCCTCGTGTCGCTGGGCGAGCCAATTGGCTATGGGCTCCAGCGCGTCTTTTTTCAGCGACTGCAGGTCGTCGCCCTCTAGCCCCTCCGGCGTTGAAAGACGCCACCTGCCCCCCTCATCCGCCGCCTTCGCGACGTACGTCACGCCCACCGGCACCGGGCCGAAGTAGGCGTGGAGGAGGAGCGGCACCGCGGCCTGCATGGCCAAGTCGCCGCTGCCCCGAAGCAGCACGCGCCAGATGTAGTGGGCGAAGAAGAGCTTCGGCTCCTTCCTCGAAGCCTCTACAGTCCTCTCTATATCTCCAACGCTACACCCATTGCTCCTAAGCCACAGGCCGGCGTATCTGGCGGCTAGCGTGTATCCGCCGTCGAATTGTGCCACATCCCCCGCCAGTATTCTTAACTTTTCCCTCGGCGTTTCTCTGCAGCCGGAGTATTCGTATATGACCTCCGTCAGGAACTCCGCATCTCTAAGGTCGATGGGGAGGACGTATCCCTCAGCCCTCCTCTTCACCTCGCCGTCTAATTCTTCGTAGAGGTCGTCGGGGATAACCGCCAGCACCAGGCCCCGTCCCCTGTTCTCCTCAGCAAATTTCAGCAACTCCTCAAGCGTGGCAGGCGCCGCGGCGGCCGCCTCCTGCGTCGCCCCGGCATATGCGCCTGGCTCTATGTAGAACTCAAGAGGAGACGGGTCAAAGACGGCGACCAGCCGCCCCTCCTCAACTGCGTCTAACACATCTCTCAACGCCACCCGCTGACCTCTCTCCATCTTCTGGATCCTCGCCGCGTAGCCGGCAACTCCGCCTCGGAGGGCCAGCCAAGCCGCATAGGCCGCCAAGGTGGATTTCCCAACCCCCTTCGGCCCCCGCAACACCACCACGCCGTATGTGGCGAGCCTCCTCAGCACCTCCTGAACCACTTCCTTAAACCGGCTGGTCTCAACCAGCCGAAACACCCCCTCTGCCACAGAAACCGCCGGCGTGCCGCCCTTCGCCCGGAAGTTGTCGTAGAGCTGGCCAGCCTCCACCTCCTCTACCGAGAGGATGCGGATGGGGAGCCCCTTCCTCTTTAGGCCCTCCTCCACACCATCGAGCCCCCTCCTGACCTCCTCCAGCCTCTTCTCTATCTCGGCTAGTTTGCCCTCCACCAATTGTCTTATGGCCTCTTCGATCTTCTCCAGCTCTCCCCCCTTCACGTGTTGGGCGAGCTCCCGGCTGAGCTCCTCCTTGGTGACCAGTTCGCCTCTGGCTAGGGCGGCTAGGCTTCCGACAAGGGCCTTGAAGGCCGCGACGTCCATGCCCCACTCCAGCGCCACCTGGTCCACGACCGCCTCGTAGCGGTCGTCGTCAACGTAGGGCTCGGCGTCGAGGGCCCTCCTCACGAGCCCGGCGAAGCCCGCAACGACCTTATCCCGCGGCTTCCTCCTCCCGGCGAGGAGCTCCAGGAGGCGGGCGGCGAAGCCCGCCAGCTCCTCCCTACCCACCCCCGCCGCCTTCGCAAGAAACGCTACGAGAGGCGCAGCGGCGCGGGGGTCCGCCGCCTGGAGGACCGCAGAAACCGCAAAGGCCGGGGCGAGGAGCTCCGCCAGAAGGGCCGATGCCATCTTAAAGCGGAGGCTTACCAGAGCCTCCTTCGCCACATCTCTAAACCCCACGGCGCCTGGGCTCAGGGCGAGGAGGGCGTCCCGGCCCCTCCTGAGCTCCTCGGCCTCCCCCGGCCTGAGGAGCTTCGGCGAGATGCCCGCGCCGAGCCCCCTGTGCTCCACCTCAGCCACCTCCAGGAGCTTCTTGTCGACGTCTTTGGCCGCCTCTTTGAAGAGCTTCGGCAGGTAGATCAGCTCGGCCCTCTTCCCCAGCCTCTCCTTCAGCTCCACGGCCTGGATGGAGCTCTCCACAGCCACGACGACGCGCTCTTCGGCGCCTTTCCCGAGCTCCTCGGCGCTGGGCAGGTCCTCCACGGCCAGGCCCCTGGCCCGTAGCTCCCCCGCGAGCCTCGGGTAGGCGTAGGCCCTGATCGCCGCGCCCTCCGCCTCGTCCTCCCTCAAGAGCCTCTCCAGCATGTACCCGCGGGAGGAGCCCGGCGGAGCCAGGAGGAAGACGCCGGGGCGGCCCACGAGCTCCCTCACGCGGGGGTAAGCCGCCTCTACGACACGTTCATAAAGCCCAGACACGGACTAAGTCATGCGGCATATAAATAGGTTGGTGGCGACCTACTTGTTGAGACCGGCAGAACGTTAGGGAACAAAGTCTAAGACGGCCAGTAGTGCAGCTTGAGGAGGGCGAGCATGCGCCCCTCGCCGTCGAGACCGCCACAGCTCCCATGTGCATCGCGGAGAGGTCGCCTAGGTAGTGGCGTCTCGAACGCCGCGGAGCCTGCCGGGACCTGCGGCAGGTGACGTGCCTCCGGGCCCCAGCCCTCCAAGGGCGAGGCGCGCCCATCCTCGACCGGCCGCATTAACAGTTTTTATAGGCCGCGCCGGAGGTGGTATGATCCGCCTGGAGTTCGGGCTCAGCCTCTGCGGGCCGCTGATGAAGTGCCTGGCCGAGATAGGCGCTGAGACCCTCAGCGCCGCCACCAGCTTCGTCGACGCGGAGGCCCTGGAGGAGCTGGCCAAGACTGCGGAGGCGGTGAGGGTCGTCGTGGGAGACTACGCGGTCCCCCGCGAGGTGTACGAGAGGTGGCGCGACGCAGTCCGCATATACCCAGGCCACGCGGGCAACCTCTACATCGGCGCCCGGGGCCTGGCGGCGGGCGGCGCCCCCCTCACCGCCGCCGGGCTCCGCAGCCCCGCCGCCGCGAACTTCGCCGCGCTGGTGCCCCCGGCCGTGCTGAGGGAAGCCGAGGGATACTTCCACGAGCTCTGGAGGAAAGCCCAGCCGCTGGCCGAGGACGCCGCCGTGGACGCCTCAGCAGAGGACCTCCTGAGGGCGCCCCACGCCGGGGAGGCGCGCCGCGCCAACGAGAGGCTGGCGGAGGCCCTGGGCCCCGGCGCGGCCCGCTGCCTCGCCGAGTTCAGGCCCGGAGACTGCGCGAGGCCGGTCGCAGAGGCCCTCCGGGAGAGGTACAGGGGGTGCGGGAGGGTGGAGGAGGCCTGCGCCGCCGCGGACGTCCACAGGGAGGTGAGCCCCCGCAGGCTCCTCGCCGCGCCGGACTCGGCGCATCTGGCGGGGCACCCGGCCTGCTGGCTCAGGGCCTTCGCCGTGAGGCTGGTCGAGGAGAGGAGGGGCTTCAGGAGCGGCATCGAGGCCTACGAGGCCATGCTGAAGGCCGCCGCCGAGGACTGCCCCCGCCGCCTCAGAGCCCCAGCCGAGGAGGAGCTCGCCAGGCTCCAGGACGGGGCCTACCGCAACGAGGCCATGTGGACGATACCCTACCGCCTGCTCCCCCTAGCTCTGACCCTGCCGGCGATAGGGTGCAGAATAGAGGGGCAGACGCGGAAAGACGGCAGAACGATAAGGCAGATATATTGCTAGGCTATTGTTGACGATATTTCTTGATACAACTCTGTTAGGTAACCCTCCAACTCCTCAAGACCGGTCACCGGCTTGTCCAGCAACTCCAACCTATTGACTAGAAACAGAGTTGCCCTCTCACACTCATCAAAGCCTTTACTTACATCAAAGTGGCTACGTGCGGCTTTGAGCGCGTCTTCGTAAAGCTTAGTGTCTTTAGTGAAGTGGAGCAGACATTCCCAGTTACCATCAGTCAATATACCGCTCCTAGTGAAGTTGGCAGAGCCTATAATGGCAGACCTATCGTTGAGATATAGCTTGGTATGAAGCCGTTGGTACCATTCCGAGGCGGGTATGTCAAAACGAAGATTTTCGCCAAGTGTGTCCCTGAGTGCATTGACTATTTTTATAGTCTTAATCAAACTGTCGATGTGGCTAACTATATATTTCAAAGTTTCGCTGGCGATATATTGCCGAGATGCCCCAAACACCTCCTGGAATATTCCACGATTTTTGCGCAATAGACGCAGAAGTCTCAAGAGCTCAATATCAATAGCGTCATCTACGCAACGCATCAATATCCTCACGTCAATGCCGGCAAAAACAAATGCGCGAAAAACATCATCGATTCTTCTGGTCTCTACAAACGGAAGATGGATAAATGACCTTTCAAACTCAAATAGCGTAATCCACGGAGAAATTATATAGAGATACTTACTGTCAAACGTCTCATGAAGAAACCTCCGGATCAAGCTCTCCACACTTAGCGAAGAGGTGGGAGAACTTGCCACCTTACATATTAAGTTCATTAAGTCTCTTTCCTTGGTATTTCTAGGTTCACTTTGGAATAGTGACCCTTTTTCAGCCTAGCCACCACGTCAGGCTCAAAATCCGGACTGTAGAGGTTCTGAATGCCGTTAAACTTAAGTTTCACGAACTCCGACGCGACGATTTTTGCAACTCTTCTGTCAAGAGTCCTCGCTTGGATGAACGGCGCAGAGAACCTGCTACAAGATCTTGTGTTGACATAACAGTGACCACAAGCAGAGTTGCATGTAAGCAAGGCCAATCTCAGCAACATGCCACGCATTATTCTGCCTAAAGCCCTAACTGCATACACCACATCACGGGGATATCTGCCGTTCCGCCTAGATGCACATATGCGGGGAACCGTACCGCGGGCTCCACAGCCAGTTCTTAGGACACTTCTCACATCGTCTAGAAATAGTTCTATGTAGTTATCCTTGTTATTGTAAATCTGCATAAGCTGGCTAGATTTGCCAGATACTTGAAGACTCCGTTCTAGGAGCTCCTCTACTATTGAGCGCAATACCTGTCCTTTTTGCATATTTAATAGAAGATATATAATAAGTTCATCAAGTTCTGGAAAACGATAAATAGTCTTCTCAAGTTGATATCTACCTTCATGGATCTCCTTCAGTAAGGCACAGTCGGGTCGAATGGCGTTGCGTAATTTCTCCTGTGGAAGTAACTCTACAAGTCGTTGCGCCTCCATACGAATAGAATGCCACAGCCTTACCGTTTCGGTAAGCTCTTCAGGTAACAGAAGTAGCTCCATGTGATCCCGTACAAACTCCTCAATAACTCTGGCTAGTTCATGTGGTTTAGCTTCGCAAAGTCTTTTACGGAAGTTGGGATCGGCCAATATAAAATGCAGTACATCCTCAGGCGTTCCTACTAGACATTTTCCAAACGACAGAATAAGATCTCGATACGCCCTATAGGCATCTTTTCCGTATTCATCTATCGCACCTCGTAGGATACCAAGACCTCCTCTTTCACGTTCAATGATGAGTATAGGTTGCTGCTCTCCCTCTACATAACCTTCAATTAATTTAGTAGAGTCCACATTCGCGCTTTGTGAAATTACTTTTACCAAATGATGGCTATATGTATGTCGAATAAAATCTAATAGAACACCACAACGCCAATCACCATTTTTTAATACATTTCCGGGAACTTGTTTCTGCCTTTCTAACAACTTATGTAGCCGCAGATTAATCCCGTTGAAATTGTCCCTATCTATCTTACTCTCCGCTGATTTTTTATCTGTAAAAATTCCCAGCGTATTGTCCCGGGTGGTAAATACTAAATAACGTAATAATTGTACTTTGTCTGTCCGTAAGTTATCTAAGCCATTTTTTAAACTGTCAAGTATTCTCTTAACAACCTCTGGTGAATTAGATAGTGCGACAATGTCGATCATGAGACGGTGTAAGAACAAATCATTTAGTAAGAATATATATTTAATAAATTGGTCGACTCTCACAAATCCCATTTTTGAAAAGTGATATGATATCACCAAATCATAAGAAAGAATATGTTTAATAAAATTAATTATACTCGTATTTACACTTAGTTTCTTATATAACAAACTAAGAGTTATTCTATCTCTTATAGATTGTTCAGAAACTATTTGACAAATTACTGGCAGAATTTCGTTGAATTTATCTTTCATATGAAATTCAAGGAGGAAAGTATTGGTAATACCATAGCCTACCGCGGCAGGTATTACCTTTTTTTGTTCTACTTTATCATCAACAAAAACCTTTACAAACTGTAATTTACGTGTTTTAATTCCTTTAACCTGTCTTCCATTCTGCGCAACACTACGCGGTAATCGAACACAGGAACCCTGACGTAGCGCTTTTGCTGTTTTACATTGCTGAGCATTAGGCGAACAATAATATCCACGTATCTTAGCATCAACATCCACAGCATAGATGAGATGATGTGCAAGAACATCATTGAATATTAGCAACTTGAATATTAGCGACTTAGTAGCTGAATCAGTAATATCAAGTTCACCAACAGGATGATACGAACTTGACTCCAAATAAATAAAGTGCCTACTATATGAGTTACTAGAGGAAAGATAGACGTGGAAATAATCAACACCGCCAAATAAACGGTCTATGGGGATATGTGCCTTTGTATCACTTGGTAGAAAAACACAATTATAGCATTCGGCGGTAGTCATAGGTCTAATCACATTGATAGATTCCGTACTGGAACATAATCTAACTTGTCCAGCTCCAAGTATAGTGGCAACATATATAAGTTCATCGGGAAGTGATATTGTACTAGGCGGCGATTTAAATTTACACTGATAGTAATTATCTATTTTTGTAACAAGATCTTTGTGAATTATATATATATTATCGTTGTTCAGAGGTATCATTACACCATATTTCGTTCTGAAAGTTGGTTTGCCAGGTAAGTAACCAGCCGACGAAAAAGCAAGTGAAACATCCTCTGAGGTAAGATATTTGGCCCCGCTACTAACCTTGCAACCACCTTGTATTGGGCCTAAGAAGATTCTGACTTGGGGAAGATTTGACTCAGCAAATAGCTTATCCGGGACGTAGTACCTCAGTACCTTAAGATTCTTCAAGAGTTCTATATAGACTGATCGTTTCATGGCTGACATTGTAACCTCTCATTTAATTCATTCATAACTTGCTGATATAGATTTTCAAGTTTTTGTTGGTCATATATATCTTTAAATATATATAAAACATAACTTTTAACTTTATCGTAATTTAATCTAAGTAGTTCGCATTCGTCCCATTTTCCAGATAGTATCTTTTTGCGATTTTCTCTATTGAGAACATAATATTCGAGGAGTAGCTCCACAAGTAGTTGCTTATGCACCTCTTCCGATTTTTCGGTTGGTAAAAATATCATGTCGTTACTTAGCAGATCTCTGAGTTTTCCCTGCGCCGTGGTGAATAACTCAAAAAGATGGGCTTGATGAGGCACATCCGGCGAGAGCTGTATGCCTACAATGATCCGCATTAGGGGATTTTCGTAAACGCGACGGCCTGCCCTGCCAGCCCTTTGAATTAAAGCGGATAGCGTCCTTGGTGCGCCGTGCTGGTAGATCAACACCACATCCGAGTAGTCAACTCCTACTTCTAAGCTACTCGTTGAAACAACCACATATGCTTCGTTGATATTGTCGCGATGACGGCTGGAAAACTCGATTACTTTATTAAAGATTGTGGTACTTTCACTTTTGTTTATAAAACTATCAAGCATATAACCCCACCACAGCTCTCCATATTTCCAACTATTTGTCATAGTAACGCTAGAAATATAACCTTTACTAATTGCATCTATAACCTTCGCATCATCACGGAGCTCTCTCACAGTAGTATTAAATAAGTTAGGGAAATATGGATTGCGGAGGTCTTGTAGGCCGACATATTTACCATTATAGAGTCGTTTGAGAGCACCTTCCCGAAAGTATGGGGGGTCGTATAGCTCGTTTTTTAGTCTATATAACACATTTAGTTCATCAACGAAGATAAGAGCTTTTTTTGTATATATAGCATTTTTAGGAAGTGAGGGGGTATTGTAGAAAGTCGTCATTAGTGTCTGTATGCTAACAGAAAGAGCGTCTACGGGGGCTCTCCGCGTGGGAACTACGATGAAGAAGTACTCGGTACCTAGCGGTATCTTTTCGTCTTCTTCTACTTCAATCAAGTAGTCTTTTACAGTTTTTTCATTTATTCGCTTGTCTATAAACAATGCACTGAGAAATTCGTGAGGCCTTGGAATTGTAGCGCTCATTCCCATTACCAATGCTCCGAAGCCCGCTTCTGTGTTTTTAAGCGCCCTCTGTCTTTGCCAGCGTATCTTGTTTAGAACTCTTCTGATCATAAAGGCGTATCTCACGCCTGGTATATCCGTATATGTGTGGATTTCATCTAACGCGATGACAATAGGATGGTCGAAGATATTGCCTCTCTTTACGCCAAAGAGGGTTCGGAATCCGCTCAACAGGTGCCCCCTAAGTGTTTCGAATAGCGTGATGTGAACATCGCCATACGTCGACTTGCGTGTCAACGTGATGAAATCTAATTTTGTGTTTCCACAGAGTACTATCTCGTCAATTTGATTGTTATCAAGGACACGGAGTCTCGGAAACGATGTACCATCGGGACATGTTATGAAACGTAACTCAACGAAGGCGTGATTACCTTCTTGGACTAGATACGCTTTGACTCCGTGGGGTAGCACTATTTCAACTTCGTTAGCAGTTGCATTTTTTAGCTCTTCGAAGGCTTGGGGTAGTCGGCTCTCTATATCCTCCTTTGGCCGAATTTCGGTGTATTTTATGGTTACTGTTATTGGCGGCAATTGTCGATTTTTTAGATGTTGATTAATGACTTGGAGGTATTTGACTAACCGGCTCATTTGATCATTTGCTAACGCACGCCTGGGGTAGATTATGAGCGCAACCGGTGTATTAGCCTTAGACTCTCCCAGCCCATGTTTATGAAAGATCATCTTTCTAGCTAAGGCCGCAAGAATGATTGTGTAGAGCATAATCTCTGTCTTTCCGCTACCTGTGGGCGCTTGAATTACCAAGTAGTCGGGCTCTTTTTTGCTGAGAGTTTTTCTCAGTTTCTCTAGTGCCCGTCTTATTCCGTTTTTCTGAAAGCTGTAATAAAGCTCTATGCCCACGCTGTTTATGAAGCGGCAAAAGATATCCCAGTAGTCCCTGAATTCTTCTTCGACTTTGTCGCAGGGTATGCCTAGGTATTGATGATACGCGACAAAGAATTGTCGTGCCATGTTTTCTAATTCTTTGCAGAGCTCCCCAGGGGGGTGCCGGCCTATAGGGAGTTCGCGGGGATGCGCGTATGCAAATACTCTGTCTATAAGTAGATAGGATTCAAAGATTGATCTATCGGGGAATCTTTGCTTGACTAGGTATAGATCCTTCGCTATTTCGATAAATCTTGTTCTTACATCAAAGCCGTTATTTAAAGCGTCTTGAAGGACTTTTATACAGTCGGGAAATACTTTCTGCGCTTCATTGCAGGCATAGTTTTGGTCGTACTTGTTGTGATAAAATGAGTAATCCGGTACTTGCCCATTGTCGGTCCTGATAAGGATATATCTGCTTATGCAGTCGTTGTAGATGCCGAAGAGGTAGAGATAACAGATGGATTTCTCTACGACGTCACTGCCGCTAACGAGTTTCCTGAGGTCCTCCTCTACGTCCCCTGCTGTTTGTGGATTGCAGGCATATATTAGTTTAGCTAAATTTTTTACAATGTGCTCCTTTATCTTCTCGGCATTTTCTTTGCGTATTCTTATCCACTCGTCATATCGCATACCTAGAATGAGATCTTGTTCCTTCTCTTCAAGATAGGACAATACGCTGTTAAGCACATATTTTTCAAAAAAGTTCGGTTTTGCATAATATGGGCAAGTTTGTTGAAGTAGTTTATAGGCTTGTGAAAGGGCGTGATCATTCGAAACCAGTGATACCGGTAACATGTCAGTTGCTTTTAAAGTAGTTATTTTTAACAGTTTTTGTGTCCTCTTCAAAGAGGAATGGTTCTTTGAAGTTTATCATACCCGATTGGGATGATGTTGTCGATCCGAAGTTTGACTTCGTCGGTGAGAGGGAGTCTGAGGGGTATAGGCGTGATCGGTTTACGTACGGTGCGAGGCTTTGGGAGCTCGTTGGCCACGTAGTCGATGGCGTGTTGGTGTCTATCTCCACGCTTTCTGAGTCTAAGCTGGCGCAGATTAAGAGGGCGGGCGGGGTTAGGGGGTTCATGAGGCTCCCAGATGGCATGCAGATCATCGGGGACTGCGGAGCTTGGCAGTACCGCGATAGGGAGTTGCCGCCGTATACCGTGCAGGAGGTGTTGGAGTACTATCGAGTTCTTGGGGTCGACTTTGGAGTTACTCTTGACCACATCCCGTTTTTTGGGGATCCCGAGAGGCGTATCGGGTTCACGAGGAGAGCGGCTAAGGAGATGTTCGACTTGTGGAGGAGGGAGGGCTACGGGTTTGAGCTTTTGGGGTCTATACAGGGGGTGTCGATTGAGGATTATGTGGAAAGCTTGAGGGAGCTACATGGCTACGGCTTCAGGAGCTTCGCAGTGGGGGGTCTCGCTAAGCGGGATACAGAGTTTTTGAAACGGCTTGTTGAGGTGCTTACCGCAGAGGTGAGGAGCTTGGGCGACATCAAGAAGGTGCATTTCCTTGGAGTTACGCGTCTGGGGGTCTTGCCTTTGTTGAGCAAGTTGAGCGATTATATAGCGGAGGTGTCCTTCGACAGCTCTTCCGTCCTTAGGCTGGCGTGGACGCGTGAACACGGAAACTACCTTACGGCGGATGGAAAGGCGTATACAGCTATCCGCGTGGTGGATAAGGGACCTGAGGTGGAGAAGGCAGCGCGCCTGCTTTTGAAGAAGCTGCGGGAGTACGATAGGGGGGTTGTCTCTTTTGATGACGTATGGGGGGCTGTTAGGGATTACGTTAAGCTCGTGGGGCATGAGAGATATCTGCCGTACTACGTAGCGACCTTGAGAGACATGCCGTGGAAGCGCTGTGATTGCGCCGTCTGTAGGTCTGCAGGTGTGGATGTGGTGATTTTTAGGGGCAATAATAGAAACAGGAGGAGGGGGTTCCACAATGTTTACGTGTTCAGCAAACTGTTGAGATCGGGAAGATTCGAGGCGAGATTTGCCGTGCCGAGAGACGGCGGCGTAAAGATAGATGAGGCCTCAGGCGATAAGAAGCTGGAGTCTCTTCTGAAGAGTGCACGCACGGTACTCATAGTGACGTACTGCACAGAGGAGAAGAGAGTGCCTTGGGGAGAGGTGGTGTCGGTTCTAAGAGAAAGGGGCCTAACCGTGCCGTCTCACGACATAGAGAAGGAGGCTCTCTACAGAGAGGTGCTGCGAAATTACATAAAGCCTGCGAGGGAGATGTATGGAGGTTCCTTCGCGGTGGTTAGAAGTCTCGCTGACGTTCTTAGGCGTGTAGACAAGGAGGTGGATGTGTATATTATTAGCGCACGTTACGGCTTGATCGGCGAAAATGAGCCTATTGTGCCCTACGAGGCGACTCTCAAGGGGAAGCTCAAAGGATGGATTAGGCAGTGGTCTGCGAGGCTTGGCGTGGAGAATAAGTTGTTGAAGGTGTTGAGTTCGAAGAAGTACGACTTGGTGATCGTGGCGCTTCCCAGGGAATACGCCTACGCTGTGGAGGGAGTGCTACGAAGGCTTTTGAGGATGGAGAATGCCATTCTCATTCTCCCGAAGAGAGCAATAACCGCAGATGGCGTCAGAGCTAGGTACATCTTGGCAGGTAATCTGAAATCTAGAATTAGGCAGATAGCCCTATTACGTGAAATAGCTATAAAGACATATACAGGTTTGGAAAGTTGGTTAGAAGTTTCAGATGGTACAAAAGATATTTAAAGCACCTGCTGGCCTTCTCCATGCGACCGTTTACTCTGAAGAGCTTATACGAATTTTTGCGTTATATAGGTGGAGGCGGCTCTGTAGGCGAGGATAAAAGGCTTAGGGAGCTGTGGAGAGCCGCCTTAAATCTTGGGTTTATACGTGAAGATGGCAGCGTTACTGAGAGAGGGCTCAGGTTTGTCTCTGCCTATGAGAGGGGCGATGGGGGCTCTATCCACGAGCTATTTATGGAGGCGCTCGAGCCCTACCGGGTTGTCTATGGGCTTATCTCCAGAGGGGTTACGCAACCTAGCGAGTTGGTGGCTTTGTCGGGATTCAACGCGGTGGTGGTAGATGTTGTGTTGAGATTGACTAGGGAGGTTGAGAGGCTTGGGATGCCCATGCGCGGTGAGCTCTGGGGGATGTTTGAAAAGGTTCTTTTTGATAAATATAGAGAGTTGGCTAGGCGGAGGTGGAGTAAGTATGTCACTATTTTAGATCTTTTGGAGGAAGTTAAGAGGGAATTGCGCTTCCCGCGGCGCGTGGTGGAGGAGATGTTTAGGGAATTTGTGGCGCGTAGGAAGGGCGACATTGTGTTGACCGGGTCTCCTGCCGGCGAGGTTGCAGGTTTTGAAATTGGGGGTAGGCGATATGTCTACATCATGTTGAAGACATGAGGACCAGAACGCTTCTTCCGGTTCCTGTAGAGGATGAGGTTGAGAGCTTCTTCGACGCCTATGGAGTTCTCCAGGAGTTGGCTAATGTGGTGAGGTTTGTGGCAACGGGCTCCTCTGGCGCTGGGGTAGTGATCGGCAACTATGGGTTCGGCAAGACTCACGTCCTCCTCCGCCTATCGTCTCACGTCAGGAAGAGGTACGTGAAGAGCTTTTCTATTTATGTAGACACGCCGAGCGTCAGCATCTTGAATTTCTATAACGCCGTAATGGGGGCTCTGCTTGAGGATAGGGAGCTGGTCGAGCTGGTCGCATCTCGTGTGGAGGAGCCCCTTGGAGGGCTCCTGAGGATCGCCGGGAGCGATGCAGAGGACTCTAAGTATATCAAGCTTTGGCTTTTGGGCGACGCCGTTCCGCAGAACATAAAGAGCAGGCTTGGGCTTATCTCCACGAGAATAAACGACGAGTTGGCGGTTAAGTACCTGGTTAAAATAGTGTGGGGGCTCGCTAGGGCTGGCCGCGTGCCGCTTATCTTTCTTTTTGACGAGTTGGAAGACATAATCGCAATTCCGCAACCTAAGCGCTTGCATTACCTGAGGCACCTCAGGATGTTCATTGATAGTCTGCCCGGCGGCGCGTTCTTCCTAGCGTCGACGACTCCCGCCGGATGGGACGGCATTTTGAACACCTATCCTCCTCTGGCGCGTCGCCTTTCTTCGTTTATGGTTCATCTAAGGCCTTTCACGCTGGAGGAGACAGAGAAGTTCGTGGGGTTTCTACTTGAGAGGAGGGGGGTTAGGGCTTCGGTGGATAGAGAGGTCGTTAAGGCTATTTACGACATTTCTGAGGGGAATCCAGGCGAGGTTGTTAAGCTGTTGAACATATTGGTTCTCAACGGCGCCTTGGACTCTGCGAAGAAGGCGAAGGATGTGTTGTCGAAGTACGTATAATGCCGAGGCTTTTCATCACGTGGTATGCCGAGCCGGAAGATCCTCATTACTGGAGGTTTTTCCCCGTGGATGGAATAGTCGTCTCTCTGAAGTCAGTGCTTTCAATGCCTAGATGGAAGCTATCTAGAGTCCTCCTGGACGGGTTTAAGCGGTATTTTGGCTTTGGAGGGACGCTCATAGTGGATTCCTTTACGACTTGGCTTCACGCTCGCGCCGGCTTCTTGGCCGATTTGCCGCAGTACCACGTGCTCTATCTGCAACATCTTCTTGGCTCTGACGTGTTGGTTCAGAAGGACTACCCCTTCATCGAGGATATGGATAGGGAGGGCAGGGAGAGGATGTTTAAGAGGAATCTCGTCAATGCCGAGGCTGCGCTGAAGATTGGGGAGCGGCTGGGGCGGGAGGTCATGCTCGTGGTCCAGGGCTGGGACGTAAAGTCGTACGCGAAGTGTGCCAAGTTCTACCGAAGGCTTGGGGCCAAATATGTGGGGATCGGATCTCTCGTGCCTAGAAGCAACGACGTCGAGTTCGTCGAGAGGGTGGTGAAGGAAGTACGCGCCGTGTTGGGCAGATCGGTGCGGCTGCACCTTTTCGGCGTGGCCAATATCGATATATTGAGGCGCGTTGCTAAATACGTAGATAGCGTCGACGTGAGCACCCCCACATTAGCCGCGGCAAAGAAGGAAATGATGGTTTGGGAAGGCGGGAGATTCGCCCGGCTAAAGACGACGTCGCTGACGAGCGTCTCATCCCTTGGACAGCTAGTAGAGGGGACAGCTGACGCCTTCGAGAGGGAACTGCTGACGAAGATCCTCGACGCAAAAACCATGAGCGATAAGAACAGACTTCTTATGATTTACAATACATATATATTCCAGAAATATGTAAATATGTTATTTATGAAATAATGAGTATAAAGTTATATATAGACCCTATTGTTTGGCGTCTTCGTTCTTCGTCTCTTCCCTGCCAGATGAGGGTTTGAGCGCCTCGAGCGCCTTCTCCACCGTCTCTTCGCCGCATGTCTCGGCTAGCTGCCAGAGGGCGCGTATCGGCTGTATCCTCTTCTTGGCGCGCTGTACTCCTGGAAGGCCTCGGGCTCCAGCGGGCCCATGACCACCTCGCCGTCCTGCCACCGGATGTAGAGGCCGTCCGCCTCGGCCGCGAGGGGCGAGACGTAGGGGTTCACGGCCGCTATGGCGTCTATGAGGAAGAGGGCTAGGAGGCCCATGTCCCAGGTAGCCTCAGGCCCGTAGCCGAGGAGGCTCAGCAGCAGGACCCCGCCGGTGTCGCGGCCTATGCCGACCGCGGCGCATCCGTCCTCCGTCCGGCCGTCCAGAATCCCGTCGCTGTAGCGGAAGATGTAGGGGTTCCCGTCGCCGTCCACCGCGGCCACTATTAGGGACGCCTCGGGCTCGTACCCCAGCGACCTCAGCTCCCGGTAGCGCGCCGGCAGCCTGCGCTGTATGTCCTCGGCCACCTTGTGCACCTCCCCGCCCTTCGGGTGCCTGCCGGCCGCGTAGTGGAACTCCTTAAACGCGGCCTCGGCGTCGCGGAAGGACTGCTTCACGACCGCGCCGTCCCCGGCGCCGCCCACCACGGCGAGGTCCACCTCCCCCTCGCCGTCCGAGATATATATCGGCTTGAGCCTCCTCCTCAGCCGAGGCCCCGCTCACCGCCCGGCTGTCGGAAGCCAGAACCACGCCGCGGCCGTACTGAAACGCCGCCACGAAGGTCATAGGGGAGAATCCCATCAGGAAATCAATAGTTTGAAGATCGGCGGCTTCACAGAGCGGCATCGGCCGCGATGTTATCCCCGCTCTCGATAGATGGAGGCCGCTAGAGAGCCTGTAACCTAATGGAGCGCAGAGCTTGGTTTCGATGCGTTGAGCCGTCACGCCGCGGCCTTTTCGACTACGGCGAAGAAGAGGTCGCGGCTTCTGCAGGCGCCGCTCCTTCCCATCTCCTCTACTATCGCGGATACATCCGCCTTCTTCCTCGCGAGCCTCTGCGCCAGCCTGTAGAGGCGGCTGTAGTCCGATGGCTCGACCCACCGGTGCTCCACGTCGTCGGGCGGCCACTCACGGACGTGCACCTCAGAGAAATGGCTTGACCCACCGGTGCTCCTCGCCGCAGAGGGTCAACAGCCCTCTCAGCGGATTGTAATACTGGTACACGCCGAGAGGCTCGACGCCCTTTGAGGCGTCCTCCTCGGCGATTAGGGTCACGCAGCGCCGCAGCACGTCCCTGTGGTCGTTGTAGATGTCGTATAGCGGCTTGGTTAGCATCTCGGCGGCTTCCCTCGCCGCGGCTCTGTCCGCAGGCAGGACGTACATATCCACGTCTCTCAGCCTGTCGGCCACCTCCGAGAGGCACCGCGCCAGGGCCCTCTCGACGTCGAAGGCGTTGCCGGCAAGGGCCGTGCCGTACCTCCCGACCTTGCCGTCCACGCAGTCGAGGAGGTGGTGGAGGGCCGCCGCCCGTAGATGCACGCCGTCGAGCCTGCCCTGCATCGCCAGGCAACCCACCAGGACCTCGGCGCCGCTCACCGCAGGCGTCTGGACTCCGCCGAGATCCACAGCCGGATGCCTGACGCCCACATCGTGGGCCTCGCACCTCCCCAGATCGATAAGCCTATCGACGAAGTTAGCCACGTCGCCGGATATCCCAATCAGCTCTGCGCACGTCCTGTGCACCCTATGGGAAGGCATAGCCCCCGCGCAGAGCCAAGACGCAAGCGGCAGACCGCAGCGCAGACGCGACCACGAGCCTCCGAGGGCCTCACATCTATGAACTTGCCGCCGAAGACGGGCGCCCCAGCGTCGGAGTAGGGCGCTGCGAAAATGCGCAGAGCCAACGGATCCTGGGGAGACAGGGCCCACGCGGAAGACGCCTGCGGCGTCTGTGCCCAGCGAGAGGCGTCAGACGGTTGCGGGGCTGGAGGAGGCCTTGGACTGTGGACGAGGCGCCGGAGCCGGCGGGCCTCCAGCCGGAGCTCTGGGGCGATTCCCACACGCACTGCCGTCTTCCGCGGGGAGGACGGCGAGGAGTACGAAGAGGATGCCGCCTCCGAGGCCGTGCTCAAGCCGGCGCAGGACGCGACGCCGCGGCCGCCGCAGAACCCAACATAGGCAATTTCAATTCTCCATTGGAGATGCACGTGCTCTACTACTATGCGGGCGGCTCCGAGCGCATTATTGGTTTCAATTCTCCATTGGAGATGCCTGGAATATATTCGCCTGTATTTAGGCCCTTTCAACCCCCTCAGTTTCAATTATCCATTGGAGATGCTGTTCTTGGTTTTGAGCTTGGGCTTGGTTTTGGGTTTGTTTCAATTCTCCATTGGAGATGCGGTATCGGCATGCTCTTCGATATCTCCTTCAGCACGCTGAATGTTTCAATTCTCCATTGGAGATGCCGATCAGGTACACGAGCTCGTATACGTGGGTGTGGTTGAGTATGAAGTTTCGATTCTCCATTGGAGATGCGTGTATAAAGCTTGGCCAGGATAACGGCCTAGACCGCGCTGATATGTTTCAATTCTCCATTGGAGATGCTGGAGGCATATTTACGAGCCGTGGTATAAGCTGGACACATTGAGTCCAGTTTCAATTCTCCATTGGAGATGCCGGGTTTCTTGGACCATGAATGTATAGGCATTTAAGCTTTTCTATCCGTCTTTCGGCGTGATGTAGGTCTAACTGCGCTGCACGGGTCGCCGCGTCTTGTTTCTACGTAAAGTGCGCCGGGCGTGCAGATGCGCGCATCTGCGTGCTTTTACGTCTCGGCGTCGGCCCGCGCCGGGAAGCTGCCGTTTTATAAACGGGATCCCCGCTTTACGTACGCAGCTCGCCGAAGCAGTGGACAGCTTCGATGGATGTAAAGCGCAATCTGCACGACGTTTTATAAACGCCGTCCGACGGCGCGTCGAATCCTTTATATCGCGGCGCCTCGGGACGGCCATGTCTGTGGTGGCCTTCAGGGGCAACCTGGAGAGGGGGGTGGCGATCAACCTCTTCTCGGGCTACCTGGCGCACTCCGTGGTGCACCGCCTCCTGCCGGGGCTCCCGGAGAGGGGGCCGAAGCCCTTCACAGTCTGGCCGCTTCTGATCGACGGAAGGCCTGCGGTCGGGCCGGCGGCCGCCGCGGCGGGGGCCGAGGTGGAGCTCCGCGCCGCCTTCTTCGACGAGGAGCTGGGGCGGAGGTTCATAGAGGCGGTGGAGGGCGGCTTCGACCTCTTCGGCGCCCGCGTCGCCCCGGCGGAGCTGGAGTTCTGGAGGCCGCCGCGGCCCGCCGCGCGGCAGACGCCGGCGTTCAGGGTGGAGTTCCTCTCGCCGACCCGGTTCGAGACGCCTCCCTACGTGAGGCGGCCGAGGCCGGTGTACGACCTCACCCCCGCCCCGCGGAACGTGTTCAAGTCGGCCCTCAAGACGGC
>NZ_LCWM02000033.1 GCF_002077075.2 Thermoproteus sp. CP80 | reverse complement strand
CCGCAAGGGGAAGTTCCTCTCGGGCGGCGAGAGGCAGATGTTAGCCATATCGATGGGCCTCATGAAGAAGCCGAAGCTCTTGATGCTGGACGAGCCGACGGCGGGGCTGGCCCCCAAGGTGGCCTCCGACGTATTCTCGGCGATTAAGTCCATCAGGGATATGGGCATCACGATACTTCTGGTGGAGCAAAACGCCAGGAAGGCTCTGGAGATAGGCGATAGGGCGTTCGTGATGGTGACCGGGAGGCTGAGGTATTCGGGCCCGGCCAAGGACCTCGACGAGGAGAGGCTCGGAAAGCTCATAATGGGCCAGTGAAAAATTTTTTATAGGGATAAGATAATGTCCTTATGGCGCATCCCCTCGACAGGAGCCGCTGGGGCAGAGCCCACTGGGTCCTCTTCGCCATAGTCTCCCTCAGCTTTCTGCTGGACGGCGTCCTCTTCAGCTTGGTCCCCCTCGTTGCCTATCTCCTGCCCGAACTGGCCCCCTACGCCACCTACATATTCGCCGCTAATTCCCTGGCCTATCTCGCGGGGGCTTTGGCATTCGGCAGGGTGTCGGACTCCGTCGGCAGGAGGATGGGCCTCGTCGTGTCGTTGGCCCTCTACACCGCGGCGGCTGCCGCCTTCGCGGCGGCCTTCTGGCTCAACGCACTGGGCCTAGCCGCGGCGTTCGTCCTCACGAGCGTCATGAACTTCGGCGTGGGGGGAGAGATAGGGCCGGCCTTCTCAGCCCTCGCCGAGTTCTCGCCGGCGAGGCATAGGGGCAAGGCGTTGATGCTGGCGGCCAACTTCTGGAACGTGGGGGCCGCCGTCATAGCAGGCCTCTCGCTCGTCTACACGGCCCTCTCCAACGACCCCCACACTGTCGTCCTATCCATATTCGGCACCGCCGTGGCCCTGGCGTTGGTGGTCCTTCTGGCCAGGCTGCATCTGCCCGAGTCGCCCAGGTGGCTGGCCGCTAGGGGCAGAGCCGCCGAGGCGAGGAGGGTCGTGGCCGCGTTCGCCGGCGTCGAGGCCGACCCGCCTCCCCAGCCCGAGGGAATGGGCCTCAGGGAGGTCCTGAGGACCAAGGCGCTGGGCTTCGCCGTCTTGGCCACGGTCAGCGCCGCCAACGTGGCCACCTACAACATAGCGGCCTACTACGTGCCGTACGCCCCCGGCTTCCCCTACGGGGCGGACTCCGCGCCCGTGATAGTGGCGGTGGCCAACGCCGGGGCCTCCATAGGCGCCTTCCTGCTTCTGCCGTTGATAGACAGGTCGAGGAAGGCCTCGCTGACCTCGGCCTATCTGGGAGGCCTCCTCACGGCGCTTCTGTTCTGGCGTCTGGCCTTCGCGGCGCCGCTCGCCCCGTTCCTGGCGGCTCTGTTCGCGAACGCCATATTCGCCGAATGGTCCTGGGGCTCCCTCGGCGTATTGGAAAGCGAGCTCTTCCCCACGGGGGTTAGGGCCACCGTGGTGGGCCTGGTCACCGCAGTCGCCTGGGGCGTCAACACGGCGCTGGTGGCCGCGGAGGGCCTCGTCGACGCGCCGACCTTCATGGCCATGAACGCCGCCGTCTGGGCGGCCGGAGTCGCCGCCGCCCTCGCCTGGCATCTGAGGGGACGCGAGTCGGCCAGGAGGACCTTGGAGGAGCTGCAGACCCGCTAGGCGCGCCGCGCGGGCCGGCGACATCCTTAAAAAGGGCCCCGTTCGCGGCTTGACATGGGGTGGACGAGGGCTTTGTGGTAACTCCCTGGGAGGTAAGGGGGCGCGTCGACTACGACAAGCTCCTCGCGCATTTCGGCGCCAAGCCTCTGACCAGCTCCGAGGTGGAGCTCCTGGCGAAATACGCTGGGGAGGTGCATCCGCTGATCAGGAGGGGCTTCTTCTACGCCCATAGGGATTTCGACGAGATCTTGAGGTGGCACGCGGCGGGGAGGCCTTGGGCTCTCTACACGGGGAGGGGGCCCAGCGGGCCTGTCCACATAGGCCATATGGTCCCCTGGATCCTCCTCAAGTGGTTCTCCGACAAGTTCGGGCTGGAGGTCTACTTCCAGATGACGGACGACGAGAAGTTCTACGACGACCCGGAGCTCTCCCTCTCGGACACCAAGAGGTGGGCCTACGAGAACGCCCTAGACGTGATAGCGCTCGGCTTCACGCCCGAGAGGCTGCATCTGATCGTGGACACCCTCGACATAAGGCCGCTCTTCCCCATAGCGGTGAAGACCGCCAAGAAGCTCACGTGGAATACGGTCAAGGCTACTTTCGGCTTCACCGAGTCGACCAACATAGGGCTGATATTCTACCCCTCCCTGCAGATAGCCGTGGCGTTCCTCCCCACGGAGCTGAGGGGCGAGGCGACGCCCGTCCTCATACCCTGCGCCATAGACCAAGACCCCTACTTCCGCCTCGCGAGGGACATAGCCGACTCCCTGGGCTATCCAAAGCCGGCGACTCTCTACTCCAAGTTCATAATGGCCCTCACGGGCGAGAGCAAAATGTCGGCGTCGAACCCGGACTCGGCTATATACACGATAGACGACGAGAAGGCCGTGAGGCGCAAGATCATGAACGCCTTCACCGGCGGGAGGCCCACGGCGGAGGAGCAGAGGAAATACGGAGGCAACCCCGACATATGCCCCGTCTTCCACTACCACATGTTGTTCGACCCCGACGACGCCTCGGTGGAGAGGATAAGACAGGACTGCAGGTCGGGCGCGTTGCTCTGCGGGGAGTGCAAGCTGAAGCTGCACGAAAAGATATCGCGCTTCCTCAAGCAACATAGGGAGGCCAGAGAGAAGGCGCGGGATAGGGTGGACGAATACAGGCTCAGCGCTAAGCTGGACAAAAAATAGGGCTTACTGGACTATTTTAGCTATCGCGTAGGTGCCCCCGACCTTCTCTATCTGGACCTTGACGTGCTGTCCGGGCTCGGCGCCTGGCACGAAGACGATGAAGCCCTCGACCTTGGCTACTCCGTCGCCCCTCCTCGACTTCTCGACGATGTCGACCTCGATCACGTCGCCCTCCTTTACCGGCTTCGGCCCTCTAGGGCCGCCGCGGCCGCCGTGCCGCGGCCTCCTTCCTTCGCTTTCCATTAGCCCGAGGGAAGATGGCTATAAAAACCTTTCTATCTCGGCGTCACGAAGTTCCTACCGTCCCTCTTCTCGACGGAGACAAGCCCCGCCTGCTCCAGCCTCCTGACGGACTTGAAGACGGTGGTCCTGGGCAGGCCCAGGCTCCTCGCTATGTCCGACTCGTACGCGCCGCCGCTCCTCTCGACAAAGGACAGGACCAGCCTATCGGTGTCGTTCAGGCCGGGCGGCCCCCTCCTTCCGGGCCTGAGCAGAAGCGCCGCGACGGCGGCGACCACCGCGACGGCCGCCGCCACGGCGAGCCACAGAGGCCACGCCGCCGAGGGGGAGCCGGACGCGGACGGCCGTTGGGAGGCCGACGTCTGGAGGCCAGGCGGCGGGGCGGGCTGGGTGTAGGTCGACGGCTGGCCGGGCGTCTGCGACGTGTAGGTCTGCGTCGCGGACGTCGCGACGGCCGTGCCCTGCAGCGTGTAGGCCACGGTCCCCGGCCCCTGCGCCACGAGGAGCAACGCCCCACCGGCCCTCGTATAGTTCAGCACCTTCAGCGCCGGCAGCAGGAGAACTCCGCCTTGGGCCCATATGAGGTAGAGCCCGTCGCTCACGTTGAAGCTCAGAATTCCGCCGGCGGCCTCCACCTTAGGCACGTACTCGACCGTGATCAGCGCGGTGCCGAGGACGGGCACCTCCAGCACCGAGCCGTTGAGGACGGCCGGCACCGGCGTCCCGTTGTTGAGCACGAGCGGCGCGGAGAGGGGAGGCGCGGGGAGCGCCAGATCGTACACCGAGCCTGTCAGAGTCTGGTTGAATAGCAACACGGCGGTCCCGTTTGCGAATAGGAGGATAACCCAAATCACGAGCGGAAGCAAAGGACGGCTATAATAAGGTTTGGCCGTCCGACCGCCCTACGGGATCCTGGAGATCCAGGCCCGCGGGGAGAGACGTTATATGGGGAGGTCGAGCTACCTACATGAGACTGTCTGGCAGAAGGGTGGTTGTCGCCGGCGCGGGGCCAGGCCTCGGCGCGGCGGTGGTCGCCCGGGCGTTGGGGGAAGGCGCCAAGGTCTACGCCATATCTAGGAACCGCGCCGCCCTCGAGAAGCTGGCGTCCATGGGCGCGTCCGTCGGGGCGTTCGACCTCTCGACCGCCGACGGCGCCCGCGCGGCCTCGGAGGCTACGGAGAGGGAGCTCGGCGTTGTGGACGGGCTGGCGGTCACCGCCGGCGGCTGGACGCCCGGCCGTCTGGAGGAGACGTCAGAGGGCGATCTGGAGGACATGCTCTCGGCGAACTTGAGGGCCCATCTGTGGACCGTCAAGGCCTTCCTCAAGCTCATGAGGCCGGGCTCCTCGATAGTCTTGACCAGCTCCATCTGGGGGCCATTCAGCAGGTCGCCGGGCGCCCTGGCCTATACGGCGAGCAAGGCGGCCGCGGCCGCGCTCGTCGAGGTCCTCGCCGCCGAGCTGATCCAGAGGGGCATCAGGGTCAACGGCGTCGCGCCCGGCTCCATGTCGAGGGAGGCCGGAGCCCCGGCGCTGGGCGCCCCCTCGGCGCCGCCCGAGTACGTAGCCGACGTGGTGGTCTGGCTGCTGACCGACGAGGCCAGGTGGGTCAACGGCGCATTGATACCGGTCGACGGCGGGAGGCGGCTCGCGGCGCCCTAGCCGGCCGCCGTAGGCCTCCCCGCCGCGCTCATGGACGGCCCTAGATGCCGAGAGCCCTCCTGGCGGCTTCGACGTATCTCCTCGCCTTCTCCGCGTCGATGCCTCCATCCGGCCTCTTGAGGTAGGTCCCCACTATGAAGCCGTATGCGCCTCTAAACTTGTCCAGATTGTCCGGCGTAGTGCCGCTTCCGACGTACACGGGGAGGCCCGCCCGCGAGGCCTCTGCGAGCGACGCGGGGTCGGGCGGGGAGCCCGTCCTCGCGCCGGACACTATCAGGGCGGACGCCCCTCCCCTCTCGGCGCAGTCCAGGGCCACCTCGGCGAGAGGCCGCTGGTGCAGAGGCCAGCCGTGCTTCACGTGGACGTCGGCGAGCACCTTGACGTCCGCCTTCAGCCTGGCCAAGACCTCGGCCACCTCCCTCGCCACGGGCTCCAGGAGGCCCTCCGGCGCCGACACCACCTCGCAGAGCGCGTTGGCTCTGACGAAGGAGCCTCCCGCCACTGCGGCGACCGCGGCGGCCTCGGGGGCCGAGTTGCGCAGTATGTTCACGCCTATCTGGGCCGAGACGGCCCGCCTGACCTCCCTCGCGATCACGGCCACTGCGGCTATCGTCTCGGGGTCCCTTGTCCGGGCCTTAAACGGGGCGTCGTTGAAGTTCTCGAGTATAACCCCGTCGAAGCCGGCCTCGTCGAGGGATCTCGCGCTCCTCACGGCGAAGTCCACGAGCGCCTCGAAGCCGCCGCCGTATCTCGGAGACCCGGGGAGAGGGGGCAGGTGGACCGTCCCGATCAACCGCGGCAAGCCCATCCCGCCGGCCGGCGCGACGGGGGTCCTCTTCGCCGTCCACTTGTCGTACTGCTTCCGTAGCTCCATGCCCTCAGGAAAACATATCTTTAAAAGTTTTTCAAAACTATAGTTAAGTGAGAAATGATATATTGTGATAAAGATGGCTGAGGGACGGGTTTAAGATGGATTCCTCAACTAACAAAAATTATCTAAATCGATGCTGTTCAGGGACGTCGACCCTATGGATTTTAATCCACCTCCATCCGGCCCGAGGGACTCGGCGGGCGCAGGCCGCAGCCGAGAAGGCCCCCGCCCTCCTCAGGGCGCAGGGAGTCCGCCTGCGGGCGGCGGAGCGGCCCAGCGAGAGGGCGGAAAAGCCCCAGCGGAGCCCGCCGAAGTACCTCGACGAGAAAGCTACAGGAAGAAAAATTAATCTGGGAAGACTGGAAACTGTGGCTCTTGTGATTTCACCTGCGGTGGCCGAGGCGTTGCGGAAGGCCGCCGGGGATAGGGACGTGGAGGAGTTCCTGGCGGAGCTTACAGCAGAGCGGCTGGACCCATCGGAGAGGGTCGAGCTCTATTTACGTCTCCACGAGAAGTTTTTCAGAGAGGCCGAGGAGCTCTATGAGAGAGGGGACTTGGTGCAAGCCGGCGAGAAGTACTGGGGCGCCGTGGCGGCGTTGTTAAACGCGGCGGCGGAGAAGAGAGGGTGGCCTCACTACAGCCATAGGGACTACGCGGTGGCGATAGAGAGGCTGTACGACGAGACCGGCGACAGGGAGCTCGTGATAGGTTTCAGCCTCGCAGAGAGGCTGCACGCCAACTTCTACCACAACTTCCTCTCGCCGCAAGGCTTTCGACTACATAGGGAGGCCGTGCTTACGCTTATTCAGAAAATCAAAAAGCTCATAGCCGACTAACGGCACGGATAGGGGGCCGCGCCCGCCCCCGGGCCCTTTAGGCGGCGCGCATCCCGTCAGAGGTAGCCAAGGCAAGGCGCCCATACGTGAACCGCCTAAGAGGAGAGAAACGGGCTTGCCGCTTGCCTGTAGGTCTGGCTCCCTCCCCGCCCTAGGGGGTTCCCCCTGGCGGTTCATAGGCGCCCTCAGCCCGCCGCCGTCGTCCGCCCGTCTGGCGGGAGCCATGGAGCAGGCCCGGCCGGCACCGCGGACCTCAGGCCGGCTCCGGAGCACTTGATGGCCGGGGCTAAAAGGGGCCTTCGGCAGATTTTACCTCCTTCTTGTCCCTCTCCCTCACCTCGTACCTCGCGAAGACGTGGCCGCAGTTGGGGCACCTCTTGACGACCACGTTGCCCTCCCTGTGGATCACCTCGTCGACGGCCTTCCTGCAGACGGGGCAGTACCTCCTGGCCATGGACTTCCGGCCCTCCCGATTTTTTACCGACGCGCGTAATATTATTAAGATACGGGTATATGCCGTGGAGCCGAGGCCCATATACGACGTGACCGACGAGGGGGACCGCGAGGAGGCCGCCGGCTTTCTGGCGGAGGGGATCGACGGATTCGCCCTATCGATCCCCGAGGATCTAGATCTGACCGAGGTCGAGGACCTCTTCAGGAGGACCGGCGCGGCGAGGGTGACGGTCGACGCGTCGCTGTGGCCCCGCGAGATCTCCGTGGAGACGGACACGGCCAGATATGTCCTGAGGAAGGTCGAGGAGGGAGTATATAGGGTCGAGAGGCTCACCTAGCGGCGCGCATAAGGGCCAGGGAGGCCGCCGCGAGGGCCAGAGAGACCGGCGGAGCCAAGCCGGCCGCCCCCACGTCTAGGAGATAGCCGTATATAGCCCCTCCCGCCAGATAGCCCAGGCCGAACGCCGCGTTGACTGCGCCCAGGGCCGTGGCCTTGGCGACCCCGCCGAGCTCCACCGCCCGCGCCTTGGCCGCTATATCGGCGTACGACGTCGCGGCCGAGTAGGCGAACGCCCCGGCGAAACCCAGCACGAGGCTCCCCGTCGAGAACGCAGACGTGGCGAGAACCGCGGCGGCGGGGCCCAAGTAGAGGGCCCACCGCCCCATCTCGTAGAGACGGCCCCACGCCAGCGAGAGGGGTATCTCGAAGGCCATCGCGGCCAGGTATATGGCGGAGCCCATCCACGGCGCCCCCTGCGCCTCGTACATCTCGAGGCCTATGTGCATAAGCGAAGCCCCAAAGAGCAGTTGCGACAGGGCGAACAGCAGCAGCTGGACGCCCAGGGGGCCGCGCGCCCCTCCCCTCCTCCTGGCCGGCCTGACGCCGAGCCTATACGCCGCCGAGAGGGCCGCCAGGGCCGCAGCTCCGGGGGCCGCCAGCAGTAGGAACAAGTCGCCGTATTCCACGCCGGCCGCCAGCGCCAGAAGCGCCGTGGCCGAGCCGGCCACAGCCCCGATCTGGTCCAACGAGGCGTGCAGGCCGAACGCAAAGCTCTGCCTCCCGGCCCCCGCCGCAGATATTATGGCGTCTCTCGCGGGGGTTCTCAAGGCCTTGCTGGCCCTCTCGACCATCACCAGGGCTACGGCGGCCGCGAGCCAGGGGGCCAGCGCGAGCCCGACGACAGCCAGCACCTGTAGGGCGTACCCCGCGAAGGTCTCGCCCCAGTAGCCGCCCCTCCTGTCGGCCAGAGGGCCCGTTGCGAACCTCAGGAGGTAGCCCAGCGAGTCCCCCACGCCGAAGACGAGGCCCACGGCCAGCGCAGATGCGCCGAGGCCCTTGAGGTATTGCGGCAGAGCCGCCCTGGCCCCCTCGTAGAGCCAATCGGCGAAGAGCGACGTGAGGCCCAACAAGACTATCAGGCGGTAGTTGGGCTCAGCCACGGCGAGCTCTCCAACCCTCTATAAAGATATATCCGCCTTCGGCCAAGGAGAGGCGGCCTTCAGAAACAGGGAAAAATTGGGGGTTTGTTTTTTCCTTATTTCTTCTTGCCTATCAGCCTCCAGACCTTGATGCCCGTGTAGGGTGAGGTGGCCACCGCGAATATCATGGGGCCGCGGGCGGTGTTCTTCTCCACGGTCTCGTACTTGTCCGTCTCGAAGCCCTGCTTAGCCTTGATGTCGTAGAACTTCAGCTTCTGTTTCGCCATAGAGCCTAAAACGCCGGTATTTATGTACCCCGCAGACAACAACGATATTATTGAGGAAATTCCTATCTCCTATAGGTCCCCATATATTCGGCCTGCGCCAGCACCTTGCCTTGAAGCGCCTTCAGGAAGTCGCCGCGCGAGGCCTTGGGCCCAAGCCCCAGGGGGGCCGACAGCGCGTACAGCCTGAAGAAGTAGCGATGGGGGCCGTGGCCTCTCGGCGGACAGGGGCCGCCGTACCCCACCCTCCCGAAGTCGTTGACGCCCTGCAGGCCGAGCCCGGCCACCTCGGGCCTCTTGGGAACCGCCTCCGGCAACTCCTTGAGCGACGGCTGCACGTCGTAGAGTATCCAGTGGGTGAACACCCCTATGGGCGCGTCGGGGTCTTCCATCAATAGGGCCAGCGCCTTGGCCTCGGGGGGGACGCCCGATATGGCGAGGGGAGGCGAGGCGTCGTCGCCGTCGCAGGTATACTTGCGGGGTATGGCCTCGCCGCGCCTGAAGGCGGGGCTGGATATCTCCATAGGGGCAAGTGCTCCCTCCTTAATATCTTTAAAGCCGCGAGAGGAGGTGGCCCAAGGCCTTCAGCTCCCACCACTCCACGTAGGCGGCGGCGAGGAGCAGGGCCAGGGCGATGGCGTAGTGGATCGCCCAGGTCCTCAGGGCGCCGCCGCGCCTGGAGAGGATCCTCCTCGTGGCGTCTATCGAGCCCGCGGTCGCGAAGGCGTAGGACGAGAGCTCCAGTATTCCGTGCGGCATGAAGGCCGTCGCCAGGTAGCCGAAGAGGAGGGCCGCGAGGCCCAGCTGGCCCGCGGCGTAGCCCACCGCGACCCCCAGCACGAAGCCGGTTGCCCCGAGGGAGATGGCCAGAGCCGCAGGGCCCACGAAGGGTATGGAGTCGCCCGTCATTATTATCGCGTTGTGGCCGAAGATCTCCAGAGGCCCTATGACCGTCTGGTTTATCTGCTGCCTCAACATGTTTATAAACCACGGCGGCACCGCGTCGTGGTATATATAGCCCAAGGCGGCGAATAGCGCCAGGCCCAGATATTCGGCCAGCAGCACCGCGAGGACGAGTCTCACGGCAGATCCCCGCCTCCGCTTTAAATACTAGACGGGATGAAGTGGAACGCCCCCTCCCTCCTCTCGACCTTAAACCGCCTGACGGGCCAGCCCAGCATGGACTTAACCACCTCGGCCTTCCCCGCCTCTATCCGCCACACGGTGTTGAACATGTCGAAGAGACGCGGCGACGGCTCCACCCCCGAGAAGAAAGCCGCCACGGCCAAGTCGGGGCGCCAGGAGCTGAGGAAGTCGAGCACCAGGCGGAGCCTCCTCACGCCCAGCCTGAAGACCACCTGCTCCAGGCCGTGGAGGAAGGCCACCTTGGCGTCCCCCACGGCGTCCATCAGGGCCTCGAGCCCCTTGTCGTCCGCGAGCGCGTCGACGGGGACCAGACGCCGCTTCACGTCGCATTTAACAAATCGCTCTATCGTCCTGTGGGTATAGATCAGCGCGGTCCTGGCGGATTCGGCGTAGTCGCAGAGGACCGCCGACGCCAGCGCCATGTCCTCAGGTCCCTGCCCCACGAAGTCGGCAACCCTGGACCCCTCCAGAAGGCCCGGCCGGGCGTAGTCCTGCCTGGCCGCCGCGAGGGCCTCCACGGCCTCTGCGGCGAAGACGACGCGCCTCATGGATAGGGGGATGGCGGCGGGGCCCAGCCTGCCCTCGTTCCAAGGCTCTATCAGCACGGGGCCTCCGCGGACCACGGCGAGGCGCAGCTCCGCGGCCGGCGGCTGGCCTAGGCGGGACTTGAGGAACCTCGCGTACCTATAGCGAGCGCCGCGCGAGAACTCCTGCCGCATCTCTATCAAGAGGTCCGCCATATACGCAAGCGGCGACCTGCCCGCCGGCTCCTCCCCTATGGCTATGACGGGGATGTCGAACATGCGGTATATGGCCGAGGCCGTCTCCCTATTGTCCGGGAAGTAGTTGACGCCGTCGATGACCACGACGTCCGGAGCCTCCCTTACATATATATCGCCGATGGCCTCCAGAACGGCCTCGCGCTCCGAGATATTTATAAAGTCGTATATGGAAAACCTATCTATATCTAATTGTAGATACTTTATTTTATCCTCAATCTTATATTTATATTCATACATACTTATATATAGTATCTTCCTGCCGAGCCCCTCGGCTATGCGTAAAGCCAGTGAGGTCTTGCCGACGCCCGGCTCCCCGTATATCAGCGAAAACCCGGAAAAAACCGACAAATCCATGACTTAGCTAGGTACACGATTTATATCTATTACGAAGCTATTACACCTATTACGGCTCCACGCGCCGGCCCAGGGCCGCGTCCCGGGCTCTGAGGCTAGATAGAAACATAAAGAATTCTGTGGTGCGGCCGCCGGGACTTGAACCCGGGACCGCCCGGTCTTCAGCGTCGCCTGCTGTTAGCATCGGGCGCTCTCCCGCTGAGCTACGGCCGCCGGACTATTGAAGAGGGATACATTTAAACTTTATCGGCGCCAGCGGCTCCCTGCCGCCCCTAGGACGCCGGTGCGGGAGCCCAGCTGAAGGCTACCGATACGCCGTGCGGTTGCCTCCTGCCCCAGCCGCGGGCGGTCCGACGGCTTGCGGCCGTAGGCCTCGCGACAACCGTATCAGCCGACTGGGGCCAACTTTTTAAAGTGCGGCGCCTACCGATGCGTAGCCTATGGCAGAGGAGAGGGCGGCCGTGAAGGTATTTCCCGAGGAGGTCACCATAGAGAACTTCAAGAGCATAAGGCGCCTGACCCTGAGGCCTAGGCCGGGCGTCAACGTGCTCGTGGGGCCTAACATGGCCGGCAAGACGAACGTCCTCGAGGCCGTGTACTTCTTCGCGAGGGCCCTCTCGCAGGCGGAGTTGCTCAAGACGCCGTACCTACCCCACCTACCGCAGTACTGGAGCCCCGAGGACCTCTTCTTCATGAGGCGCATTGAGGACCCCATGGGCTTTGAGCTGCTGTCCAGAGTCGTGATGATGCGCGGGGAGGCGTTCTTCAAGCATTACGTCAGGTTTGCCGTGAAGTTCGCGCTATCGCGCGGCAGGGAGACGATAGAGCCCTCCTACGCGTCGATCGCCTGGGAAACCGCGGATAGGGAATTCACGACAAAGCTTGAGGCTAGCAACAGCGAGGTTAGGGTAAGCATCAACCCAAGGTACTCGAATGAGTACGTAAACCTCGTGAAGAGGGTGGTGGAGGTTCCAGCGCTTAAGCCGATTAACGAGGTTATTGAGATCATGAACAAAATAAATGAGTTGGGCCAGAAGCCTGCGGATCTGAAAGCCAAGGGAGGGGTTGTTATAATCCAAAGGGCGATCGAAGGTCAATTCCTAAAGTCGCTCTTACTATCCCCCTTTAATTTTAATTATTTTATGTATCGTAGCCCTCCAGCCCCCCTAGATAATGGGTTTGATGATTTCTATCTCATCGGGTCAGCTTTCCCTACATTTTTTATGTTCATACCATTATTGATAAAGGTGGGGTTTGGCCCAGCCAGGCGAGTTTATGGGCGTATTGTACGACGCGGCAACAGCACCGCCAGACCTATCCCTAGCCAACGCAGCGATTAGGATGCTTCTTGAAGGGAGCGTGTTGCTTAAGCACCCTGATATCGGCGCCATCTCTGAGCCGCAGCCCTTCACAGGCGGGGAGCGGTTGGACGTTAGGGCCCGTAACCTATCCCAGGTTTTCTACAGGCTCTCCGCCGAGGGGCGCACCGAGCACATCGGCACGGTGTTGAGGGAAGCGTTCGGCGGCGTTGCCGTTGAGCCTAGGAGCTCGGCCGGCAGGGTGTTTCTCGTCGTTAGGGAGCGCGGCGTCGAGCTGCCGCCTCCGAACGTCGCCGACGGCCTCATCAAGTCCTTGGCCATAGCCTCGGCGGCGGACCTCAAGCCAGCCCTACTGCTTATCGACGAGATCGAGAACAGCCTCCACCTCAAGGCGTTGAAGGTCATCTACGACGTCTTGAACTCGCTGGAGATACCCGTCATCGTCGCGACGCACTCTCCGCTACTTGTGGATATGGCCGGGCCCGAGAGGACCCTCGTGGTCTCTAGGGATGGCGACGGCGGCACCGTCGTGGAGCCTCCCCACAGCGACCTCGAGAAGCTCAGGAGGAGGCTTGAAGAGCTAGACGTCGCGTTTTCGGACTACATCTTCTACCAGAGGACGCGGGAGGAGTAGGCGGGCGACATGCGGCGCATCGTGTTCGTGGAGGATACCTACGGCAAGGAGTTCCACAGGGCCGTGATGAGGAAGCTCGCGGAAAGCCGCGTATTGAACCCGCCTGCGAATATAAGAATTGATCCAAGGCCCGTCCGTAAGTGCGATAATGAGTTGAGGAGGCTGGTTCTGAGCGTCGCTGTGTCGGGAGAGGCGACTAAGGTTCTGTTCGTCATAGACGACGAGGGTAGGCCCGACGCTGGGGACTCGGACGTCGTGAGGCACCTTAGGAATCTGCCGAACGTGGACGTTAGCATTAGGGTGGTCGCGGTCAGCCCTATGCACGAGGCGTGGCTCTGCATCGGGCTTGGCTACGATAGGCGGAGCTGTAGGAGCGATCCCGTGGGCGTCCTGAGGTCGGAGGAGTACGAGAAGAGGCACCTGGGGCAGTGGGCCGAGCGGATGAGCGTCGACCGGCTGATGTCCGAGCGGGACTTCGGCGAGTATCTGGACGCGCTTAGGTGGCTGGCCCGGGATCCGTGACGCCCCGCGGCGTATCGAGCGGCGGCGCCTGCGCCCACCGCCCTTAGTATCGGGCGCCGCGGGTTCATTTCTATCATTCCTAAGGCCCCGTAGGCCGGCTCTATATGCGTGCAATTGCCGCGATTCGGCCTCGCGCTCCCTATCTCTGAGGCGCACAGTGGCGTCCGTCCCTCAATAGCGGGCGTGGCGATAACTGCGCCTATCTGCGCAGGCGAATATAGGCATGGGGGATCCTCTTAACCTCAGTCCGCGCCGGGCGCCGGAAATGGCTGTACGCGCCGTCCCGGCGCCAGGACTGCGATCTATTGCCGGGCCGATGCGGGCGATCTATCGGACCGTCCCAATCGAAAATTGGGATGCGGGCGCCGGGCGGGCGCTAGGGGGCCGCCTCCTCCACGTACCACTCGAGGACCATGTCGTGCGCGTCGGCGATCCTGGCGGCGACTCTATACGCCTCGCGCCAGCTTCTGTAGGCGCCTGCGAGCTCCCAGCCCTCGTCCAGGAGGTCTAGGTCCTCTTCCCTCCCGGTTATCAAGACCCTCCAGGTCCTTCCGTCGACGAGCACCCGGAACATGTATACGGGAAGTATACGGGTATTTAAGACCCTCAGGTGAAACAGGACATACCTCCCCTGAGTACGTTGAAACTTTCGGCCAGGTCTACCGTGCAGATTTGGCATAAATGAAAATCGTTTTTAATTCTATTTCTCTTGCCGTCATGAATCGGAGGAAAATCCCCAAGGGGACCAAGACCTACGAGAACCTCAAGGCCGGGTTCCAGGGCGAGTCGATGGCCAACCGGAGGTATCTCTACTACGCCAGGCTCGCCAGGGAGAGAGGCCTCGAGGAGCTCGCCGAGGTGTTCGAGAAGACGGCCCAGGCCGAGACCGGGCACGCCTTCGGCATATTGATGCACCTGGGGGTCGACCCGGTCGCCGAGATTGAGATAAACGACTTGGAGGACGCCTTGAGGGCGGCAATATACGGCGAGACCTACGAGTGGACGCAGATGTATCCGGGCTTCGCCAGAACCGCCAGGGAGGAGGGCTTCCACGAGGTGGCCCAGTGGTTCGAGGCCCTCGCCAAGATAGAGAGGTTCCATGCGGGGAGGTTCAACGAGGCTCTGGAGAAATACCTAAGGGGCAAGGGGGTCGAGACCAAGGTGGACGACGAGGTTTTGGTCAAGTGATGGATCTGCGGGCGGCGGCCAGGAGGATACTGGGGCCCGAGGAGTACCGCAAGATCAGAGACGAGGCGGTGGAGGCCGTCGCCGCCTACAAGAGGCCGCGGTACCTCGACCTCTCCGACAGGATCACGGTCCTGTTCGAAGACGCCGTGACGGTCTGGTTCCAGATAGAGGAGGCCCTATACGCCGAGAGCGACGGACGCCCCATCGACGGGCGGCTGGTGGGCGAGGCGGTCAGGGCGTACGCCCCCATGGCGCCCAGACGGGGGGAGGTCTCCATGACCCTCATGGTGAACCTCTACAGCGAGGGCGAGCTGAGGACGCTCCTGCCGAGGTACGCCGGCATAGAGAGGTCTGTGCGGCTGAGGGCCGGCGGCGTCGAGGTGGCGGCGCGCCCGGTCTTCCCGGAGGACTACGGTGAGGGCGCCCTGCCTAGATCGATCCACTACCTGAAGGCGCTGATGCCGGAGGGGGGAGGCCTGGCGATAGCCGTAATACACCCAGCGGCCTCGCTGGAGGCGCCAGTGCCGGGCGAAACCGCCGAGGCCCTGCGCAGCGGGCTGTACGCCGAGGATGTCGACTGGGCCCTCTAGGGCTGGGCCGTTTGATTTTAAACTCCCTAGATATCGTGGAGGATCCGCTCGACGCCCTGCGGCGCAGATTCCCCGGCAAGTCCAAGGCGTGGCTCAGAAGGGCGCTTGCCAGGCTGGGCGACGTGGAGGAGGCCGGGGGCTACTATATAGTCAAGGGCCGGCCGGACCTCGGCGACAGATATCCGCAGTACCACGTCTGGTGGTCTGAGGCCGAGGGGCGTTGGGTCTGCACCTGCTACCTCACCGAGTGGGGGCCCAGGAGGGCCCGGGGCGTCTGCACGCACGTGGCTGCCGTCCTGCTCTACAGGGCGCACGGATCCGCCGAGCGGAGGGAGGGCCGGTACTACGTCGCCACGGCCGTCGTGGAGTGCCCCGAGAGGCCCGAGGCGGACGGCGAAGTCTACGCGAGGGTGGTCGCCGGGCGTAGCATAGCCGACTACGCAAGGCCCCGGTGGAGGGTGGCCGTGGTGGCCAAGACGCCGAGGGTGGCCGTGAGGTGCGGCGGTGCCGTGGCGCTGGAGGCCGAGGGCATGGAGGCGACCTACGGCGAGGCGAAGGCGCTGGCCGAGGAGTACGTGGCGGGCGGCGGGCCCGCCTAGCGGCGGCAGACCTCGAGGGGCGGAACCGGCCTCGACGGGATGTATGGGCGCTATGGGGCAAATGTTATATATAATATATATTTCGTTGCGCATGTGTATAGCGGCTGAGGGCCTCAGGAAGCGCTACGGCGACGTCGCGGCCCTCGACGGCGTTACGTTCGAGGTGCCCTGCGGCGGCGCGGTGGCGCTCCTGGGCCCCAACGGCGCTGGGAAGTCCACGACGTTGAGGATATTGGCGGGGCTTCTGAGGCCCGACGCCGGCGTCGCGAGGCTGTGCGGCTACGACGTCCAGCGCCAGCCCAGAGAGGCCAAGGCCTGCATGGGCTTCCTGCCGGAGGACGCCGCGCCCTTCTTGAGCCTCACCGTTAGGGAGAACCTGGAGTACGTGGCCGCCCTCCGCGGCCTCGACGGCTCGGCGGTGGATTGGGCCGTGGAGGCCCTGGGCCTGGGGGACCTCGAGGACAGGCTGGCCTCCTCGCTCTCCAGGGGGAACAGGCAGAGGCTGGCCCTCGCCCTAGCCATAATGCACAAGCCCAGGGTGCTCCTGCTGGACGAGCCTCTGAACTACCTCGACATACCCGCCCAGGAGTCCGTCATCAAGATGCTGAGGGGTATGAACGCGGCGGGCACCACGATCTTCGTCTCGACCCACATAATGTCCGTAGCAGAGAGGCTGGCCAGGGAGGTTTTGGTCATCAATAGGGGGAGGATAGTCTGGCGCGGCGCCATGGAGGAGCTGAAGGCCATGGCCCAGGACGCCGGCGAGAGGATCGAGGAGGTGGCGGCCCGGCTGATGAGATGAGCGCCGGAAGGCTCTGGAAGATATTCCGCCTCAACGTCAAGCAGATGTACAGCAGGTGGTTCCTGGCCCTCATCGCCTTCATCTTCGCCGCGTCCTTCATGGCGTCCG
>NZ_LCWM02000032.1 GCF_002077075.2 Thermoproteus sp. CP80 | reverse complement strand
AGGAGGATTTTCTTGAGGTCTGTCGACATCGTTGTCTTCGTCTCGTTCTTATGCGGCGAAACGTAAATGACCATTATTCTCTTTTCACGCGGCTCTTTATTAACTTTTCCCTCCGGCGTCCGCGGCCCGGGCTGTATACGGAGATAACACGCGGCCGGACGCATGGCTTTAAATACGCAGGTCCTTATGTCCGTGGCCTTTGAGGAGGAGTTCATCGAGGAGGAGGGCGAGGAGGTCCGCGAGTTCGAGGGCGAGGAGGTCGCGGAGTTCAGGATAAAGGGCGCCATCTCGACCTCCATACCGCCCTCGATAGTCCTGTCGGTCACGTACGACGGGGCTGAGGGCAAGGCCTTGGTGAAGCTCTACGACCCGGCCGGAGATCTGGTCTACTACTGGTACGACAAGAGCGGGCACAGGCCCTACCTAGTGACGGATCTGCCTCCGGAGGTCGTCGCCGATAAGTACCCCGAGGTTTTGAAGCACCCGGGCTTCAGCCACATGGAGGCGGTCGAGAAGTACGACGCGCTGTCCGACAGGAGGATCGCGGCGACGAAGATATACGCCAAGGACCCTCTCTCCATAGGCGGGGGCAGGAGGTCCATCAGGGAGATGCTGCCCAAGACTTGGGAGTCCAGGATCAAGTACCACCACAGCTATCTGTTCGACAGAGGGATTATACCGGGCATGTGGTACCGCAGCGAGGACAACGGCTTGACGCCGGTGGAGGTGGAGATACCGCCGGAGGTGGCGAAGAGCCTCTCCAGCGTGTTCTCCTCCGACGACGAGAGGGCCGAGGCCGCCAACTGGATACCGCTCTTCCAGGCGCCCATACCCCACATAAAGAGGGTCGCCATAGATATCGAGGTCTTCACGCCCCAGGAGAACAAGGTCCCCAACCCCAGGGAGGCCGACTACGAGATAGTGTCGGCGGCGCTCGTCGGCAGCGACGGGCTGCGGAGGGTCCTTCTGTTGAGGAGGCCGGGCGTGGAGGCAGACCTCAAGGCGCTCTCGGACGCCGAGTTCGACGTAATGTTGTTCGACAGCGAGTACGACCTGGTCGCGGAGGTGTTCAAGACGATAGTCCAGTACCCCATAGTGGTCACGTTCAACGGCGATAATTTCGACATGCCCTATCTCTACAACAGGGCGGTCGCCCTGGGCTTCAAGAAGGAGGAGATACCCGTGGTCGCCAGGAGGGACTACGTCACCGTGGCGCCCGGCATACACATAGACCTCTATAAGTTCTTCGCCATAAAGGCCATCGAGGTCTACGCCTTCGGCGGCGTCTATAGGGGCGAGAGGGGGCTCGACGCGATCGCCTCGGCGATACTGGGCGTCGGGAAGGTCGAGAGGCAGGGCGTCGTGTCGTCCATGCCCCTCGACGAGCTGGCCGAGTACAACTTCCGCGACGCCTTCATAACCCTCTACTTCACCCTCTACAACGACGAGCTGGTCATGAAGCTGATGGTGCTGCTCTCCAGGATAGCCAAGCTGCCTCTGGAGGACCTGACCAGATCGCAGGTGTCGGCCTGGATCAGGAACATGCTCTACTACGAGCACAGGAGGAGGGGCTGGCTCATCCCCAACAAGGAGGATATAATAAAGTCGAGGGGGGAGGCCTACACGAAGGCCGTGATAAAGGGGAAGAAGTACGCGGGCGCGGTGGTCCTCGACCCGCCTGCAGGCGTCTTCTTCAACATATACGTGCTGGACTTCGCGTCCCTGTACCCCTCGGTCATAAGCAAGTGGAACCTGTCCTACGAGACCGTCAACTGCCAGAACAAGGAGGGGGCCGAGAGGCCCATAGCTGAGCTGCCCCACTGGATCTGCAGGGGGAGGAGGGGCATAACCAGCCTGCTGGTGGGCATCCTGAGGGACCTGAGGGTGCACGTGTACAAGCGCCTGGCGAAGAGCGCCACGACGCCGCAGGAGAAGGCCCTCTACGACGTCGTGCAGAGCGCCATGAAGGTGTTCATAAACGCCTCCTACGGGGTCTTCGGCGCCGAGACCTTCCCGCTCTACTGCCCGCCCGTGGCCGAGCTGACGACGGCCCTCGCCAGATACGTCATGACGAGCACGGTGTTGAGGGCCGTGGAGCTGGGCATGGAGCCCATATACGGCGATACCGACAGCCTGTTCCTGCTGGGGGCTTCCGACGAGAAGATAAAGGGGCTTGTGGACTACGCGGCCCAGCTGGGCATAGACATAGACCTCGACAAGGTCTACAGGTTCGTGCTCTTCAGCGGGCGCAAGAAGAACTACCTCGGCGTGACGTCGGACGGCGGCGTCGTGATAAAGGGGCTTGTGGGGAAGAAGCGCAATGCGCCGGTCTTCGTCAAGGACCTCATGGACGACATCGTGGAGCGTCTGAGGAACGTCGGCACGCTCGACGACCTCTTCAAGGTGAGGGAGGAGGTGTCCGCACTCGTGAAGGAGTACGAGTCGGAGCTGCGCGAGAAGAGGATCACGCTCGACAAGCTCGCCATAAAGACCTCCCTGAATAAGGACCTGGACGAATATACGAAGAACAAGCCGCAGCACGTCAAGGCCGCGGAGCTCCTGAGCAAGGCCATGGGCGTCAAGCTGGGCAGGGGCGACGTGATATCCTACGTTAAGACCAGGGACTCGCTCGGCGTCAAGCCAGTGCAGATGGCCCGTATAGACGAGATCGACGACCGCAAATACATAGAGTTCATGGCGACGACCGTCGAGCAGGTGCTGGAGGCTTTGGGCTTCAGCATGGAGGAGCTGAGGGGCGTCGGCAAGCTGGTGGGCTGATTATTCCTCCCCGGGCGCCGCGAACTCCTGCAGGATCGAGTTGATTATCTGCTCGTCGGAGGCGTCGTCTATATGGGGCGCCACGACCACGGCGTCGTCTATCTTCATGTCGTCGCCGGCCCACGTGCTGTTGTAAACGACCTCGAAGACCGGTACCGTGACCTCGACCCTATCGCCGACTCTCTTCGGCGAGAACTCCCTTATCTTCTCCAGAAGCTCCTTGGTCACCGGCGCCGGGTAGCTGAGGGTCACGAAATCCCTCAATATTATGAAGTCGGAGAGGGCGGGGTTCCATCTGCCCAACCACTGCGCCCCCTCCTTCTTGACGGCCTCAGCCACCTTCTCAGCCACGACCCTCCTCTCCACCACCTTGCCGTTGGAGATCCTCGCCACCAGGCTCATACTGGGCCGAAGCTGTGGCGTTAAAAAGGCTTCCTCCGCCGCGCCCGTGGCGCCGGGACGGCGTCAGCGCTTGAGCGCCAGATATGCGGCGAGGAATCTGTAGGCCGCCGCCGCGTTGACCAGCGCGGCGTACAGATACAGGGCAGGGGCCAGGGCCCCCTCGACGAACAGCCCCACGATCGATGCGGCGAACAGGTAGAGGATCCTCTCGGCCCGCTCCATGAACCCCACGCCCCTCATGGAGAGCCCCAGGGACTCCGCCCTCGCCCTAACGTAGCTTATCAGGAAGGTGCCTAGAAGCGCCAGGTAGATGAGCAGGTGAGGGGCCGAGCGGTAGAAGTACAGCAAAATAAAGGCGTCGGTGTATCTATCCAGCGTGGAGTCCAGAAGGGCCCCCGGCCTCCCGGCGGTCCCCCTCGACCTGGCGACGGGCCCGTCCAGCACGTCGAGGGCCCCCACGACAGCTATGAAGGGCCAGGCAGGCCAGCCGACCCACGTCAGATATACGCCTACGAGGGCCACGGCCAGGGAGAGGGCGGTCACGGCGTCGGCCGGGACGGGTATGCGGGCGCCCAGCCGGTCGAGATTCACGTATTTACGTAGCTTCTCGATCACGGCGCCTTCCACCCGCCGCTATTAATGTTATTCGCCGCGCGGAGGCCGGCATAAATTTTTATAAAGAGGTCCGGTTCTGGGGCCGTATGCCGAAGAAGAGGAAAAATCGAGGCAGACACAAGGGCGACAAGGGCCATGAGCCGACTCTGCATTGCGACAACTGCGGCAAGCTCGTGCCCAGATCCAAGGCCGTCAGGGTGACGATACCCTACAGCCCCGTCCCGCCGGATCTCGCCAGGGAGCTCGAGAAGCAGGGCGCCATAATACCCAAGTACTACATAACGAGGACGTACTGCATAAACTGCGCCGTGTTCTTCGGCCTGATAAAGGTCAGGCCGCGGGAGGAGAGGAAGAGGCGGGCGCCGCTCGCGGTTTGAGCTTCCTGATAAAATCCGACACGGCCTGCTGGCGGGATTTCCCCCCTGAGCCTCTGGTCAGGGGGAGGGCCGACGTCCTCCTCGACTTCGCGCTTGAGGCCCTGAGGGCAGGCGCGTCCAAGGTCTACCTGGCCTTCTGCGACGGGGTCGTCGTGGAGGTCGAGCGGACCTCGGCGAGGAGCGCGAAGGAGCTCGCCGGGGAGCTGCCCCACATGAGGAGGTACGCGGCCTCTCTGAGGGACGTGGCGGGGACGTGGCGGGGGCCCGTCTTCTATCTACACGAGTCGGGGACCGACATAGATAGGGTCTCCATCCCGAGGGGCTCGTTGATAGTGGTGGGGGACCAAGACGGCCTTGCGCCGGAGGACGAGGAGTTTCTGAGGGGCAGAGCCACGTGGGTCTCCATAGGCCCTCTGCCCTACCTCAGCTGGTTCTGCACGCCCTACGTGGCCAGGAGGATGGGGCTGGCCCCCGGCCGTCAGTAGCGCTCGGACAGCCTAAGCCAGTAGCTGGCCCTCTTGTCCAGACAGGCGAGGTCGCGCAGATCGGCGCCGCCCACATCGGCCGGGGCGTCCAGCGGAGTGCCCAACGCATCTGCCCGAAGCAGCTCGACCATCTTCAAGCCGCAGCTGTTGTCGCCGCTCCACGGCACCTCGACTATCTTCCCCTCGCCCAGCGCCTTCCTGGCCGCCTCGAGGCCGTCGGCCTTGACCACCGACGACATGAGCCTGTCCCAGGCCGAGCGCCTCAAGTTCTCCTCGACCTCGGCCAGGAGCTTCTTGACGGCGTCCTCCAGCTCCTCGAAGCCCGCCGAGTATTTCTCCAACGTGTCCCTCCTGGCGATGACCACAGACCTCTGCTCCAGGTCCCTCCTGCCTATCTCCACCCTCAGGGGGACGCCCTTGAGCTCCCAGTAGTAGAACTTCCAGCCGGGCGTCTTGTCCTCCCTCTCGTCGACGGCCGCCCTGATGCCGGCCGCCTTGAGCCTCTCGGCGATGCTTAGGGCCGCCTCCATGACCGCCTTCCTCTCCTCGCCGTAGATTATGGGGATTATCACGACTTGCACGGGAGCCAGGGCGGGGGGTATCGTCGTGCCCGCGTCGTCTCCGTGCACTATGAGCATGGCCGCTATGCTCCTCTCGGATATGCCGTAGGAGGTCGTGTGGACGTAGTCGTGGCCTCCGTCGGGCTTCAGGTAGGTCACCTCGAACACCTTGGAGAAGTTCGTGCCCAGGTAGTGGACCGTCCCGATCTGGAGGGTCCTCCCGTCGGGGAGGATAGTGTCGAAGGCTATGGTGTACACAGCGCCGGCGAATTTGTCCCACTCGGGCCTCTGCGAGATGAGGTAGGGCACGCACATCCTGTCGAAGATCCTCTTGTAGACGTCGACGGCCAGCCTCACCTGCCTCTCCGCGTCCTCTCTGTCCGCGTGGGCGGTATGGGCCTCCTTGAACATGGAGATCTCCCTCACCCTTATCATGGGGTTCGTCATCTTGGTCTCCGCCCTGAAGACGCTCACGATCTGGTAGACGGCTAGGGGCAGATCCCTGTGGTCCTGTATCCAGAGCTTGAACATGGGCATCATGGCGGTCTCCGACGTGGGCCTAAGCAGCAGCCTCTCCCCCGACTCCCCGCCCTTGGACACCCAGAAGACCTCGGACTCGAATCCCCTGATGTGCTGCGACTCCTTGCTGAAAAACTCGTAGGGTATGAACACGGGGAAGAGCACCTCCTGGTGGCCTGTCGAGTCGTGCAGCTCCCTGATGACGGCCTCCACGTTCCTCCTTATCTTCATCCCGTAGGGCCTCCAGACGAAGGCGCCCTTGACGGGATACCTGATGTCGTATATCTCGGCCTCCCGCAGAAGCCAGTGGAACCACTCCATCAAGTTTTCCCCAAGCTTCCTCCTGCTGTGAGGTCTTGCCTCTCTGATAAGCTCCACGCCGTTGCCTTAAGAAAATCTAAATAAAAGTTATCCCCGCCTAGCCGACAGTATCCAGCCGGCATGCACGATGTCGAGAGTCTCCAGCCTTAATTCACCCACCATAGGTTTAGCGCTTAGAACTATCGGCAACTCACGGCGGTCTCCAGCCGTAACTAAAGCCTCAGAATTTGACGACGATTCTTCAAAGCCTGCGGCCGATGCGGAGATTGCAACGGCACAACCACATCTGGCAACACCTTATGGCGAAGGCCGTTGCGTCGTCTAGGCCGGCGGCGTCTAGGTCGCACGGGCTCGCGGCCGATTGAGGCGCCGCGGGGAGCCGACGCAGACGTCCAGGGCGTCGTGTGCGGTCGGACCGCTTGGAGCCGCCGGGCCTCAGGGCCTCCGCCCTCGGCTGGGCGGCGCCTTGCCCCATATTATGAACCCCGTGAAGACGATGGCCCGCGTCTCCGGCCGCATCTCCCCCGGCTCGGCCTTCCAGGGCCTGACGGACACCTCCGCCATGTTGACGTCGAGGACGCCGCGGGACCTCATGGCCGCCACGCTCTTCTGGGCGTGCTCGACGCTCGTGCTGAAGACGACGAGGGAGCCGCCGGGCCTCAGGGCCTCCAGGGCCGCGTCCAGGGCGGACCAAGGGCTTCCCATGTCCAGCACGACCGCGTCCAGGCCCTCCGCGCCGAAGCCGGCCGCGGCCACGTCTGCGACCGCCACGTCGACTATCCCCTCGAGGCCCAGCGACCTTATGTTGTCCCATGCGACCTCCGCGAAGTCGCCCCTCACCTCGTACGTCAAGACGCGTCCCTGGGGCCCTACCCGCCAGGCCAGCAACGAGGCCAGATAGCCCGAGCCTGTGCCCGCCTCCGCCACCTCGGATCCCGGCCCTATCCCCGCCACCAAGGCTATGAACTCGGCGTCGACCGGATATATAACCTGCGTCGCGTGCCTCAAGCGAGGCAGAACCTCGTATATGGTGGGCCGCAGGACGTAGAACCTGTGGCCTAGGGACGTGGTCACGGCGCCTCCGTACTCTGCGCCGTCCAGCGCAGACGCCTCCACGTACCCCCTGATGGTCTCGAGCCGCCCCCGGTGCCTCGCCACGATCTTCAAGCCGTCCTCAGACAGCAACAGGACCCAGTCGCCGCGCCTCACCACTGGGGGGCATGCGGCCGTCAGTTAAACTTTAAGCCGCGGGCCGCCGCCAGGGCGAACTCCAGAAACTCGTCGAAGGTGCCTCCGACTTTAGACGAGGCCACGAGCCCATTCCACCGATCCGCCACCTCCCTGTAGCTCTCCATCTCCGCCTCCCTCGCGGCGGCCGCCTCGGCCTCCGCCGAGAGGTCGCGGACGGGGCCTCTGCCGATGCCCGGGCAGAACCTCTCGGCGTCCTTGGCCAGCTCTAGGCGCACCACGTCGCCGGGGATGTAGACGAAGGGATAGAAGCGGCAGCTAGACGGGCGCCTGTCGTAGATGGAGCAGATGAAGCGCCCGTCGCTCAGCTTGTTGAAGATACAGAGGCCGTCGAGCCTTTTCTTCAACACCACGTAGTGCCGGCGGCCGTCGGAGAGGAGGATGGACGGCACGCCCCACTCGCCCACCGCGTCCTTGGGTATGGGGGCGGCGAAGTCGCGGGGCTTGAGGCCGGTCCCCTCGGCTATTCGCCACAGGTCCACGTGCGTTACGGGCACCCAGTAGAGCCTGCAGCACTCTCCGCAGAGGATGCACTTGAACCTTATACGGGGCCCTATCCATTCGGGCACGCCGGCGCCGAAGGGCGGCTACTTGTAGAGCCAGCAGGCCGTATATACGCCCGGCCTGACCTCGACCATCGGCGGCTCCTCCCTCCTGCATTTATCCATGGCGAAGGGGCAACGGGGATGGAAGCGGCATCCCGACGGCGGGTTGGCGAGGTTCGGCGGCTCTCCCGGGGCCACCTTCCTGGGTCTGAGCCTGTTCTTGGGGTCGGGGTCGGGTATGGCCTCTATCAGCGCCTGGGTGTAGGGATGCGCCGGCTCCTTCACCACCGAGCGGAAGGGGCCGTACTCGACGAGCTTCCCGGCGTACATTATCGCTATGTTGTCGCTGAAGTACTTCGCCGTGGAGATGTCGTGGGTGATGTAGAGGAACGCGGCGTTGTACCTCTTCTGGACCTCCTTCAGGAGGGTGAGTATCTCCACCCTTACCGAGACGTCTAGCATCGACACGGGCTCGTCCGCGACTATGAAGTCCGGGTTGAGGATGGTGGCGCGCGCTATCGCCACGCGCTGCCTCTGGCCTCCGGACAGCATGTGCGGATATTTGTTCACGAAGTCCTCAGGCGGCGTCAGCTTCACCTCCTCCAGGGCCTTGTAGACCCGCTCCATCCTCTCGCCCTTAGGCACTCCGTGTATTATAAGGGGCTCCTCGAGTATAAAGCCGATGCTGTGGTAGGGATGCAGGCTGGAGTAGGGGTCCTGGAACACTATGGAGACCCGCCGCCTGAACCATTTACGCAGCTCCGACTCATCGGAGGACGCCACGTCCCTCCCGTCGAATATCAAATCGCCGCCGGTGGGCCTCAGCAGACGTATCAACGTCCTGCCCAGAGTCGTCTTGCCGCTGCCCGACTCCCCCACGACGGCCAGAGTCTCGCCCCTAGCCACGCTCAGGCTCACGCCGTCCACCGCCTTGACGTATATGGGCTTGGAGAAGAGCCCCCTCTTGACCGAGTACCACAGCCTCAGCCTGTGCGCCACCACCAGCGAGTCCGCGCGAACCCAAGGCGCGTCCGAGACGTCGAGCATCTTGGCGGCCATGGCCCCACGAGATCCCGGATTTAAATCGATGCCCATCCCTTCGGCCGACATGGCTATTTATACAGCCAGCACGCCGCGAGGTGCCGCCTGCCCGTCCATGGCTTCAGCTCGAACGCCGGCGGCTCCATGTCGTCGCAGAGCCCCTTCAAGGCCTTGTCCTTGGCGAAGTAGGGACACCGCGGATGGAAGCGACATCCCCTAGGCGGATCTATGAGGCTTGGCACCTCCCCGGGTATGTAGGCCAGCTGTTTGTCGGTCCTCAGCGTGGGCATGCTGGCCATAAGGCCCTGGGTGTAGGGATGCGCCGGGGCTCCGTACATATCCTCGGAGCTGCCGATCTCGGCGAGCTTCCCGGCGTACATGACGGCCACAGAGTCGGCGAGCTCGCTGGCCAGCGCCAGGTCGTGCGTTATGAATATATACGTCAGCTTCAGCCGCGCCTTCAGCTCCTTCAGCAAGTTCATGATGTTGGCCTGCGTCATAACGTCGAGCGCAGAGGTCGGCTCGTCCAGGATCAGGAGCTTCGGCCGCGTCATTATGGCCATGGCTATGACGACCCTCTGCTTCATGCCTCCCGACAGCTGATGGGGGTAGCGGGCGACCACATCCCTCGGGAGGCCCACCGACTCCAGCGAGTCCTGGGCCAGCCTGAGCGCCTCGCCCTTCGGAACTCCGCTGAGGACCAGCGGCTCGATCATCTGCTCGCCGATGGTGATCACCGGATTGAGGGCGTTCATGGACGCCTGCGGCACCATGGCTATCTTGCGCCACCTTATCTCCCTCCTGAAGCGGTCCTCGGGCATGTGCAACACCTCCTCGCCCTCGAAGTATATCTCCCCGTCCACCAGCGAGACGTTCCTCTCCCAGACCCTAGTTATGGCCTTCGCCAGAGTCGACTTGCCGCTGCCCGTCTCGCCGACGACGGCCAGGGTCTCGCCCTCCTCCAGCTCGAACGACACGCCGTCCAGCGCCTTCAGGATGCCCTTGGTGGTCTGGTAGTAGAGCCTTAGGTTTCTGACGTCGAGGAGCACCATGGTCACGCGTGCCTCAGCCTCGGGTTGACCACGGGCTCGAGGCCCATGGCCACAAATATGAACGTCACGGCGACGAAGGTTATCAACAGACCTGGCGGCACCACCCACCACCAGTAGCCGGACGTCAGCGCTCCGAACTCGTTGGCGTAGGCCAGTATGTTGCCCCACGTGGGGAGCTCGGCGCCGGCTAGGTTGAAGAAGTTGATCGCCGAGAGGGTCAATATGCCGCCTGGCACGTTCACCACGAAGAGGTAGAGGGTGTAGGGCATGACCATGGGCAATATGTGGTTTCTAAGTATCCAGCCTCTGCCCGCGCCAGCCGCCAGCGCCGACTCTATGAACTGCGAGCTCTTTATCTGCATTACCATGGCGCGGATCACACGGGCCGAGCCTCCCCAAGACACCGCGGCCAGGAAGACTATGGCGTCCCAGATGGACCACTGGAACAACACCGAGAATACTATAAGCAGAGGGAACGCCGGGAGCAGTATGAAGAAGTCGGTGATTCTCGTCAGCACCTCGTCGACGAGGCCTCCGTAGAAGGCGGCAACTATGCCGATGAGTATCGCGAGGGTCACCACTATCGCGGCGGTGATGATGCCCACGGCGAGATCTATGGGGAAGCCCGCCAGAAGCCCCAGCCAGAGGTCGTGCCCCAGGAAGTCGGTGCCCATCAGGCCGTACACCTCGCCCTCCAGAACTACGCCTAGGTCCTTCCTATTTAGTACGGTATTTCCGCTGAACGAGTACATGGTTATTGTGAACCTGTAGGTCCCCTTCAGCGGGACCAAATCGCCGCCCCTCACCGTGTAGAAGAGGTAGGGTATCGCGGAGGATCCTGCGGGCACGGCGTTCTGCACGCCGAAGTTGCTCTGATAGAACGAGCTTACCTGCGATATTATCTGGGGGCTCAGCCCCAGGGCGACGAACTGCGAGTTGACCGATACAGGCCCCAGCTGCACCGTCTTGCCGTCCGGCCTCTCCACGGTGAGGTAGGCGACCGTGGAGGCGTTATACACCGCCGGGCTTCTTACCATCATGTAGAGATTTCTCCAGGGTTGGGCATAGCTGTCGTCGACGGCGAATTGGATGACTGCATAGCCCACGCCTCCGCTGGAGCCGGCGGTGAAGTTGAAATCGCGTACGGCCATCTGCGGAGCGTAGGCGTCGCCCGCGAAGAAGTTTATCCAGGCGGGCGGGGCGTACTTGGGGTTCGCCTGCCAGTACGACGGGGTGTTCCAGAGGTTGCCGAAATTCGGCGGCAGGGCCACCAATGCGTAGATCGAAAACGCGACCATTATCGAGAAGAACGCCAGGGCGATTTTGCCCGTGGTCGTGGACACGAAGCCGCGCCATATCTCCCCTGGCGTCATCCCGAGTATTCTGAACTCTCTGCGGGCCGCCATGGCTACTCGCTCCTTATCCTCGGGTCGAGCACTATGTAGAGCACCTCCAGGACCAGCACCAGGGCTATGTACAGCAGAGTCGAGGCGTAGGTCAGCGCCACTATGACGGGCAGGTCCGGAGTCGGCGCAAATATGGCTAGGTTGTAGACGTAGCCCAGCCCCCACCAGCGGAACACCGCCTCGGTTATTATGAAGCCGCCGAAGATTATGAAGGGCAGGCCGAGGAGTATGCTCGTCAATATGGCCGGCGCGGACGGCCTAAGTATGTACCTCCCGGTTATCCTGCCGTCGGGCAGTCCCTTCATCTTGGCAAAGGTCACGAAGTCCTCCTGGGCCGTGTTGAGAGCGACGGTCCTGGCGAAGTACGCCCAACCGCCTATGTTGGCGATAAGGACGGTGGCCAACGGAAGCGCGAAGTGCCACAGGAGGTCCGCCAGAGCGCCCGGGTCCGTGAACACAGAGAGGGGCGAGGCGAACCACATGGAGTAATACTTGGGGCTCAGGATGCCGCCCGAGGGGAAGTAGATGGGGGATCTGATCGTGGATAGGTAGAAGCTGAAGACCAGCAGCATGAGTATGCCAACCCACCACTGGGGCAGGCCGTTGGACACAGCCCCGTAGTACATGACGGCTCGGTCCACCCTGCTGCCGTACCTCAAGGCCGACCTAAGCCCTATCTGTACGCCTATGAAAGCGCTCAGCAAGATGCCGAAGGTATCGAGAAGCACCGTGCCGGGCAACGCCGAGGCGATTATATCAGACACCTTCCCCGACGCAACGCCGTATACGTCCGGGAAGTACGAATAGCCCCAGTTGAAAACCAACATGTTGTAGATTATATAGAACACCCTGATGTAGGCAGGCTGGTCGAGGCCGTAGGCCTTATAGAGCTGTTGGACTATGGAGTTGTAGAGATCCTGTATCTGCGTCGGCGTGTAGTGGCCCGATTTGGCCAGCTGCGAGACGAGCGACCGTGCCTCCAGCTGTATCTGAGTCTGGAGGAGCTGGGCCGCCGGCCCCGACAGGGCGTACGATATCGCGAAGAGAACCGCGAACAGGATTATGATTAGATTAACCGACCTGATGGCCAGAGTCCTCAATAGACCCATAAAGATTATATAGAAAAAGGGGGTTTTTATTTTATCTTATCAACGCCTCCTGATGGCCAGCACCGCAACCGCGATTATGACTATGATCAGAATAGCGACGAGAGCCCAAACCCAGCCAGGCGTCGCTGCGACGGTGGTGGTGGCGGTGGTCGCAGTTGTGACAGTGCTTGCCGAGGTCACCGTAGTTGCGGTAGTCACGGTGCTCACAGAGCTGGTCGTCACCGTCACGGCGGGTACGACAGCCAGCGTCGCCGAATACGTGGTCGGCACTGTGACCTTATCGGTGTAGACCAACATGTTCAACGTGTATACGCCGGGCACGGACAGGGCGCTTGCGGGCAAGCTGATCGTCAGCTGGCCGGGGGTGCTGGAGGAGACGGTGCCGCTGTAGACGACCTGTCCCTGCGGGTTGGCGACATACACATACGCGCTCGGCAACCCGACGCCCTGCACTGTGGCCGTTATGGTGGCCGGCTGGCCCACCACCAGGGTTGTCGGCGACAGCCCAACCACGGAGGCCAGCGGGTTGGAGGGCACCGAGGGCAGTGTGCCGAATATTCTGCTATACCAGTAGGTGTAGTTGAACGGATATCCGCTCCACAGGACGAAGACAGCCGACTGCGGCGTCGTGGAGATCAGCGACTTCAGTATGTAGGGGCCGTTGCTTATGAAGAGGTGGCCGTACTGGTTGTAGAAGCCGAGGGCCGCCTGGTAGGCCTGGGCGGCTTGGGTCCCATTCAGCATGCAGCCGACGCCGGGCACGCACGCCCACGATCCGTTGTCCCAGATAGAGCCGGTCGAGCTCCAGTTGGCCAGGTAGCCGGCCAGTATCTTGGCGCTGTCGCTGGCGGTGAGGTCCACCTGCGGTACCTTCATGGACCTAGCCTCGGGCCTCGTCAAAGCCAGCTTGCCGTCCTTCATGGCTTGGAGCATGGCCGCGTATATCTCCCAAGGCACCGACCAGGTGTAGTAGGGGGCGTAGTAGGAACCCACTATGTTGGGGTCTGGGAACCAGTAGGTCGAGTACACCACCACCGTGCCGTTGGGGAAGAACTGGACGCCAGCTATCGTGCTGACCCCGGGCTGGAGGGCGCCCTGCAGATCCCCTATGTTCTGGGCGTTGGCGCCTAGATCCGGCGCTCCTTGGGCCAAGTCGAACGTCCAGTACCAGTACATGAGGACGTCGGCCATGGTTATGGGCTGTCCGTTCTGCCAGCTGGTGCCGAGCCAGGTGCCGTTGTAGTAATACCTAATGACGGCCTTGGTCATAAGCCCGGGCCCCACGGTCACCCACTTGCCCAAGGTGGCGTTCCACACCACGGCGTTGGGCGGGACGGGGTATATGGCCGATCCGTTGGGGCTCAGCTGGACGGACCAAGCGCCTCTATACGGCATGGGCTCGCCCGAGAACGGGTCATACGCCATGAACGGGTCGAAGAGCCAGCCGAGCACGTCGTCCGCGGTGTAGGAGTCCATCGATATAATCCACCCTATGGGGCTCCACGGGAACTGCTTGACGTGGAGCATGCCCACGGTGAGGGTGTTCTTGCCAGGCACGTAGGCGAACTTGACGCCGTACGGCGTCTCGAGCCCCAGCACCGACGGCATGAAGTCCTTCAGGTTGTTGACGATCGGATAGGCGGCGGATCTAGCCACTTGCCACACCCTGACGGCCTCGGCGAAGCAGTCGGAGAGCGCCGTCTCGGACATCTGCTCGAACTGCTCCAAGCTGGTGAAGTTGCCGGATGACACCATCTGAGTTATGTTGTCGATCGTGGCGTTCATGTACTGCCAGAAGCCCGGCTCGCCCCAGCCCGGCATGTTGCCGCTCCAGGATGCACAGAAGGAGGCGCCGGCGCCTGTGTCCCAAGGCGTAGGCGTTATGGACCACGCCTCGGTGTATATCTGCCAGCCCATGTCGGCGGGATTGGAGCCGTAGACCGTGCTCAACGCGTCGGTTAGAGTGCCGTATATGGGCTTGATGGTGAAGCCCAGGGACTGCAGCGCCTCTGAGAACATGAGGCCCATCTGGTAGCGGTACGGATCGTCGTTCCTTATGAAGAATATTATGGTGACGGGTTGCGGCGATGTGGAGTTAGGCGTGATGTAGTACCACTTGCCGTTCATCCACAGTATTCTGCCGCGCCAGACCGGGTCGGTCTGGTTTATCTGCCTGAAGAGAGCCCATATGGACGCGTTGACGTATGTCGGGTCGTAGTGTATGTTGTAGCTGGATAGGAAGGGCACTATGAGTATGTAGCTCTTGAGGGCGAAGGGGCCGGGCCAGGCCACCATCGGCGTGGCGAGGCCGTGGAACACCTGCTGCACGATGCCGCTCCTGTCGACCAGGTAGTTCATCAAGAAGCGGAACTGCCTATAGGCGAAGGGGTTGAACGTCTTGTTGCTTGGGTAGGGGTTGAACAGCAGGTCGTAGGCGGAGATCATGCCGGGGCTCACCAAGGTGAGGTTGGGGTTCTGTTGCAGCTGCGCCACTATGTTCACGGGCAGAGCCCACGGGTTGAGGTGCAGGTCTATCCTCCCGCTCTGGAAGTACAGAGGGACTTGGTCGTTGGGGATCTCCGTCACCGTCACCGTCTGCGGCATCGGCGTCGCCTGGGCGGTGGAGAGATACGCCGACAGCACCAAGACGGCGGCCGCAAGGGCCGCCAATATTACCACTTTCCGGGATGTCATGTAGCCATGTTGCAGTCTCGTATTTAACTATTGCTCTTTCGGGTTCCGCGGCCCCTTGGTTTTGTAGACGATTTGATATAAATATCCTACAACTAGAAATGCGAACATAAGTATAAAGAGCAGAACCATTATAACCGTTAATATTTTGTTTATAATCAATATTTTTATACTCTTTATTGTTATAAATAAACTTTGCGAGGAATAATTTATGTATATATATTTGACGAAAGAGAAGTTGTAGATGGACAGCCCCGGCGGCGCCTCCAACGTCGCGTTGTTTATGAAAGCCACGCCGTATGCCTCCTCGCCCACGGAGACTGGCACGTAGGCCGTCCCCCCGCCCGTGTTGTTGATTGCGAGCAGCACCAGGCCGCCGCCGGGCGTCACGTTGAGGGGCCTCGCAGGTCCGGAGTAGTAGGTCGTCACCGAGTAGGGGTTCAGGAGGAGGTAGAGGGCGAGCGCCGCAGCCCCGACGCCCATGACGTAGGCAAGCCTAGTCAACGACTCAGGCGACACTAGCGGCCGCGGGAGGCCGGTTAAAAGCTTAGCCGCCGATCAGCGGCCCCGGCGGCGCTCCGCAGATCGAGTCGTCGACAGACCGCGGGGAGCAGGCGGCCGACCCTCGCCACGTCCGATATCTGACCGGCGCCTCAAAGGCCTCGGCGCGCCGTCGGCCCCTTGGGGGCTTCTCCGAGTCCGCCGACGCGGGTACATCGCACCGCATCTACGCGCAACATCAGAGAGGTGCCTCGGCTAACAGGCAACCGCGGCAGACCTCTTGAGGCTGGCGGAGATCGCTGTGCGTTAGCCGATATTGAGTCGACATGTCGAGTTTAGCTGACATGTGGAGCCACGGAGCCACGGCGGCCGATATGCGGAGTCGACCAACGTCCGGTCGGACCACGCCGACGATGGCCGGAAGAGCCCGGTGGATGGGGCCGCCGGGATTTGAACCCGGGGCCTCCCGGCTGCTCGGGCCGGGCGCCCTTTATGAGCCCTACGCGGGACTGGCCGGGACTGAGTCCCAGGGCGCTCTACCTAGCTAAGCTACGGCCCCCGGTCCGTTGAAGTGGGAGGCATTTAAAGTTTATCCGCGCGGCGGCCCGCCACGTTTTTTAGGGCGGCGTCGATGCCTACATAGACGTCCAGCTGCTCCTCGTGGCCGGCATCGTGGTCGTCGCAGCGTCTATCCCCTATGGGCCCGACGTGCCCGCCTTCCCGGAGCTCTTGGCGCTGGTGGGGCTTGGGGCGCATCGAGGAGGTCTTTTTTGGTGAGCTCCGCTGTGGTCGCCCTCTTCGGCGCCATGGTCATAGGGCGTATCCGAGTCGGGGCCATGGAGCTTGTGGGGTCCGCCATATCGTCCAGGGTCAGGAGCCTCCCCTTGGCGGCCCTCTTGATATACCTCGCCGCCGTCCTCACATCGGCCCTCATATCCGACGTGGCCGTCCTGCTCGCCATGTCGGCGATGCTCTTCAACGCGGCCAAACGCCTAAGGGCCCCGCCGGCCGCCTACGTGTCGCCCCTCGCATTTGCCGTGGTGTTGGGCGGCAGAATGGTGGGCACCTCGGCCGACATAGTCCTTCTCGGCGAATACCTCGCCAGCACTGGCGAGAGGATCGACATATTCGCCTTGTTCTGGGACACGTTGATATTCGTGGGCTCGTTCATAGCCATAGGCCGCGCCGCGGCGAGCCTGGGCCTCCTCAACATCCTCGCGCCGTATCTCTCGAGCGCGCCTGCGCTCTTCGCGATTGGCCTCGCGTTGTCGAACTCAGTAGGCGCGGTGCCCGCCGCCACTTTGCTGGGGGGCCTCTGTTGTCCACAGAGGAGGGCTGTTGGCCGGCGTGGCCTCCATGATGCCCATAGGCCTCCCCCTTCGCGCATCCCGTCGTATATCTGGCGTATAGACGATCCGGCGCGAGCCTCAGGGACTTCCCCAAGGCGTCTCTCCTCTGCCTGGCGGCCTCGGCCGCGGCGACCTATCTGGCCATCTTCTACCTAGGCTGGCCTCACGCGGCCGGAAGCCTCAAATAGCTCGGCGTCCTTAGGGCCGTGGAGATCTACGTGGGGACCAGCGGCTGGATGTACGGCTGGAACCCGGACGGGTTGAGGTGGTATGCGGCCAACTCGGGCCTCAACGCCGTGGAGCTCAACGCCTCCTTCTACCGCTT